>NZ_JBNJOI010000005.1:0-360469 GCF_050113675.1 Vibrio sp. TRT 21S02
ATACTATTTTTAATCTCTTACTCTTCATTCTTTAATGCTCTAAATTTCATAACGCCGCATTAAGGTGCGAACAACGCCAGACACCTAAACCAAACCACTACACCTTAAACACTGAAACCAAATTTAAACTAAAATCGCCAAGCGTTGTGAGTCACTCTTAAATGCCTTGTTAGGTTTATTGGCAAAGGAGTCTTATGTTTCCTGTATTTTCATCGTATTCATGATTTGGAATAAGCAGTGGCAGTTTTGATAACTCCAAGCCTTTTGATTTTGTTCCCCACTTAATAGGCCGACCTGTCGTGTCATAATAAACTTGATTGTCGTAGTCGATAAAGCCAGACTGCCATCCATCACCAAGGTAACTTAGGTCTTCTGATTCATCGTACCATTCTGGATTAATCAGAGTTACTATCGCTCCATTAACAGGACTGCGGTCCCAAAAAACAAAATATTCTGGAACAACTGAACGCTCTACTGCGGAAACATAATTGAGCGGGTATTTGTCTTTAGGCCACCAAGAAGGGTATCTTTCATCGAAACTATTACCAACTTGTTTTTTCACCTTAGCAATTTCTACCTTACTTCGTCTGTAGACATTGACCCTTAACTCTCCCTGTTGAACTCTTACCATTTGACCTGCTTCTAACCTATTTGATTGAATAACTGTCTCTGAGCAATATTCTGAAATTACGGGATTACTATGCGCGATAAACGCAACAAACGCTCCCGTTAATACTAGTAATCTGTTGATAGCAACTCCTTAAACCTAACGCCGCATTAAGGTGCGAACGACGCTAAAGCACCTAACCTAAACTGCTGCACCTTAAACACTGAAACCAAGTTTAAACTGAGATTGCCAAGCGTTGTGAGTCACTCTTAAATGCTTTGTTATGTTTACTACTTACCTTCTGATTTCGGCATAATTTAACTCTTCATGATTCTTCCAACTAGAGTGACATTCTCCAGTACCATGAACTACTACATCTTTTTGAGCAGCAAACGCTGTTAACAGCGCAGATGTTAATCCTGGTTTATCAGCTGAAGAGAGTACATATGCGCCACTATAAGCACACTTGGATACTTTGGGCTCGATAGTAATGAACATTTTTTCATTTATACCACTACCATAAAAACTTAAGCTAGCTATCTTTCCTATGTTCACAGTATTTGCATAGACAGGTATCGAAAGAAGTGTAGAAAGTACGAATAAACTAATTTTTTGAATCATATAAACCTCAAAATATTTACGTATATGGGTGTTATAACACCCCGCTTAAATTGCAACTAGCCGTAACCCCATAAGTAAACAGAACCAAAAGTAGCGCGTGTTTTTTCTCACGTTGAGTAGCTTGTTACTATGGCGGTTACCAGAGGGACAAAGAACTAAAACCTTTAAGCCATTGAAGTACAAGTAAACATAACGCCCAATTAAGGTGTGAAGCACGCGACCACGACACTCAATTTGACCACCGTAAACACTAAATTTAACCCAAACCAAAAATGCCAAGCGTGCTGAATCACTCTTAAATTGTTTGTTAAACGTACCTTAAAATGAACTAGAAGAACTCTTTTAGGGTATAACCACTAGCTTTAAGCTCTTTAGCTACCTCAGTTTTCCACGCGCCTGCCGCATCAAGAGCTACATATACAACACCACTGATATCATTTGGAGTTTCGATTTCGCCTTTAACGAGAGCACAAACATTTCCTCGATCCAATTTAGCCATTAGGTAACCATGTTCAAAAACAACGTTCTGCCTTGCTCGTTGCTTAGGATGAACTTTTGTCTCATGAATGCCTCGACCATGATCACAAGCCGTATAGAGAACCAAAGCAAACCCGACTTCATCAGCGTAGTGCTCAATTTTTTCAATAATAGTTTTGCCTCCACTTGCTTGCTCATGAAGGATAATTGGAGTTAAACCTACGCTGTCGACAAATCTTGCTACTTCTTGTTTCGCTTCATTATCGCGTCCATGCACGATAAACACTTTGTCTTTCTTAGGTTTTACTTCTGTAACTAGAGATGAACTTTGCGGCATATGCTGTTGAGTCTTAAATGGTGGTTCCGTTGATTTTAAAGTAGGTGTATCGCCAAACTCCAAGAAATTACAAACAGGTGCAAACTCTTCAGAGAGATAAGTACGCCTTTCCGCATAAGTACCAAACTTATTTTTGATGAAGCCCCAAAATGAACCCAGATCTCTGTGGAGCTTCAACCAACCTGGGAGCATTGGTGCTAAAGTGGGATCTTTTAGTAATTCATGACGAAGCTGAATATATTCGGAATTGTCAGCATCTCCACCAGTAGCGTGACTAGTGAGCAAGTTACTTAAGTAACTGACCTTTTCAAAGTCATTCGATAAAAATTCAATACTCATTTCTACAATTTAATTAATGGATAAAAATCTACTTATTATAACCGATAATCTACTCGGTACGTTTAACGCCGCATTAAGGTGCGAACAACGCTAAACACCTAACCTAAACTACTGCACCTTAAACACTAAAGCCAAGTTTAAACTGAAATCGTCAAGCGTTGAGAGTCACTCTTAAATGCTTTGTTAGGCGCTTCACGCAAATAGTTAAAATTGGATTTAGAAAACCACCTTTTGGGAAAAAGAAATACACGTAACCCACTGAATTTGATTAAAACCCAAATACTAAAGCGGCAATTCAGCACATAGAAAGGGAATTAGAAAGACTAACTTTCAGAGCAAAGTTCCAGCTAATAAACGTATTTCGAAGACAGATAAAATTGAAGCGATTTAAGCTAAAGAAACTAACAACAAACCGACTAGAAAACCGAATGAGGCAACCCGTAAACATTGCGATGTTTTACGGGTTGAGTAATTCAAGAACTTGGGAAGATAAAGCTAGATTGCCGATAAACTGGGACAAATAGCCAAAGAGAAATTAGAGATTTGAACCAAGAAATTTCTTACTGCGCCTAACGCCCAATTAAGGGGTGAACAACGCCTCCCCCCCCAAACCTAACGCATTGTGCCATAAACACTAAATTTGAAGTAGAAGCTAAAATGCCAAGCGTTGTGAATCCCTCTTAAATTGCTTGTTATGTTTTACCACAAACACATGATTTACTTGAGAAAGAAATGCTATTTCTAACTGGCTTTCTGAAGAAAACCACAAGGCTTGAACCAACTTGGCCACCAAAAGCGATTAACCTAAAACCTGTAATTCCACTTCCCTGCCCAATGAGGCAACCTGACTAAGTTTCAACAAATGCCCTTTCTTTCCAACCAAAGCGCCAAACAATGCTGAATTGCCGAGGCAACTGCCAAGCCGAAATGCTTATTGGCAAAGAGCCTAAAAGCGACTTTAAGCCAGTTACACCAACAGCCAACCTCCACGACCTGACAATGAAGCAACCCGCGAACATTGGCATGTTTTGCGGGCTGAGAGGTTCAAGAACTTAGACAGACAATGCGGAGTTGCTGAGTCTACTAGGGACGAATTGCCAGAGGGGCAAAGAATCAGAGCCTAAGACCTTTAATCATTTGAAATACAAGTAAACATAACGCCGCATTAAGGGGTGAACAACGCAAACCACCCAAAACTAAGCCATTGTGCCATAAACACTTAAGCTGAACTTTGAGCTGAAACCGCCAAGCGTTGAGAATCCCTCTTAAATGCTTTGTTATGTGAATTTTGTCAACAGACGTCCTGACAGAACCTAAACAAGTACCCGTCTGGTGATTGCACGATAAACTGCTTTTGAACGACGGACTTAGTACCACATTCATACGATTTAGATTCGAGCGCTAGATAAATTGACTCATTAGATTTCGAACACACTTCACGATATAAGCGTTCAATGTCATTAACGTCCCACTGAAAGTTCATACCACGGCCCAGCGGGAATTCTGGATTACCAGTGATCCACTTACGACTTTGACTGGATAAGCCTTCTAACATTAAATCGACGCCATCGAGTGTTAAGTATACAAACTGTTCTTCTGGCCTTTCGTATTTGATGGCAAAACCAAGAATATCTGTGAAGAAAGCCTTACTTACATTTATATCGAAACAATACAATTCTGGAACTACTCGTAATGTCATGATTTTCCCTATTCACATAACGCCGCGTTAAGTGGTGAACAACGCGACCACCGTACCTAAACTATTGTGCCGTAACCACTAAAGTTAATTCAAACCAAAACTGCCAAGCGTTGTGAATCCGTCTTAAACGCTTTGTTATATGCGTGTTTGAGTAGAGAGAGTAACCAAGTCATCACTGTCGTACAAACGTTCTGCGGATTCTTGCATACCAAGCTTGCGGAGTAGTTTTTCTGATGCCAGATTTTCTATTACCGCTACTCCATAAACTTCAGACACAAAACCCGATTCCAAGGTGAAATTTAGGACTGCCTTTGAAGCTTCAAAAGCGTAGCCTTTACCTTGATATTGAGGTAGTAATGCATACCTGATATCTGAAAAACTCGAGTCCGGAACTAACTCAACGCCAGCATAACCGATTTTTTGAGATGGCTTACTCTTTAACGCAACAATGAAAGTACCATAGCCTTTCGACCAGTGAGCCACTTTGCTTGGTACGTAATTCTGAATGTACTCCAAGCTAAAAGGCTTTCCACCCGGTAAATATCTTGTCGTTTCAGCGCAAGTCAGAAGTTTTGTATAAATATCAGAATCTTCTGGGGTTACAGGGCTAAGTATTAGCCTTTCAGTCTCAATCATCGAATTATCCATTTCCTCTAGAGCATATAACGCTGCGTTAAGGGGTGAATGCCGCCTAAAACAACCTTCCGCAGACCACTTTCACCACCAAAAACCACCGCATACCAAGAATGCCACGCGGCATGAATCCCTCTTGAACGCCTTGTTATGTAGCTAGTCAGCGCCACCAAAATCAAGAAAGTTTACTCCACCGGAACTATCTAAAGTCGTGTTCGTAACACTACATTTAGGTGCTGAATTTACCTCTGCATATAACAGATAGCTTTCAAAAGAAGGAACTTCCGACACGTTAAATAAGATCTCTCCAACAGACTTTTGAAACTCTAACAAGTCGCCTAAGTCTTCTTGTAACTCGATAGCCAACTCTTTGCTGTAAGGCAACAACATGCCATAAGAAACTGACTTATAGAACTGGTCATCACTGCGCTTAATCTCACTCAATGCCCAACTAATTTCCTGAAACGAATAGACGAGCTTTTTCCCAAACTTAGCACACAGTTTAGGAGCTACATCTTTAGCGACTGACTGAACATAAGACTTTTTATTCAAAAAGTTAAGCACACCGTATCTCCTTGCTACATAACGCTTTCTATACTACAAAAAGTCTCTTTTCACTCTGACTATCATGTAGCTTTTCCTGTAAGAGTACATATGACTAATTTCACATAACCGAATGAAAAGTTGTGATTTATATGTATTAGAAAGCTTATTTTCACTTCAACTTATACGACTAAAAGTCTCTTAGTTATTTCAAATAGCTTAAAGTTAAATGACTGGATAAATAAACAGGCATTTATATGAAAAGTCAGTTCTTATTGAATGTGAAAGAATACATGCATACACGCCATTACTCTCCACGCACTATTGATGCATATCTTATATGGATACAGAAGTATATCGTATTTCATCATATGACTCATCCTTCGGAGCTTGGAGATAAAGATGTTGAGAAATTTCTATCTCACCTTGCAATGAATGGTAAAGTTGCAGCCAAAACGCAATCTTTAGCGCTAAATGCAATTCACTTTTTATATCGCGAATACTTTAGAACACCTTTAAATACAGAGCTAAAATTCCAAAAGTCATTAGTAGACCGAAAATTACCAGTAGTTCTTACTAAAGAAGAAATGCGGCGTTTTGTTCTACATATTAATCCGAAATACAAACTACAAATAATGCTGCTATATGGCTCAGGCCTACGTTTAATGGAATGTGTAAGGCTACGGGTACATGATATAGATTATCACTATGGTGCAATACGAATATGGCAAGGGAAAGGCGGTAAGAACAGAACGGTCACGCTAGCGAAAGAACTTCATCCTATGCTAAAAGAATATGAAGCACTTGCAAGAAGATACTACGATAAAGATATGAACTCAAAAGGTTATGGTGGAACCTGGGTAAAAGAATCACTTCGAAGAAAATATCCAGGATGCGAATTTGAATTTGGTTGGCACTATATTTTCCCGTCGTCTAGAACGAGCATTGATCCTGAATCAAATCTTGAACGCAGACAGCATATTAATGAAGCAGTGCTACAGCGTTCTGTCAAAGCGGCAGCTCGTAACGCTGAGATAGAAAAAAATGTGTCGTGCCATACATTACGCCATAGCTTTGCTACTCATCTTCTAGAGTCAGGCGCTGATATTAGGACTGTCCAAGAGCAGTTGGGCCATAGTGATGTAAAAACCACCCAAATTTACACTCATGTCTTAGAGCGTGGTGCGAGTGGGGTAACTAGTCCTCTTTCTAATTTATAAAGACAAAAAAGGAGAGCCGAAGCTCTCCTTTCCTTAATCCTAATAACTAACTCTAATTAAAGAGCAGCTTTCGCTTTTTCAACTAGAGCTGCGAATGCAGCTTTGTCGAATACCGCGATGTCAGCAAGGATCTTACGGTCGATCTCGATAGATGCTTTCTTAAGACCGTTAATGAAACGGCTGTAAGATAGACCATTTTGACGAGATGCAGCGTTGATACGTGCAATCCATAGTTGACGGAATTGACGTTTCTTGTTGCGACGGTCACGGTAAGCGTATTGACCAGCTTTAGTAACTGCTTGGAAAGCTACGCGGTAAACACGTGAACGTGCTCCGTAGTAACCTTTAGCTTGTTTTAGAACTTTCTTATGACGTGCACGAGCTTGTACACCACGTTTTACGCGAGGCATTATGCTTCTCCTAAACTAAACGATTAATAAACTAAAAAGAATTATGCGTATGGTAGCATACGAGCAACTGCAGCCACTTCACACTTAGGAAGGATTGCATTTGGACGTAGCTGACGCTTGTTCTTAGTAGTACGCTTAGTCAGGATGTGACGTTTAGTAGCGTGCTTAAACTTAATACCACCAGCAGTTTTCTTAAAACGCTTAGCAGCACCTTTGTTGGTTTTCATCTTAGGCATGATGAATAACTCCGCATTGTTGAGTTGTATTAACAATAGTAATTAGGGCGAACAAACCCAGCTACCTTACGGCAGCTGAGTTTCATTACTTGCAAAGCCGTTAATTACTTCTTTTTAGGGGCAAGAACCATGATCATCTGACGACCTTCGATCTTCTTAGGGAAAGATTCCACTACTGCTAAATCAACAGTGTCTTCCTTAAGACGATTTAAAACGTCAACACCGATGTCTTGGTGTGCCATTTCTCGGCCACGGAAGCGAATTGTTACCTTCACTTTGTTGCCTTCTTCAAGGAAACGCGTCAGGTTGCGTAGTTTTACCTGATAGTCTCCAATATCAGTTCCAGGACGGAATTTTACTTCCTTAATCTGGATCTGCTTTTGCTTCTTCTTCTGCTCTTTAGCAGCTTTGCTCTTCTCAAAGAGGAATTTACCGTAGTCCATCACACGGCATACTGGTGGCTCAGCGTTTGGACTGATTTCTACCAGATCCATACCCGCTTCTTCAGCTGCTGCTACTGCTTCTTGGATTGATACAACACCAACTGATTCACCGTCTGCGCCTGTTAAACGAACTTCACGAACGCCACGAATTTCACCGTTTAAACGATGAGCATTTTGCTTGGCCGGTTGTTGGCCGCGTCTTCCGCCTTTAATAGCTTATTCCTCCAGATTGAGCTTACGGCTAGCGATCTCGTCTTGGATGTATGAAATAAAGTCATCCACTTTAAACTTGCCGAGATCTTTGCCTTTACGAGTACGTACTGCAATTTCGCCTGCTTCCATCTCTTGGTCGCCACAAACAAGCATATACGGTACACGCTTCAAAGTATGTTCGCGGATTTTAAAGCCAATCTTCTCATTTCTCAAGTCCGCTTTAGCTCTAATTCCACATTTTTGTAGTTTTTGTGCCACTTCCTGAACATAATCTGATTGCTTGTCAGTAATATTCATGATTACCGCCTGCTCTGGCGACAACCAAGTTGGGAAGAAGCCGTAGTATTCTTCGATCAGAATTCCGATGAAACGCTCTAGTGAACCTAAGATTGCACGGTGAATCATCACTGGCACTTGGCGTTCGTTATTCTCATCTACGTAAGTAGCACCTAGACGCCCCGGAAGGTTAAAGTCTAGCTGAACAGTACCACATTGCCATGCACGGTCTAAACAGTCGTATAGCGTGAATTCAATCTTAGGACCGTAAAACGCACCTTCGCCCTCTTGGATCTCGTATGGAATATCCATCGATTCCAAAGACAGTTTTAATGCTTCTTCAGATTGATCCCAGATTTCGTCGGAACCTACTCGCTTTTCAGGACGCGTAGACAGTTTCACTACGATGTTAGAGAAGCCAAAAGTTTGATATGTATCGTAAACCATCTTAATACAACCAGTGACTTCATCTTGGATTTGGCTCTCAGTACAGAAGATGTGTGCATCATCCTGTGTAAAGCCACGTACACGCATAATGCCGTGTAGTGCACCTGATGGCTCGTTACGGTGACATGAACCGAATTCAGCCATACGTAGCGGTAGGTCACGGTACGATTTTAGACCTTGGTTGAAGATCTGTACGTGACCCGGACAGTTCATAGGCTTGATTGCGTATTCACGGTTCTCAGAAGACGTTGTGAACATCGCATCTGCGTATTTGTCCCAGTGACCCGAACGTTCCCAAAGAACGCGATCCATCATTAATGGACCTTTTACTTCTTGATAATCGTATTCTGTCAGTTTTTGACGTACGAATACTTCTAAGTCACGGAAGATAGACCAGCCATTATGGTGCCAGAACACCATTCCTGGTGCTTCTTGTTGCATGTGGAATAGGTCTAGCTGCTTACCAATTTTACGGTGGTCACGCTTCGCTGCTTCTTCAAGGCGAGTTAAATGCGCTTTCAGCGCTTTCTTGTCGTGGAATGCTGTGCCGTAGATACGTTGAAGCATCTTGTTGTCACTGTTACCACGCCAGTAAGCACCCGCTACATTAAGTAGCGTGAAGTGCTGACAGAAACCCATATGTGGAACGTGTGGGCCACGACACATATCGATGTATTCTTCATGATGGTAAAGACCAGGGCGATCGTCGCGAGCGACGTTCTCGTCTAGGATTTCCATCTTGTATGTTTCACCGCGCGCTTCAAATGCGTCGCGTGCTTCCTGCCAGCTAACCTTTTTCTTGATAACTTGGTACTTAGTCTTCGCAAGCTCTTTCATACGCTTCTCAATCTTCTCAAGATCTTCTTGCGTTAGAGAGTGCTCTAAGTCGATATCGTAGTAGAAACCGTTGTCGATTGTAGGACCAATCGCCATTTTCGCTTCAGGGAAAAGCTGCTTGATCGCATGACCAAGAAGGTGAGCACATGAGTGGCGTACGATTTCCAGACCATCAACTTCATCTTTCACTGTGATGATTTCAAGGCTTGCATCGTGTTCAATCAGATCACACGCATCAACACGATCGCCATTTACACGACCAGCGATGGTTGCTTTCGCAAGACCCGGACCGATAGATTGAGCGACTTCAAGAGTAGAAACTGGGTTGTCAAATTGACGCTGACTGCCGTCAGGAAGAGTAATAATAGGCATTATATTTCCTTTACAGTGGTGTTGCACACCAAGCAACACATGCATTGAAAGTAAATCTTTGTTTTTCAACCAATTACGAGGTTAAAAGGTAAAAATTTAAAACGAATTCGGTTACTGTTCAGCACAAATACGGATGTACCTTCCAGCAAACATCCGAGCATTCTAAACAAATCGGCCCAAATGACAACTTGTTTCTCTTTAGATTAATGTCAGGATTTTGATATTCAAAAACAAAAAATGGGAGGTGATACCTCCCACATTGGTTGTACTTTATTAAAGTATTATGAGCCGACATTAACTGTGGCGCTACCAATCGTAACTCCGCCACAATCGACACTTCCACCCGTAATTGCCGCCGCCTTCCCGTTGATTTTCACAGTACCAGAACCTGATGCGATACTTCTGCCATGAGGTGGATGTTTGGGTTTATCATGTGGTGCAAGAGGATCACCAACCCGAGCTGCTGGTACAGAGTCGAACTTTACATCTGGAGAACCCGCCGTCACGGGTGTTGGCGGAAAGCCATCATGATCTGTGCCTATATCACCAACCTTAACACCTTTACCCATTGTTCGTCCCTATCTGCTATCGAAATGATTCGTTGCAATGATTCAATTTTCACGCCATAAATTTCTGTTAGAAATCGAGAGACTCACAGCGAGGCAGGCAATGCTCTGCATTGAGCTAAGCAATATATTGCCTCGCTGGCAATATATTGCTCACAAAGACTTAAAATGGTAATTCCACCTGCATCATCATGTCGCCATCAAGCTTATCATGCCACCGATAGTCTAATCGGAGTCGTGGTTCTCCAATGCGCCGTTCACCAAATCCTAGACTAAACTGCAGCCCATGATTCATAATCCACTCTTGAGTGGTCATTGAGTTAAAACGCTCTTCCAACTGAGATGGCATCCAAACCCCAATACCAAAATAGCTATGAGCAAGACTTTGGGTGATCAGCGGATCTGTTTCGGTCTTCAGTACCCAACCAGACCAATAACTTGTATCAGGTTTAGGTTGTTCGTTAGCAATTTCAGCAATTGAATCAATTTTATCTACTGTGTATTCAACACCCTCAAGTAACGAAAAACACACACCATTTGGGGAATGAAACATGACAGACTCACGTTCACCATTCACTTGATACAACTCACAACTCAAGGAGGGAAATGAAACAAAACAAATACTTAAGCCGATATGAAACCGATTCATTGATACCCCTTCAGGCACATCTATCAATAATATTTTGAATCGACCAATATACGTTGAACATTTAACGTGGTGAGGTGAGAAATATCTTCCCCATTGTGTAAAGCAAGGCGAATATCAGTACTGCGTATCGCTACTCTCTCTGGACAAGCTAACACATTCCAACGCTTGGTGATTTCCTCAGCTTTGTAAAACTTACTGAAGCTGAAAAAATTGTCTGGTCCAAGGACAAAAGTAATGTCAGCATCTGGAAAATTCTTTTGCAGTCGTTCTAAAACTGCGTAGGTGGTCACGCTCTGTCCGGGTATAAACAACTCTTCTTCAACCGTTGAACGTACAACCTGTGGCATAGAGAGATCAACAATGAATGCATCAACCAGTTCACAGCGCCTGTCATAATCCAACATTTCTTTACCCCATGCATGTGAGATACTTGGGATAAGTTGTATTTGATCAAAGTGACTTAGCGATTCGATCACGCTTTTATGTCCTAAACTTGGCGGGTTAAATGCACTACCAAAAACCGCTATTTTGAGCATTTTATTTCCTTTCATTATTGATTTACCGCTTCACAGTTTTCTAATCTGCTCATTACGGTATGATACCACCATCAAATCTTGAAATAACAATGCTGCAGGAAGGAAATCTCATGGAACAGCAGATCCGCGATGAAATGCGCGTATTACCTTCAATTGATCCACACTTCGAAATTTCTCGTCGTGTTGACTTTATCAAACAAAAGCTCACGCAAGCAGGCTGCAAATCATTAGTACTTGGTATCAGTGGGGGTGTCGACTCTACCACCTGCGGTCGCTTAGCCCAGTTAGCAATCAACCAATTGAATGAAGACACTGGCGGTGGCTATCAGTTTATTGCGGTTCGCCTACCCTATGGTGAACAAAAAGACGAAGATGAAGCTCAGCTTGCGCTCAGTTTCATTCAACCAACACATTCCGTCTCTGTGAATATCAAGGCAGGTGTAGACGGTTTGCATGCAGCATCTCATGTCGCACTCACAGATACTCCCCTTCTACCGCAAGACCAAAGTAAGATCGACTTTGTGAAAGGGAATGTGAAAGCTCGCGCACGTATGATCGCACAATATGAAATTGCGGGATATGTAGGCGGCCTTGTATTAGGCACTGATCATTCAGCGGAAAACATCACGGGTTTTTATACCAAGTTTGGTGACGGCGCATGCGATCTTGCCCCTCTGTTTGGTTTAAATAAACGTCAAGTCCGCGAAGTAGCAGCAACATTAGGTGCTCCCGAGCAACTCGTTAAAAAAGTTCCTACGGCTGATTTAGAAGAGCTTGATCCGCAAAAAGCAGACGAAGATGCACTAAACCTTACCTACGAACAGATCGATGACTTCTTAGAAGGTAAACCTGTTTCAGAAGACGTCACTCAACGATTGGTTGCAATTTACAAAGCAACACAACATAAGCGTCAACCCATTCCAACGATTTACGACTAGAGAGCTAACTCGTTAGTCGCAAAAAAGGGAGCTTGCGCTCCCTTTTCATTTAAACACGTTCTTCCAGTGCAATGTTATTGTTCGCCCACAACAGTGCTTGTAAACGGTTCTTCGCATTAATCTTCTTGAAGATATTGTGAAGGTGCGTTTTCACTGTGTTTTCGCTCACAAACAGTTCATCGGCAATCTGAAGGTTTGATGCACCGTGACCAAGCAAGCGAATGATTTCTTTCTCTCGCTTAGTCAAGTTTGCGTAAACCTGTGATGTCGTTACTGTATTTGCACAACGGAAATGTTCAATATAGTCCTGTGCTACCTTACGTGATAGCCACATTTCATCCTGCATGATCTTTTCCATGCCTTTCAGAAGCAGAGAAATATCGTCATCCACGTAGAAAACACCAACCAGATTGCGCCATTTAAACAGGTTGGTAGAAGGCACGTCTTTCGGGCAGTTGATTACAATCTCTTTAGCAGTATTACCACCTGCCACTTTAGCTTGATTGTACACATCGAAGTTAGAATCATCGAGGTAGTAGTAATCAATTAGAATGTAATCAGCCAGCATCGAATTTGGATCTTCAGCCTGAGCAAGCTCAGTGACCGATACGATATTTACACTGAGCTGAATCCCCTTCTCTAAGGAGTCTTTAAACAGCTTTGACTGCATGCTGACATCGGACAACAGGGTTAAATGATGAGTCGCGTTAATTGTCATGATAAAACTCTCCAGCTCAACTTTATGCGTAACATAAAACTATCGTTTAGATACGATTAGTCAACATAGCCCGCGAATTGCTACGCAAAATAAAAATGTGAAATACATTTTATATCAATTATTTAGAGTTTGTATCTTAATTTTGAGATTTTACTCAATTGTCCAAAGCTGGCGAATTTTATAGCATTTATCCTCTTATATAAATCTTAGTTTGCTCATTTGTTCGCCATAAAAAGCAGAAAAATAGCCCAAACAACCACCACAAATTTATACTTCCCCCACCACCGCCACTTTGTTCTGTTACCGTTTCGGATTCAACCGCGTTACCACTTGAATTTTCTATCAAAGTTCGTCGGCCATTTACGGTCTGCACATAGTATTTGGGTGATTCCAATCCTGTAATAACGCGATTAATCCAGTTTTGATAATCATAGATTTCAGTAAAAACGGATGAGATGGGTTCACTGGTGTCACCACACAAAGTCGGTCCAAAGCTAGTGATCCCTATTTGTATGTATTGACTACCGTTGTACCAATACACTGGCCCGCCAGAATCACCGGAACAGGTAGAGTTCTGATACCCATTTGAGACGGCTCCTGAGAAACAAACCTGTGAACTTGTAAGGTTCGCGCCATAATAACTAGCACATGCGCTGTTGCTGACAAAAGTCAGTGTCGTTTCAAGAAGTTGCGTCCCTCCGGCTGTGTTACCGTTCTCCAGTCCATGACCAATGGCTTTATAGTCTCCACCACTGGGATAGACATCATTGGTAGTGGTGTTTAATAGCGAGGAATAATCTGAAACGCTGAGTGGAGTTTCTACTTTAATAATAGCGATATCATCTGGCCAAAGCGCCGTACTCGAGTCGACATAAGTGTCTGGGTAATAAAATTCAGATGCGCGAGCTTGTTGATTAGAAAGGAAGTTTTCTTCATCTTCGAGTTGCGGGGTTACAACGGTATAAAGCATTAAGTTGCTATCACCATAAATACAGTGTGCCGCTGTTAATGCGTAATTCGCATTGATCATTGTGGCGCCGCAATAGCTGGATGAACTGTAAACCGAGTTATTGCGATAGAAGAGGCTAGCAAAAGAAGGATAGTTAACAATATTCGCCGTATTGCCATTTACAATATAAGGTTCCACTTCTAACGCATTGACAGAATTAGATAAAAGTAGAAGCGAAATTAGAGATAAACACCGTTTCATGACCCCTTCTCCCTGACGCTTGTCGTTAAACTTAAGTTTAGTTTAATCTGCTCAAGCAGGTTGGAAAGGGGTCAAATGTGAGAGCTAAGTCAGCTTGAATAACGACCTTTTCGTGTAACAAGACCTAAAAGTGCTAACAGTGATAGCCAACCTAATGTACCGCCACCTGATTCCTGTGAGGATACCGTTGTATTAGCTTCTGATGCGGAGATGAATGTGATTTTTCCATATTGATCGATGTGAGCTTGCCGCTCAGCATCCGTCGCTGTCATGGATGGTGATTCAGAACCATTAAGCACTCGATTGATCCAACTTGCATAGTCAGTTATTTCTGTAAACACGGAGGTAACTGGACCCGTCCCGCAATTTTTTGGACCAAAACTGGTAATGCCAACTTGATAAAGGATACCACCATCACTCCAATACACTGGCCCTCCCGAATCTCCGTTACACGTTGAGTTACTGAGATTGGTATCGTTGTCAAAAGCGCCAGAGAAACAGATCTGCTTATCGGTTATCTTCGTGTCACCGTTAACAAAAGCAGATTGGCAAGTTGAATTATCAACAGCATCTAAGTTTGTCTGCAACAACCTGTCATCAAGATCATGTCCAGTGACTGTATTACCGTGCCCTACCGCGGTAAAGGTACCCCCTAGATGACGATAATCTTCATTACTTGCACGATTCACCGAAATGCCAAGGTTCAGACTCGTTTCCAGCTTGAGAATTGCAATATCATTCGGATAAAGCTCGACACTCGAATCAATGTAGCTGGATGGGTAGAAAATCTGACTGACACGATGTCTTTGTATGTAACCCGCGGATGGGAAATCGGATTCATTTTGCAACTGAGGAACAACCACCGTAAACAATCTGGCAGCTTCATCGTCATATACACAGTGAGCAGCCGTTAAAATATGGTTATCATCCAATATCGTTCCACCGCAATAACTGTCTGGGTAGAATTTATTATCAAATTCTGCAGAATCAAAAAACAGTGAAGCCGTTGCGGGAAAATTTACAACATCGGCTTGCGAGCCATTAACAATGTAAGGCTCAACATTCGTAGCCGAAGCCAGTGAAGAAACAGAACAAGCTATCCCTATCAATGCGGTAAGCTTATACATACCACTATCCTTCTTATTTTCGAGATCTTATAACTTTATCGAAAAATGAAAAAAAGAAAACCTCCCGAAGGAGGTTTCAACATTAAGATTCATTAAATCTAGCGCTAGCCACGGTAGTAACGCTGTGGAACAAAAGGCATTTTTTCAACGGTCATAGGGAGTAATTTTCCGCGAACTTCTGCAAAAAGCTCAGTACCGATAACCGCAAGGTTCGAATTCACATATGCCATTGAAACGGGTTTTCCTGCATTTGGTCCGGCCGTACCGCTGGTTACCACACCAATTTTGTTGTTCTCTGCATCAAATAACTCCGTACCTTCACGAACCGGTGCTTTGGTTTGGCCAACTAAGCCAACACGCTTACGCGCGACATCTTTAGTCTCGATTTGCTTGAGAATAATGTCTGCGCCAGGGAAGCCCCCTTCACGCTCGCCACCAGCACGACGAACCTTCTGAATACCCCAGAGTAAACTCGCTTCAACCGGCGTTGTTGTTGTATCCAGATCGTGCCCGTACAAACACAAACCGCATTCTAAACGAAGAGAATCACGAGCCCCCAAACCAATCCACTCGACTTCATCTTCTGATGTAAGCTGGTTCGCGAGTTCAGCAGCATGAGTACTTGGTACAGAAATCTCGTATCCATCTTCACCGGTATAGCCACTGCGGCTGACAATGCATTCCACACCGAGGATATTCAGCTTCTTCACATCCATAAACAGCATATCAGCAACATCGGAAGCAAAGCGTTTTAGTACATCAACGGCTTTTGGTCCTTGCAGTGCGAGTAATGCACGGTCTTCAATCACTTCTAATGTCACATCTGACGGCAAATGCGCTTTCAAATGGCTAATATCTTGTTCTTTGCACGCCGCATTAACCACAACAAACAAATGATCACCAAGGTTTGCCACCATGAGATCATCCATGATGCCACCTTCGTCATTTGTGAAAAACGCGTAACGTTGGTTACCTTGTGGTAGATCGATAATATCGACTGGCACTAATGACTCAAGAAATGCCGCCGCACCCTCACCATGCAATCGCAATTGCCCCATATGAGAAACATCAAATAGCCCCGCAGAATCACGAGTATGTAAGTGCTCTTTCTTTACACCAAGTTTGTATTGAACTGGCATGTCATAACCAGCAAACGGAACCATCTTTGCACCCGCTTCAACATGCAGCGTATGCAGTGGTGTTTTCAGTAATTCTTGAGTCATTGTTGTCTCCATTTGTTCAGGTCCGTTTTCCTTATCAGGAAACCTTGTTTCCAATAATAAACAAGAGTGGAGAAAATTTGCACCATTTACAAGTTTAGAACAAGAGAAAATGTGATGATTAACGTTTTGATCACATTCAAAGAAGCAAAAAGAAGCGCCGATTAACAACTCCAGTTGTTGAATCGACGCCATTTTACTTATCTATCCGCCAAAAGCAAACGTTTGCTTTTATTATTGGAAATTTAATAAAAATGTTCTTTATTTAGCCGTCACCCACAAAATATGGGCATCTTCTTCACTGACCGAGACCAACATATGCCCCATATTTGCGTCATAGTAGACGCTGTCACCTTCACTCATACGAACGGGTTCATAAAACTCGGAATAGAACGTGACTTCCCCAGAGATGATCAACAAAAATTCTTCGCCATCGTGTCTTACCCAGTCTTTGTATTCATCAAAGCTACGCGAGCGCACTCGGCTTTTAAACGGCATCATCTTCTTGTTGGAAAGTTCTGTAGCGAGCAGTTCATGTTCATAAGTCTGAGTTGGATGCGGCTTTCCAAGCCCGGAACGAGTGATATCCCGGCGCCCTGTTGCAACCTTTGTCCTTGGTGGCTCAAAGAGTTGTGGCATATCAATTTGCAATCCAAGCGCCAGTTTCTGCATTGCCTGAAAAGTAGGTGATATTTGTTCATTCTCAATTTTACTTAAGGTGGAACGTGCCAGCCCTGTTCTTTGGCTCGCCTCTTCAAGCGTAATACCTAACTTGCCACGGATATCCTTTATCCGCTGACCTAACTTTAAAGGCTCAATGGTTTGCTCTTGTGATTCTTTTGCTAATTGCAGGGACGGATATTCATCGTAGATATCTTCCGGCATAGATCCCTCATTTATTTTGCTTACTTCCTGTCTGGTTTCATTGTGCATGAAGCCCACAGTAGAAAAAAGGTTAGACGACGAAATAAAGCGTGCTCTCGATAACAAAAAAAGAAAACATGTTTCCTATAGGAAATTTTTTATTGATTAATACACAATCAACCGTTATGTTACCGACTTGTTAGATTGAGAGATGCTGTTACCGCGCGAACGTGGGTTGGAGCTCACAACACTTCGCCGGGTTTTGTCCCGATTGTTGGGAATGGATTTCACGCTGATCTGCTTGTACGGATTAGCAGAATAGAGAACTGACGAGTAAAGACGACAAGTTGAAATAAACCACATTTACTCGGCGGCTAAATGGAAGGTCATCTACCATGAACAAAACGTACCAAAACCACAGCCTTGAAAACTTTTTTTCAACCAATTTGTCTGCCATGGATGATGCCGTTTTTGCCGGTATTCAAGCAGAAAACACACGTCAAAATGAACAAATTGAGCTTATCGCTTCAGAAAACATTGTTTCTAAAGCGGTAATGCAAGCGCAAGGCACATGCCTGACCAACAAATACGCTGAAGGTTACCCAGGTCGCCGTTACTATGGTGGTTGTGAGCACGTTGATACAGTGGAAGCCATTGCTATCGAGCGTGCTAAGAAACTTTTCAATTGTGAATACGCAAACGTTCAACCACACTCAGGCGCACAAGCAAACGGTGCCGTGAAACTGGCACTGCTTCAACCGGGCGACACCATTCTTGGTATGTCTCTCGATGCGGGTGGTCACCTCACACACGGCGCACGCCCTGCACTTTCTGGTAAATGGTTTAACGCCGTTCAATATGGCGTCGACCGTGAAACGCTAGAAATCAACTACGAAGACGTTCGTGAGCTAGCACTTGAGCACCAACCTAAAATGATCATCGCAGGTGGTAGTGCTATTCCACGTACTATCGACTTCGCAAAATTCCGTGAAATCGCAGACGAAGTCAACGCGATTCTTATGGTCGATATGGCGCACATCGCCGGCCTTATCGCAACAGGCGCGCATCCTAGCCCGCTTCCTCACGCACATGTTGTGACAACCACAACACATAAAACATTGCGCGGCCCTCGTGGCGGTATGATCTTGACCAACCACGAAGACATCATCAAGAAAATCAACTCAGCAGTATTCCCCGGCTTGCAAGGTGGCCCACTGATGCACGTCATCGCAGCAAAAGCTGTCGCTTTTGGTGAAGCTTTGGGACCAGAGTTCAGCAGTTATATCGATTCAGTGATCGACAACGCAAAAGTTCTTGCTCAAGTATTGCAAACTCGCGGTTGTGACATTGTGACTGGCGGAACCGATACGCATTTAATGCTGGTTGACCTAAGGCCAAAAGGGCTCAAAGGCAATAAAGCAGAAGAAGCGCTTGAGCGTGCTGGGATCACATGTAACAAAAATGGCATCCCATTTGATACAGAGAAGCCTATGATTACATCGGGCATCCGTTTAGGGACGCCTGCGGGTACAAGCCGCGGCTTTGGCGCTGAAGAATTTAGACTCATCGGTAACTGGATTGGCGATGTACTGGATGGATTAGTTGAAAATCCTGAAGGAAACGCAGCAGTCGAACAACGCGTTCGCAAAGAAGTAAAAGCGCTGTGTCATCGTTTTCCACTTTACCAATAAATAATTTTAAATCTTTACAGACATTTTGGAGATTAAGCAATGGACAACACACTGAAGTTTGCAGATAGCCACGAATGGGTACGTGACAATGGTGACGGCACCGTAACGATTGGTATTTCTGAACACGCTCAGGAAATGCTTGGCGATGTGGTTTTCGTTGACCTACCAGACGTGGAAGACGAAATCGAAGCAGGCGACAGTTTCTCACTCGTTGAGTCTGTGAAAGCAGCTTCCGATATCTACGCACCAATCACAGGTGAAGTGGTAGAAATCAACGAAGAGTTGGAAGATAGCCCAGAGCTAATCAACGAAGAACCGTATGAAGGCGGCTGGATTGTAAAGGTGAAGATGTCTGACCCATCTGAGCTTGGCAACCTAAAAGACGCCGAAGAATACCTAAACTCGATCGAAGACGAGTAAACCAGAAACCCAAAAGCTGCCCTTGATGAACCTATCTCGGGCAGCTTTTTTCTAAGGTTCGGATGTATAATTAAATTTATCAGTTACCCGAACCACGGAGTAGGTAAAGGACCATGACTGAATTACTTCAAAGCCTCAGCACACAAAACGAGTTTGTTGCTCGCCACAACGGACCGAACAAATCAGACCAACAAAAAATGTTGGAAGCGATCAACGCAATCAGCCTTGATGCGCTTATCGATGAAACCGTACCAGCGCAAATTCGCCTAGAGCAACCATTGAATTTGGCAGAAGCGAAGAGCGAAGCCGATATGCTGGTTGCAATGCGCAAATTCGCTGACCAAAACCAAGTTAAACGCACATTCATCGGTCAGGGTTACTACAACACCTTCACACCAAACGTGATTCTACGTAATGTGATGGAAAACCCGGGCTGGTATACCGCATACACCCCTTACCAACCAGAGATCTCACAAGGTCGTCTAGAAGCCCTTCTAAACTACCAGCAAATGGTGATGGATCTAACCGGTATGGAAATCGCGAACGCGTCATTGCTTGATGAGGCAACGGCAGCAGCAGAAGCGATGACACTGTGTAAGCGTGCGGGTAAGAGCAAGAGTAACGTCTTTTTCGTTGCTGACGATGTTCACCCACAAACGCTTGAAGTCGTTAAGACACGTGCAAAATACATCGGCTTTGATGTTCTTGTCGGTTCACTAGAATCACTACCAGAACAAGATGTGTTTGGCGCACTGGTCCAATACCCCGGCACTACGGGTGAGGTTCGTGACCTAACGGACATCATCGCAAAAGCACAAGCAAACAAAACACTGGTTACCGTAGCAACGGATCTATTGGCTTCTGCACTACTAAAACCTGCAGGTGAAATGGGCGCAGACGTCACTATTGGCTCTGCACAACGTTTCGGCGTACCTATGGGTTACGGCGGTCCACATGCTGCATTTATGGCAACGCGTGACAAGCACAAGCGTACGATGCCGGGTCGTGTTATCGGTGTATCTATCGACACAAATGGCAACCAAGCTCTGCGTATGGCAATGCAAACGCGTGAGCAGCACATCCGCCGTGAAAAAGCGACATCAAACATCTGTACTGCGCAAGCACTGCTCGCCAACATGGCATCTTTCTACGCGGTTTACCACGGAGCGGAAGGTCTACGTACAATTGCTCGTCGTACACACCACATGACCGCTATTCTAGCCGCTGGCCTAACGAAATCAGGCTTTGAGCTCGCGCACAACAGTTTCTTCGATACCATCACAATCAATACCGCAGAAAAAACTGAAGCGCTTTACGCAAAAGCACTGGCAGTAGACATCAACCTACGTAAGCTAGATGGCAAACTAGGTGTAAGCTTCGACGAAACCACAACCGTGGCAGACGTAGAAGCCATATTCGCTGTATTCGGTGTGAAAGAAGAAGTTGCAGTACTATCAACTGAAATCGCAGGCAACGAGTTTGCAGCCATTCCAGAAGCACTGCGCCGCACAACAAAATACCTAACCCACCCTGTGTTTAACACGCACCACAGCGAAACACAGATGATGCGTTACCTAAAACAACTAGAGAACAAAGACTTCTCGCTAACGCACGGCATGATCCCACTGGGCAGCTGTACCATGAAGCTGAACGCAGCAGCAGAGATGATTCCAGTAACATGGCCTGAGTTTGGCTCGATCCACCCGTTCGCACCAGCAGAACAAGCCGCCGGTTATGCAGCGCTAGCAAAAGATCTGAAAGAGAAGCTATGTGAAATCACAGGCTACGACGCATTCTCACTACAACCAAACTCTGGTGCATCGGGTGAGTACGCAGGTCTTATCGCGATTCAACGCTACCACGAAAGCCGTGGCGAAGGTCACCGCAATGTATGTTTGATCCCAAGCTCTGCGCACGGTACTAACCCTGCGACAGCGTCTATGGTTTCCATGAAAGTGGTGGTGGTTAAGTGTGATGACGAAGGCAACATCGACATCACCGACTTAGCAGCGAAAATCGAGAAACACAAAGACAACCTTTCAAGCATCATGATCACTTACCCTTCTACGCACGGCGTATACGAAGAGCAAGTGAAAGAAGTGTGTGAAATGGTTCATGCAGCGGGCGGTCAGGTGTACCTAGACGGCGCAAACATGAACGCACAGGTTGGTCTAACAACGCCGGGCTTCATCGGCTCTGACGTTTCTCACCTCAACCTACACAAAACCTTCTGTATCCCACACGGTGGTGGCGGTCCGGGTATGGGTCCTATCGGTGTGAAATCGCACCTAGCACCTTTCCTTCCGGGTCACATTGAAAACGGTGCAGACGGCGAAGACTTCGCAGTATCGGCAGCAGATATGGGTAGCGCATCTATCCTGCCTATCTCTTGGGCATACATCGCAATGATGGGCGAAGCTGGCCTAACAGACGCAACGAAAGTGGCGATTCTGAACGCGAACTACGTGATGGAGCAATTGCGCCCTCACTACCCTGTTCTTTACCGTGGCTCAAACGGTCGTGTAGCGCACGAATGTATTATCGACATTCGTCCACTGAAAGAAGAGACAGGTATCAGCGAAGAAGACATCGCGAAACGTCTAATGGATTACGGTTTCCACGCACCAACGATGTCGTTCCCTGTAGCAGGCACGCTAATGGTTGAGCCAACGGAATCGGAAGATCTAGAAGAGTTAGATCGTTTCTGTGATGCGATGATTGCAATCCGTGAAGAGATGGCGAAGGTTAAGAACGGTGAATGGCCGCTAGATAACAACCCGCTTGTTAATGCGCCACACACTCAAGTTGACCTAGCGAAAGAAGAATGGGATCGCCCTTACTCTCGTGAGCTTGGCTGCTTCCCTTCTAAAGCAACCAAATCTTGGAAGTACTGGCCAACAGTAAACCGCGTAGATAACGTATACGGCGACCGTAACCTAATCTGCTCGTGCCCAAGCATCGATAGCTACGAAGATTAATTTTTGTAGAATCTAAATAGACAAAGGCGGACCGATTGGTTCGCCTTTTTGTTTTTGGGAAAGATTTTTATAACTCACTTTTGGACAAAAATGAGCTAGGCATTACACACTAGCTCTCCCGCATGAGGTTATTAAATATATATAAAAAGTATAATTAATGACTTACCCCACAACTCCACGCTATCTGTTGATTCCGCCTGCAGCTTTATGGTAGATACCAGTCAACGAGCTCTCTCACATTATCCGGGGAGCCAATAACATCTGGCTTAAACAAAATATTTTCTTCAGAGATAGATTCTACGTACATTGATATTTCTTTAATCTCCTCTGGAGGAAATCCATACCGTAGCAACAATGTATGAACAGTATCGTTAGTGCCGTACTTTAATAGTTCTACCATCTTTAGCGCCTTAGTATCTTTAGTATGGTTATGGTAAATACTAAAAGCTCCAATTAGCACATCTGATAAAGAAAATGAGATTACCGTATCCAAATAATCATAGGTATCAAATACGACAGCATCGTAACTCACGTCCTTAGATTTTGTATTTTTAAACAGTGGATATTCATTAGATAACCCACTATCTGGTAGTTTATTCGCAGGCTGAGTGAAGTTGGCATCCAAGTTTTGGTTTTTGCCTCTATTTGAAATATAGCTGTACCTTATCCCTACAATTTCCTTAAAGCTTCGTCCCTGAATCAAATGAAAGAATATTTCGATTGCAGTATCAAAGACATTCTTCTCTCCAGGCAACAGAGGCCTACCTAGCGAGATTTCATAAATATCCCTTAGATGGTCTTTTGTAGCTAGCCTATTCTCTCTATTGTCCTTGCCAAATAGTTTTGTTCCAAATCCACCTTCATACATAAAGTATAAAACGGACTCCATTAGCTCAAGCGCTTCTTTTGTTGAGAGTCTATCCACCTTAGTTAAAGGAAGATTCATCTCCTCATCAAATGTACCTTCGATTATTGAAGAAATAAGCTCCCTTTCATCATCCAAGCCTTCTATATCTTGTTCGAGGCGCGACTCTTCAGATAGAGTAAATGGTGTATTTAAACGCGATGAAAGTAATATAGGGCTCTTTGTATATACATACCCAAAATCAAACACTGTCCCTTTAGAAAGTCGTCCACTACGTCCTATCAAGTTTTTGAATGCTAGTGCTTTGTCTTCTTCATCACCACCCTGCATTCTCATATTGTCCAACCAAACAACATCGAATGGCATATTTATGCCTTGAGCTAATGTACTAGTAGCAAAGCAAATCTTTGCATGACCCTGCCGGATAAATTCTTCAATCAGGAACCGCACTTCAAGAGGTACAGAGCCATGATGAATAACTACTCCTTTTTTTAGCAAACTAACAAGATTAGAACGATGGTCTTGCTCGTTTGCTCCAATCAACAATTCAACCTCTTGAATTATAGATGTTGCAGATTCATCTTCAATTGACTCAAACCGGTCGACATACTTCTGAAAATCATCGATAAAGTCCCCTCGATATAATGACGCTTTAGAAACAAAAACCAGAACTGTATGAATACCATTAAAAGCAATTTTTTCAAATTTTTCATCCAGTTGGATACTATTCTTTACATGGTGACCTTGTTCTTTATACGGTGAGAAAAAGTAATCTTTCTTGTTACTATGACCAAATACAAATGCTTTACCAACAGTATTATGAGGGTACGACCGAGAATATGCCTGACTCTCGTCCAACTCGTGCTTCTTCATTTGGGCGTCAGGGTTATCTACAAAAGGGTGTGCAAAGACCAGTTTTGCTTCTGGGTAGGCAGTCTTCACTCGCCTAACTAAAACATCAAAAATAACCCCTCTTTCAACTTCTTCTGATACTTGAGCCTCATCAAAAAAGAATAGCGAGATATTCAATTTTTCTTTGTGTGAAAAAATTTCTCTAGCTCGCTCTGGAGTAAGAACGAAAATTCGTCTCAACTTTCGGCTTGTAAACACACAATCAACAAAGGAAGAGATCATAACCTGCTTATTGTCCTTAAAACGCTCTCTCAAGGTCGCCATATACTCAGCAATAAGTGCTCGAGACGGAACAACTATTACGCTATCTTCTTCTTGCTCAAAAATATAATCCCTTAATGAAAAAGATTTACCTGCACTGGTTGGCGCTGATATTGAGGTGTATCGATTTTCTTCCACTGCTAATCGTACACTCGCTTGGACTGGGGTAAGCCATTCACCAAATCGTTTTTTGTTTTCTCTTCCTATTCCTGCCAATAAAAAAGAATACAAATCTGTTGGATTCTCATCTTTATAAAACAGCCCAAGAACTGACAGAACCTTAGATTCAAAGCTTTTAAAAACTTCAGAATGAAACAGTTTGTAATAGGTTAACGCCTGTATGACTTCATGATCCACTGGACCATCTTTATGAAGTGTTTCTATTAATTCACCAATATTAACTTGTGGGCGAGCATCTGCCTTAATGCTTCTAATATCTAACATACAACAACTCCAATAACGTAAGCGCATTGAACCTTTTCAAACAGTCCAGACTCCTGAATGCTTTCTATTGCATTATCCATTATTGAATCGTGATCTTTTGAATTTATAGAAAATGCAGCTATGGCACCAAACTTGTCATCGTCCAAATTCTCTATAGATTTTGGGGATGTTAAATTAACTAAATGTGCCCGGTCCCTAAAATGCTTTTCTTCATTAATGAAACCTTCTGCTTGTGGTATTGCTTTACCATGAGGGTTTACACTCCCAGAAAACTTTGCCTCTCCAAAGTTTATTAACTGTTGTGTGCACTCAGTGTGGAAATCAAAACCTTCATTTTGTTTGATCTGAGGTTTCCATATCTCGGCGATTGGTAGTGCTATATGATCAAAGATAACTGATAGTGAACGAGCTGAACTGATAGAAACCATAACTTCACCAAACTCAACTCCTAGTTGATGGTCATCAGAAAACTTCTTAAAGATCTCCACCAAAGCATTAGCGGTCTCTCTAGCTGTATACTCATAAGTCCTTCTGGTACCTTTATCTAGGTCAAGCATCCATGAAGAATCAAGTACTGCCGAAGTCAGTTTTTCAGAGATCTTGTCTAAATCTGAAACAGTCACAATACATGCTTTGACGTTGCTGCAGTCGTGGTAACGGGTATGGATACATCCCCATTCATTATCAATTTTGTCCAAATACATCACCTAACTAATCGATATGAAAGGTTGCTTCAAAATTAAAACTACAACCGTCCAAGGGTATCTATTATGTGTATAGTGGCATTCATCGTATGTTTATAAATCTAATATACTATTGATTTAAATCACGATTTATATCAATAAATCCACTAATCAATATCGCATCTATGAACCTCAGCCATTTGAAAGCATCATCAGAAGCAATTACGAAATAGCTCCGAAAGCAAAACACGCTAAGGGGCGAACATCGTTGCTCCATGGCTTCAGGAACATAAAACAGAATCTACTCATCACTTTCTGTGCAGTACAGTGCAAATACTGACTTTGCGATGCACGTTTAGATTCCTAGTCTCGCTTCGACTCGCTGAAATGACCGAGTTAATAATGCCAAGTGTGATTATTCAACCTTCGAGTATGGGCTATAGCTAACATGCAGATATCCTACCCTCAAATAGATGTGAAGCCTTAAACCAATATTCCCAGAGCTCGAATAAAGTTCAATTCTGCACCAAAACACTTTGGAGTAGAGATGAGTCGCTAGGACAAGCCCCATTATTGTGTTTGCTAAATCATAGTTCACAAGATTCCGCACGCCATACAAATAAAGAAACGAACCTCCAAAAACGATACTTAATTGTTTGCATAGAAACTTCTACTCACCTTTTTGATGAACGTTTGTTTGAACTCATTTCAATAATTTTCTGAGTATTTGTTCTCTAGTGTAAATACGTAACGCGTAGGAAGTAGATTCTTGGGCTCGCTGGAATGACCGATTTGCCTATTGAGCCTGAGTTAGAGTTAACCCATGAAGATCAAAAAAGGCGAACCCATTGGCTCACCTCTTTAGTTTGGTTAGTAGGAATTTGTTAATTCGTTTTCGCTGCTGCATGCTGCTTTACCATAAACGCGATTACTTCGTCATTTAAGCAAGATTTACTGATGTACTGGCGTTGCTTACCCAGATGAAGGATAAAGCCCAAATCAGTTTGTTCGAGTTGGTCGATTTCACTCCAAACAATGCTGCAGTCGATTTTACCGCTTTTGTAGCGCACTCCATCCGCGTTAACTTGAAACACCACTTTATTGCCACGGCTAGAGCTGATGGTTTGTCGCCACAACCACCAAGTTCTTTTGAAGTAAACACTGCACGCCTCAATCACACTCAATACAATAAAGAACCAACCGACATAACCGTTAGGTAGCAGTTCAAACTCCAGTAAAACCACACCAAAAATAAGAAACAGTATTCCTTTCAAATACGCTTTGGGGAATTTAACTGGCTGGCTAGTTTGGTCATAACACTCGGCGAAGAAGGATTTGTCGAGCGTATATTCTGTGGTGAATTCGAAATCTTTAGACATGTATGGTTACTTTAGGGTTTCTGTGAATGAGTATTCCATGTTGCGCTCTTGCAACACGAGCATTGTAGCGCTTCTCGGGGCTTATCTTTAGCAATTTTGATTCTGTTTTGTAAACCAATACTACTGAACATCCCAACTCGCTTTGAGGTGCGATATACATTGATAACTCGATAAGATTTGTTGGTATACAGAAGATAGACGGAGGCGAGTTAGCACCACGCACTCTACTTGTTGGTTGTAAGGTTTGTTTGCTCCTAAAAAGCGCCTGTTTCAGCGCTTAATAGGATGATAGAAATTTCTATTTTAGAGGGTCGTTGTCTGGCAACGCGTTATGAATCCACAGTGCTAGCCTGTGTTTGATGTTGGCACCATCGAGTTTACTTTCTGGAAGTGGCGCAATTTGCTTAGCATCGACTAAAAAGAGATAGATGGCTTTGACTCTGACTGGCTGCGGAGATTCTGGCAAATCAAATCCTTGCATTTTAGCCATCTTGCCACCGATCTCTAACGCCTTTTTCACTAACTTATCTTCGTTATGGAGCTTCGCTGTTTTTGACATATCATCACACTCTCTTGTCGATTCTCTTTTTGAGTATACTAAGCTAAATCATCAGCTTAATCACTTGTAAAGAATTTAAGGGTTAAGCCTTGTCTTTGTCCATCCTTCTTATTTTGTAGCAACACAAATAAACCGACTAAAACGCTTTTAGAATTCCAACGTGGTAGTTCGCAATATCCAGCTCAATACCGTGCTTTTCAACCAGCTCATCAAGCTTGTTTTGGGCGGCGGCTAAGCTTTCCATCGTAAGGGTATTGTCATCGAGTTGCCAGAGTTGGCGAGAGCCTTCGTAGCTAAATTGAAGAGCTAACATCGCATCTGCGTTACCTTCAGCAGCGGCGGCATCAAGTGCTCTCTTTTTACGGTAGATTTGGTTGAGTGCTTGTTTTAGGTCCCACACGTAGGCGACTTCATGCATTTTAGGGTGCGACTTTACTTTGATTAATGCCACCACCAGCCCGATTGCACTGACAATGACACCAAGTAAATTCCAATGGAAATGGGAGCCAGATTCTGACGGAAAGAAGGCAATGAGTGTTTGAGAGATTGCAAGGCTAGAAGCGGCTAAGATACCAATGCACAAGACAATGACCATGTTTAAACGTGAGCGGTATAGTTGTTTGTCGATTTTTTTTAGTTTCATCAATAGTCCATTATTTTAGCCACTTAACATGGCGCTGAGCGGCGTACGTCAGCTTTCGATTATACCGTTTAACTGGCTTGGTATAAGAGGTAATTTGTTGCAAAGAGTGTGCTACGACTCACCCGATAGGAACGTAACTCTGGCTTAGATGGCTAAGGTTGTAATTCAGAACGCGAATTGCGTGATGGAATAACCGTACCCTTACTCTCGTGAACTCAATGGGAACCTTTAGATATAACACGAAGACAAGAGCTCTAAGACAAACTGAACCTATAATTTCCAAATGATATAAGGGGAGTTGTACTGTACTGAACTATAGTTAATAGACATGTTTCTGAGCGTTGATTAAGGAACACCCAATGCAAACAACAGCCAAAACCATGATATTTGCACTAATACTCGCTATCTTCCTGCCAGCATCTGCATATTCCCAATCACCACCTGATCGACAAAGTTATATTGTTGTACTTAACGACAATGCTGTCCCTGAAGATGTTGCCGAAGAAATCGCCCTCAAAGCTAATGGGAAAGTTGGGTATGTCTTTGAACATGTCATTAAAGGTTTCTCCATTGTCGTGCCTGCCGCGGCTATAAATGGCATATTAAAAAATCCGAAAGTATCTTATGTTGAAGAAGACATACCGATCACCGCTTTCGCTCAGCAGATCCCAACTGGTGTTGAACGAATTTTTGCCGACGAGACTTCTCTAGATATCGATGGCATTGACGATTATCGAGTGGATGTCGATGTTGCGGTGCTCGACACGGGTATTGATGTCGAACATCCTGACCTAAATGTTGTTGGTGGAGCCAATTGTCTTAACCACTCTGGAGGGCCACCACACAGACGCTCCTATTACTGTGATGACACATTGAGTGGTGATGACGACCATTATCACGGTACACACGTAGCTGGGACTATTGCTGCCCTTGATAACAATCTAGGAGTGGTCGGTGTTGCACCTGGCGCACGCCTCTGGGCACTAAAAGTATTAGACTCACAGGGTTCAGGCTCACTATCAGGTATTATTGCTGGCATCGATTGGGTGGCTGCTCAAGGCAATATTGAAGTCATCAATATGAGCTTAGGCGGATCTGGTTCAAGTAGTGCCATGGATGACGCCATAGAAGCCGCGTTTAACAATGGCGTGACGGTTGTGGTTGCTGCGGGCAACAGTAATGCTGACAGTGCCAACTATACGCCAGCCAATTCTCCTTATGCCATTACCGTATCTGCCCTTGCTGACTTCGACGGGCAAGCCGATGGCCAAGGCACTCCTACCTGCCGAACGGATCAAGATGACACCTTAGCAGATTTTAGCAACTGGGGGGCAACCGTCGACATCGCCGCCCCTGGCGTATGCATTCTTTCTACTTATCCGCTAGAAAAAGGGGAATATGGCACCATTAGTGGCACATCCATGGCATCACCTCATGTCGCTGGCGCTGCCGCATTGCTTGCAAGCAATAACGATAGTCCACAAACAATATGGGATACCTTGGTTAATAATGGTAACTTAAACTGGGTGGATAATTCAGGGGATAGCAGCCATGAGCGATTACTGGACATTGACTCATCCGTCTTTTCTCCAAAACTCATTGTCACAGGGCACGTTAGCAATTCCTCTCCCACAGCCCAATTTACATTCTCGTGCACACAATTAGTATGTGACTTTGATGCGTCAACATCCTTCGATAGTGATGGTTCAATCAGTTCTTATGCGTGGGACTTCGGAGACACTAATACAGGCAACGGTAAAACAACCAGTCACACTTATTTGAGTCAAGGAACTTATACTGTAACCCTAACTGTCACCGATGATGATGCTGCCACTGGCGATACCCAAGATGAAGTGACGGTAAGTGATAGCGATGATTCCCCTACACTACTCACTAGCAGTACGAATAACGGCTCAACGTGGATAGCAACGGTTTACTATTCAGGTAATGATATTCTTACCGGTTCTTGGTCTTCAGGGACAGGTACTTGTACTGGCAATACCTGTACACAAAGTGGGATCGCAAAACGCCAATCAAGTGTCGATTTTACGAGTGATAAAGGCGTCACTGTGACCGTTTATAAACCATAGCAATCAGTGCATATAGTTTCTCCGTATCAACCACCTTCGATGAAGGTGTTTGACCTCTATTTGTATGGTCACCAATCACAGCTTATCAAAACAAAGCCAATTAACTGTTTAGTAGCATGCTAGCAGAGCATCAATGCCTTTCTTTTTTTATCACTTTCGATGATACTCTTGCACCTTATCGTTTAGTTGGAAAACCTCATGCCTCAAGCAAACTCCGTCGTTGTACTCGACTTTGAAACCACTGGTCTCTCTCCGAATATGGGGGATCGCGCTATTGAAATCGGTGCAGTGAAATTAGTCGATGGAGAGGTTGTTGATAGTTTCCAACAGTTGATGAATCCCGGCTTCAGAGTGAGCTCTTTCATAGAAAGTTACACTGGTATCACCAATAACATGTTGCGTACCGCACCAAGTTGCGATGAGGTGATGGCATCGTTTAGTGAGTTTATTTCTGGTGAAAACCTTATCGCCCACAATGCTTCGTTTGATAAACGATTTCTTGATGCTGAACTAGAACGAATCAACACAGGTTACAGTGGTGAGTTTGCTTGCTCCTTACTAGTGGCAAGACGACTGATTCAAGACGCACCATCGCATAAATTGGGTGAGCTTGTTCGCTATAAAAATATCGACAACGATGGTGTTTTTCACCGAGCATTAGCCGATGCACAAATGACAGCAAAACTATGGCTTCAGATGATAGAAGGCTTAGAGCAGTCGGGAATCAACAAGCCAAGCTTCCAATTTATGCAAACCGTGAGTAAAACCGCAAAAGGAAAAGTGGGCCTACTACTTGCTAAAAGTCGTGTTTAAAACGACCTGACCAAATACAAAAAGGCGAACCAAATGGTTCGCCTTTTCTCTAGTGTTAACTAATTAGTATCGATTCCCTAAGTCAGTAAACAAGGTTTCTGCATCTACAATGCCCCCTGAAATAGATAGGGTTTCAAATGGGACTTGCTGCTCAGGATCTGATGGTTTGTTTATCATCAAGCCCGGATAAGTGCGCGATGTATCCATCAAGAGCTTCTTCACCTCAACCGCCGTGAGATCCGGATTGTACGACCACACTAACGCTGCAACACCCGATACGACAGGCGCCGCCATACTGGTTCCGCTGAAAGCTTTGTATGTGTTGTCTGGCGTCGTTGATAGAATTCGGTGGCCCGGCGCAAAGATGTCGACAGACTCCTGACCAAAATTACTAAAATAGGTCACGAGATCAGCATCTGCGTATTTTGATGAAGCACCAACATCCATCCATGTCGAGATAGGTTTTAGAGCACCAAAAATTGAGTAGCGGTTCGGGAAGCTTGGTTTGATGTCGTTGTCATTACTGCTGTTACCCGCAGAATGCACAATCAATACGCCTTTGCGCTGTGCATAACGGAACGCATGATCAACCACCCACTTCGATGGAGAGTAACTCTTACCAAAGCTCATGTTGATGATCTTCGCACCATTATCAACGGCATAACGAACCCCGTTGGCAATGTCTTTGTCTCGCTCATCACCATTTGGCACGACACGTACAGACATGATTTTCGCGTGATCCGCAACGCCATCAATGCCGATACCATTACCTCGTTTGGCGGCGATAATGCCCGCAACGTGCGTACCATGACGGCCAACAGGGCCTTTAACATTGTTGTTGCCATAGCCCTTTTCCCAATTAATGTATGGGTTATCCATTACAATATCTCGGCGCGTGTCGAGCTCTAGGTTGTAATAGTAGTTGAGGGCTTCTTCATAGCGTTCTTTACGTGAGTCCATATAAGCGAAGGAATACCAAAGCTTGAACACATCAAGCAACCCTTCTGCTGCTGCCACCACCTCTGGGTCAGAATGCGTCAGTAGAATTTGAACGCCATCTGCAGTGAAATCGGTATGGTCAGTTTTCTCTACGATAATACTTTTATAACTATTCGCTTCGGTTTGTGCTGCCAAAACGGCTTCTAACTGGGTTTGATTTGAGGTTACTGATTCCAAGTAATCCGCTTCAACCGCTTGGTAGTATTTAAGCTTTTTCGGTGGGATCCAACGATTTCTCTCTTTCAGCGCCAGATACTTTTTGTATTCGCGCGTTACTTCAAGCGTATCGTGGTCTACATCAATACCCATTGAGTTACCAAGGAAGTTCCAGCCGTGAACATCATCGATATAGCCATTGCGGTCATCATCAATGCCGTTATCTGGGATCTCTCCTGTATTGACCCACAAGTTGTCTTTAAGATCCTCATGCTCGACGTCTACCCCTGAGTCCATCACCGCAACAATAATTGGTTGAGGCATCAAAGGAGGCAGTAAAAAGTCGTAGACTGCACTTGCACCAACACCTTGGATGTCGGTTGTTAACGGCGATAAGTTAAACCAATCACCACGAACGCTTGGAGCACTGCGCATTAAGTCCAAAGCACGAAAACGGGGCATCGGCTTCGGGGAGTGATCTTCAATGATGGTCCCTTTCACATCCTCGATAAAAGGTGAGTTTTTAGGGGCCGGGTTTACACTGACGTTTGCAGAAACTGAAGCTGTAGCCATGATAGCTGCAGCAACAACTGACAATTTATATCCATTTTTCATGTTTGCATCCTATTTTTTCTGCTTTAAAAGCCGAATTAAGATAAAAGGCATCACAAACCGAATCATGGACGAATATTAATAAATGATATCAATATCTCATTTATTAATAATATTTATTATAATTATTTGATTGATATTCTATTGACAATTTCAAGTATAAACAAAACCATCAATTAAACATTTAAAACTGTTTTGATTTTAAATTACGAAATATAAGATCTTGCTTCAAAACTTAAACAATATTAATTCCAATGCTATCAAAAAGCCAAATTCACCAAATATATCAATCAGATAAAAGTAATAACACAGAGATGGTGCAATTAAAGTCACCAATAGTTAATATGCTTACTAAGCATTGACGCTTAAATATACCTCAAACAATTGTATCAAATAGAATATAGTTTCAATGATCATAATTAAGCAAATAGTATACATATAAAATGATATTTAAGCCGTTATTATTAATTTAAATATAATCACTAGAACTAAAATATAAAAATAATTTTTCATATTAATCAATAACCATATTACCAAAAACACTTCGATAAGTTTATGTCACAAGTGAGCCTATTGACGTATCATAAATGTCACCCTCAAGCAGCACAATTTATGGCGAATATGACCCAACAACACACTTTCATCCCGGTCGGGGTTCGGTTTATGTTACTTTCCGCATTGGGATTTGCTCTCATGTCTGCCTGCGTGAAGTACGTGAGTGTTTATGGCATCCCATTGTTTGAAATTGTCGCGGCTCGTGCCTTAATCTCACTGATCATCAGCTATCTAGACGTCAAAAGAAAACGCATTTCCATGTGGGGTAACAATAAGTTTTTACTGTTACTTCGAGGGGCAGTTGGTACTGTCGCTTTGATGTGTGTTTATTACTCGGTCACTACGTTACCTTTAGCAGAAGCCACCATTTTACAGTACGCACATCCCGTATTTACAGCCCTGCTTGGGGTATTGTTCTTAAAAGAACGCGTCCAAGGCGCAACCATTATGTGTATTTTGCTCTCTATGGCAGGTTTGGCGATTATGGTACAGCCCGGCACAACAACAGATTTACCCACTTTTAGTGTGATGATGGCATTACTCGGGGCTTTTGGTAGTGCTATCGCTTATGTCATTGTGAGAAGGCTCAGCCAGACAGAAGACAGCTCCGTAATTATTCTCTATTTTCCAATGATCGCTTTGCCGACGTCTATTCTTCTCATGTGGAATGACTTTGTTTTACCAAGCTTGTGGATAACATTCATGTTGGTTCTCGTTGGCGTATTCACTCAAATTGGCCAATATGGTTTGACGAAAGCAATGCAAACTCAAGCGGCGGCACAAGCGTCTGCATACTCCTATGTCCAGATTGTATTTTCCACCTTGATTGGTGCGTGGGCCTTCAATGAGATCCCTTCGGTTTGGACATACATCGGCGGCAGTTTAATTGTCACTGGCGCGCTAGTAAACGCTTTCGGTAAGTCGCTTTTCCGTAAGCAAACCGCTGGGTAATCCACCTTACGTCTTAGTTTCAATTGGCTTTCCAAACCAGCGTGATAGAATACGCGCCTTTCGCTGACAGGTTTGCCGTCAGCTTGTTTTACTTTGTAGAGAACGCCTATGCCATTTTCCAAATTAGGACTCAGTGCCCCACTGGTCGACGCGATTACTGAGCTCGGTTATCAAAAACCAACCAGCATTCAGCAAAAAGCGATCCCAATTGTGCTATCCGGCAAAAACCTTATTGCGGCGGCACAAACAGGCACAGGTAAAACCGCCAGTTTTGTTTTGCCTATTTTGGAAAAACTGCAACACAGTGAAACCAAGCGTAAGAAACGCGTTCGCGCGGTCATCGTGACGCCAACGCGAGAGCTGGCCATTCAAGTTGATGAAAACATTCAGCGCTATGCTAAAAACCTCAACCTGACGTCTATGGCGATGTACGGTGGCGTTGATGACAAACCTCAAAAAGCACGCTTAATCGAAGGTGTCGATATTCTGGTGTCAACGCCCGGCAGATTGATTGATATGTACGGTCAGCGCGCTGTCTACTTTGAGGAAGTGGAAACGCTGGTTTTGGATGAAGCCGATCGCATGCTCGACATGGGCTTTATCGAGGACATTAATAAGATCATTGCGCGCCTCCCTGTTGATGTGCAAAACCTTTTGTTCTCGGCAACCTTATCCAACCCGGTTCGCGAGCTGGCAAAATCGGCCATTGATGAAGCGGAAGAAATTTCTATCACGAAACACAGCGCTTCTAAGTCTAATATTGAACAATGGCTGGTGACAGTCGACAAAGACATGAAGTCCTCTGTGTTAAGCCATATGATCAAAGAGTTTCAGTGGGAGCAGGCGTTGATCTTCATTGAAACGAAACACGGCGCTGCAAAGCTGGTATCACAACTGGAAAAACGTGGTATTCAAGCCGAAGCTTTCCATAGTGGCCGAAGCCAAAAAATCCGAGAGCAAATATTAGAAGACTTCCGTCATGGCAAAATTCAGTATTTGGTCTCAACGGGTGTGGCCGCTCGTGGTATCGATATTGCTGACCTATCACGTGTTGTGAATTACGACTTGCCTTACCCAGCAGATGAGTATGTTCATCGTATTGGCCGAACTGGACGTGCCGATGCACAAGGTGAAGCCATTTCATTGGTTTCAAAAGACAACTTTAAAAACCTATGCATGATCGAAAGCCGTTTAGGCCATTTAATTGAGCGGCGTGAAATTGAAGGGTTCAAACCACGCAAAGAAGTTCCAATTTCAATCTTGAACTACGTGCCGAAGCACAAGCGCAATCAATCGAATGATTAAAAGAAGGGCAGCCTATGCTGCCCTTTTGTTTTATGGCGGTATACCGAACCAGTGACAACATTAATGGCATAAAAAAGCCGCACATAAATGTGCGACTGTAAATTTCTGCTTTAGGACAAACGCTTAAAGTGTGAAGAAAGAGAGCTGCGCTTTCTGCTTTTCTGCGAGCTTAGATAGCTCGGTACTCGCACTTGCACTCTGGCTAATTCCCACCACGTTCTGGTTCACCAGTTCCGACATATTCACCACATTACGATTAATGTCTTGGGTCACTTGAGATTGCTGCTCAGCTGCTGTTGCAACTTGTGCATTGGTGTCATTGATGTTGGTAACGGATTCTGTGATCCCGACAAGGGCATCATTTGCCTGTTGTGCCAAATCATTGTTCTTCGCCAGAATTTCTAAGCTGGTCTGCATACTGTCGTTAGCTAAGCCAGATTGCTTCTGTAGCTCTTCGATGATGGTTTGAATCTCACCGGTCGACTCTTGTGTGCGAGCCGCTAGCATTCTTACTTCATCCGCAACCACAGCGAAACCACGACCAGATTCCCCAGCACGCGCCGCTTCAATCGCCGCATTCAGTGCAAGCAAGTTAGTTTGCTCTGACACACTACGAATCACTTCAATCACATCATTGATCTGCTCTGATTGCTCTTGCAGGCGTTGTACAACTTGAGCCGCATCATTTAATGCAACATTCATTTGCTCACTGGCTTTCGAGCTTTCTTGGAAAACATTGAGGCCAGATTTCGCTAACTGATCTGCTTCACGCGCAGTGGAATCAGCCATGGATGCGTTGTCACTCACGTTGTCAGCTGTGCTAGACAGTTCGTTGACAGCAGAAGCAACTTGTTCAATTTCTGCTAGCTCTTGTTGAGCATTATTTTCCGTTTGAGTCATCACCGCAGCTAATTCTGTAGACGCGGAGGCTACTTCTTCACTGATGCGAATAAGCTCTTCAACGGTGTCATGCAACTGACTGGTGGTTTGGTTGATGTCTTTGCCCAGTTGAGCCACTTCATTTTCGCCACTCACATCAGCACGTGCAGACAAATCTCCGAGCGCAATTTTGCGCATTACACCTTGCAACGTTTGAATTGGCGTCACAATCATGCCAGATAGGAACCAAGCAACAATCAGTGAAACAGCCAATACAGAAAGTATCGTGATCATCGCAGAGTTTTGCACTTTATCATTATCACTCGCGCTTTCTGCCATCGCGTCTGTGGCAAAGGTATTCACTTTTAGTGATAGCTGATTAATTGCTTCAACCATGTGAGTTCCAGACTCACGGTAGCCAGAAATGAATTGATTGTACTCTTCATCCGACATTAAACCGGAATCATGGCGCTCAAAAAAATCAACAGCGCGCGTTGAGTAGTTAATGTAGTCTTCAATTTCTTTACGAACTTCCTCTATGTCATCCACAAAGATTTTACCTTGACGCATAAGATCAAGTTTTACCTCAATCTCAGCCATACCAGATTTAAGGTCTTGTAGAAATGTGTCTCGACGCGTTGAGTCGTAAATTGCATAAACCGCACTAATTCGTAGCGGATATACCTGATCGTCAATGTCCGCTAACGTATCTTTATAAAAAACCAAATCATCGGTTGTTTTAAAGATATCGTCTTGCTCTTCCTGAAGATTATTCTTGGTAACCCATAAAGACAAAAATAAGGCCAGAGTGATAAACACAACAGGCAATAATATTTGGGTACGAATAGACAAGTTTCTTAATGATAGCTGCATAAATTATAAGCCTTTACTATTTTGTAACCACTTCCATATGTGGGATGATTCCCATCTTTAATTTCAAGGACCCTAATATTAAATCCAAGTATTCTTCCTGAATGTTTCTATATTTATCATAGTGTTACAAAAAATGACACTGTCATTAAAATGGCGTACGCCAACATAATGACAAAATAATCAATGCTTATAAATGACAGATTAAGTATTACTTTCATTTATAAATTAGAAGTACATATATTAAAATTTATTGATGAATCCAAAATGATTTTGGTTAATAAATATACTATATATAAGTTTAAAGGCTGTATTTTATGGTCAAATAAAACCTCTTCATCAATAAAGTAAATCAAACCAATGCATTGATCACAAAAATGGTTATTAAATAACCATAGAAGGAAAATAAATATTGAGAGCATTAAACCATTCCTAACAATTATCACTTACTATACATTTCCATTTGTAACATAAATAACTCTCGGAATTTCTAATTTTAGACAACACTTAACTATTTGTTTTTAAATAATTTACCTTCAATTTTTGTTGTTTTATATCTTTTTGTGCCCCATTTTTTCGATTCACCATTTACAGTCTGAGCCTCTGTTAAGCAGCAAGAGAAGCCACATAGGTAACTCTTTGTTTCGTCATGCATTTGGCAAATTTTATGGACAAGAAAATGGACAAAAAACTACTCGCAGTTGCAGTCTCAGTAGCAACTTTTGGAACACACGCAGTAGCAGTAGAGCTATATAACAACGACGGCACCACCTTCGCAGTTGGTGGCCATGTTTCTGTGAATTTGAATGGTTCTGAAGAAGGGAGTACTGATGTAGGTTCAAACTCTCCACGCATTAATATCGAAGGGACTCAAGATCTTGGTAACGGCTTTACCGTTGACGCGAAAGGTGAATGGGCGATCAATTACCTCAATAATAGCGAAAATGCTTTCACAACACGTCTTGGTTATATCGGGTTAACTCATGAAGATCTTGGCCGCACAGTGGTTGGAACACAGTGGGCACCATACTACGATGTCGCAGGTGTTACCGATTTGCCGATTGCCTATGCGAACGATTTTCTATACCCAGATAATTTCGCCAAAGTTGGCCTATCTCGTGCGGATAAGATGGTGAGTTACCGAAATGACTTTAGCTTTGGTGAAGCAGGTGCCCTTAACTTCGGCCTAGCATGGCAAGGGGAAAACCAAGAAACAAATATTTTGGGTGCGACAACATTAAGGTACAAAGACCGAACCCAAGCTTCAGCCAGCTATTCAGTGGCAGGTGCTATGTTTGGTTATGGTTACAACTCAGGCAAAGTTGGACTCAACGCCAACACCCGCTCGCTTGATTTCCATGTATTTAGCGCAAAATTTGGTTCATACGGTAATGGATTATATGTGGCAGGTGTCTATCAGATGGCTGATAACAAATATGATGACCTAGAAAGTGATTCATACGAACTGTTAGCGGCATTTGGCTTCGCTAACAGCTTAAACTTAAGCATTAACTACGAAACGGTCGAAGAAAAAGACAAGATTTCCAAAGAAAAATCCACGGAACGTGAAGAGCTCGCCTTACAAGCTGAATACAACTTCACACCTAAATTTGTTGGTTATACCGGTTATCAGTTTGATTTGAATAGCAGCAATAACCGAGACACTGATGACAGATGGACCATCGGTGCACGCTATTACTTTTAGTGAACAACCTATTTCTTTTTACCGTCCCTTCTTCCTGATAGGGAATGCGGAAAGTCCTGTTTAATGATCATCGCCCGATAAAACAGAAACTGCCCGCCGGGCCTTTTGTGGCCTTGGATTTCTCATATCAGTCTATCAATGTGATAGCGCCTATATGTGATCATGTAGGCGTTTTTTTTATTCCATTCACACAATCAATACTATTGCGTTTGCATATTCACTTTTCCGTACTACGTTTTAATTGTTCGTGACGCTCATCGCACTTTTTAATGATAACGAACGTAATTAAAACTAATTATATGGAAATACAACCATGAAACTAAAACTACTAGCCGCAGCAGTGGCGGCAACAGCATGTGGAACGAGCAGCATCGCTGCTGAAATCTATAACAGTGATGGCTCAACATTGGCAATCGGCGGTTATGTCGATGTCGGTATCGGTAAATACTTTGAAACAGAAACCAAAGTTCACCAAGTATCACCCCGAGTGAATATTTCCGGAACTCAAGATGTAGGTAATGGCGTGACGGTCGATGCCAAAGGGGAATGGTCACTCAACTACCTTGAAGGGGGAGACACCTCTTTCGCAACCCGTCTAGGGTATATTGGCGCTACTCATGAATCAGCTGGCCGACTCGTCATTGGTACGCAATGGTCACCTTATTATGATGTGGGTGGCGTTGCTGATATGCCAATCGCATTTGCGAACGACTTCCTATATGGCACGGGTTACTACGAACTTGGCTCTGCCCGTGCAGAGCGAATGGTCAGTTACAGAAATAGCTTTGAAGTAGGCGAAAATGCTTCAATTGGTTTCGGTCTCGGTTGGCAAGGTGAGAATACCGCAACTTACGACACTCGTGGCCAAGCAGCGATTCATGCAAGCTTTATGGGCGTTGGCCTTGGGTACGCATACAGCGGTGGTGACGTCGGGGTCGTCGATGCTGAATCACATGTTTTCTCCCTATATTACGGCTCATACGGTAATGGTCTTTATGTCGCTGGTGTGATTGGTAGCAATGAATACTTTTATACTGGCTTAGAAGAAACGTTGCAGTATGAAGCGTTGCTGGCTTACGCCATGAATGGGGTAAATCTAAGCGTCAATTATGAAGCCGTTGAAGATGACAAGGCAAACCAAACACTTTATAGCCAAAGTGCTCTTCAAGCAGAATACAATTTCACACCAAACTTAACTGGCTTTGCCGCCTACCAATTTGATCTTGGTAACGATGTGAATGTCGCAGAAGAAGATTACTGGACATTCGGTGTGCGCTACTTCCTATAAAAATAGCTAACCTACTGCCTCAACACTGACTCGTGTTAACGCCATCCCACTTTGGGTTGGCGTTTTTTATTAACGGCGCGTGTCTTTAGGGCTCGCCATAACTACCGTCGTTACAATGGAGTTTACTTGAGGGCATTCTCCCAACACATCCGTATGAAATGCTTTATAAGCCACAAGATCTTTAGACTCGACGCGAAGTAAATACTCACTTGTTCCGGTGACGTTGTGACATTCAACCACTTCGTCTATATCACACACATACTCTTCAAATGCCATCTGTGCTGCCCGTCGATGATCACTCAACCCAACCAACACATAGGCGGCAAAACCGATACCTAATTTGCTGTTATCTAATACCGCTCGGTAGCCACTAATAACCCCCTGCTTCTCAAGTTCCTGAACCCGGCGCAAAGTTGCAGAGGGTGACAGACCAACTCGGTTAGACAGATCGACATTGGAGATCCTGCCGTCCATTTTTAGTTCACGCAATATTCTTTCGTCAAACTTATCCATAAGTTAAATTCATTGCTCAATAAGACGTTAATAAAGCAAATATAAACACATAATTTATCTGCTATCAAAGTAATCTATTCCTGACCGGTCAAAACAAATCATTCAACACACTATGGAGAGATGTTATGGAATGGCAGCAATTGAGTGCAGTTGTCGTATTCGCGTTTGTTTCGACCTTTACGCCGGGCCCCAATAATTTAATGCTCATGGCCTCAGGTGCAAATGCAGGATTCAGGCGCACTATCCCCCATATTATGGGGATCTCACTGGGTTTTTCTTTTATGTTACTCGTCGTCGGGCTGGGTTTGATCAGCGTATTTCATCAATACCCAATAACACACGTGGTCTTGAAGTATCTAAGCTTGACTTATCTGTGCTATTTGGCTTTTCGTATCGCCATGAGTGGCCAAAGCAAAGCGAAGCATGATTACCAACCACTCAGCTTCTTCGGAGCAGCAAGCTTTCAATGGGTCAACCCGAAAGGTTGGTCTATGGCTATGATGGCAATAACCGTGTATAGCATCAGCCACTCATGGCAAGAGCTGCTGCTTATCGCTGCGATATTCTGCATCGTCAACTTACCTTCAGCGAGTTTTTGGACGGTCGCGGGTATGCAATTACAGCGCTGGCTGACTACACCAAAACGAGTGCGTAGCTTTAACTATCTGATGGCAGCAGCATTACTTGTTTCAACTATGCCGATGCTTTAACCCCCCTATGTGTATAAAAACGTAAAGAACGTAAAATTTGCTACCTACAGAAGTGTTATCCTGCTAATTTAATGCGAAAGAGAATAATTATCAGGTAAGTATTCATGACGACACACAACCAGTTAACGGTTTTGGCCAATCACACTGTCACACCAAACATGCAGCGCATAACGCTTCAAGGTGAAGTACTCGCAACGTTTCCGGAGCATTGCTCCGGAGGCTATATCAAGCTTCAGTTCAACCAGCTCGGCGGAACGGATATATCGTGTTTGGCTGAAGGTGAACGTCCTGTCTTACGTACTTATACCATCCGTCACTTTGATCAAAGCAAACAACAAATTGAAGTCGATTTTGTTCGCCATATTACTCAAAACCAACAATGTGGCTTCGCTTCACGTTGGGCAATGCAAGCACAAGAGGGTGATACCATCACGATTCGAGGTCCGGGTTCCATTCAGGAAATGAGCGACAGTGCAGATTGGTACTTCATGATAGCAGACATGACCGCACTCCCTGCTCTTTCAGCCAAAATAGCGCGATTACCAAAAAATGCGCAAGGTTACGCTGTCATTCAAATTGAAAGTGCAGAAGACAAACAGCAACTTCAGGCTCCCGAAGGCATGACCATTTATTGGGTTACTTCTGACCTTGTCGATAGAGTACAGAGCCTTGAATGGAAAGCAGGACAAGCCGCTGTCTGGTGTGCGTGTGAATTTGATAGCATGCGTGCGTTGCGACAATATTTCCGCAATGAGAAAGCGGTGGAACGAGACATGATTTACATCAGTAGTTACTGGAAAAAAGGTGTTTCTGAAGATGGGCATAAAGTGATTAAACATCAAGATGCTGAAGAACAAGAGCGGCTTACTCAATAACTGAAGACTTGTGCAGGCTCTAGCAAATTATTGAGCCTGCTCTCTGATATCAAATAGCAGATTAATTATTATGGTTAAGAGTTGATATCCAGAGAGACACCCAATGTATGAATACAGCACCAAGCTCATCGATGCGTTAACTGATCTATTTGAGCATAATCAAACCGCGATTAATGAAACCAGCCAGCTTTTTGCTAACGCCATTACCTCAGATGCCATGATCCAAATACTCGGTACAGGCCATTCACATATGATTGGGCTAGAAGGGTTCATTCGTGCTGGTGGATTGGGCAATATCAACGCAATTCTTGACTCAACCGTGCTGACTAGCGACGGCGCATTACGCGGTTCTGCGATGGAAAAGTTAGAGGGACTCGCAGAAGTTCTTTGGCACGATCAAAATATTTCACCTAACGATCTCATCGTCGTGATCTCCAACTCTGGTCGGAATGCCCTACCGATTGAGTTTGCCCAATTGGCGAAAGAAAAAGGTCATACCGTTGTCGCTATCACCTCAGTGACTCAATCTTCACAGCACCCCAGCCGTCATTCCTCAGGCTTAAAGCTCATGGATATTGCCGATATTGTTTTGGATAACCGCGTACCAAACGGAGATGGTCTGTGCACAATAAATGACCGAGTAACTGGTGCTTTTTCAAGTATCTCTGGCATGGCATTGATTAACACCATCTGTACCGAGGCTCAAAAATTAGCACTTGCACAAGGTGTTGAACCATTGGTGTTCTCTAGTCAAAATGTGGACGGCTTTAATAACGACGATGTCTATGTCCACTTCAAGGGGCGCTTAAAAAGCATGTAATGACTGGGCGAGCAGCTTAAGTTGCTCCGCCTAAATGCTTTGCTAAGAAGTCGATGAGCAGTCGTACTTTCGGAGACAAATTACGGTTTTGAGGATAGAGTGCCCAAATACCTTCTCGTTCATCGCGGTAATCACTCAATACCTCAATCAGCTCTCCAGACTTCAATGCTTTTTGAACGTAGTAGTCAGGCAGCTGCACTAGCCCTAACCCTCGTTTGGCAGCATCAAGCAATGCAAAACCTGAATTGCATTTGATTCGTCCTGACACACGCAATGATTTCTCTTGGCTAAATTCTTTGAAGTGCCAATATTCAACCGACCCAACCAAACATTGATGATGCGCGAGTTCAGATAAGGTGTGTGGTTCACCGTGATGTTCTAAATATTGAGGGCTAGCGCATACATATAGCTGACGTGAAGCCAGACGTCTCGCGATCATACTTGAATCCTGTAGCCGACCTAAGCGGATTGCCACGTCAATCCCAGATTCAATTAAGTCTAATTTTTGGTTCGTAAGGTTCAACTCCAAATCAACTTGGGGGTGCATCTCTAAGAACTGGTGCAGTAATGGGGCCAAATGTGTTTCCCCATAGGTTACTGGTGCCGTGACTTTCACCAATCCCTTAGGAACCGACTGCATTTGAGTCACAGCCAGCTCAGCTAACTCCAACCCTTCCACTAACTGTTTACACTGTTGATAATAAAGCTGACCTGCTTCTGTTAATGACACCCTTCTAGTCGTTCGGTGGAGTAACTTAACTGCGAGCCGTTCTTCCAAAGAGGAAACACGGCGGCTCACTTGCGCTACCGACGTATTTAGTTTTTTTGCAGCGGAGGTAAAACTGTTCGTTTCCGCGACGGCAACAAACTCACTCACCCCTTCCCAATTAGCCATCTTCTGTACCCGATCATTGTTAATATGCATCCAGCATACCATCCATTATTACAAATACGTAATAATGATTTTCAAAATGCACGGATTATCATTCATAAAGAAATACATAGAATAGATTCCATCGAATTGATGAGGCGAAGTTGAACCATGTTCAACTACGCTTAGCACAGACAAAAAAGACGTTAACAACGAGCCGACTTTGCTCTTTGTTAATCGCAAGTAAAACACTAAAAGGAAACTCCAATGGCGCTTGAAATCAAACCAGGTCAAACTCACATTAAATCAAAAGCAATGGTTGCATGGGCTGCAGGCGAGCCGCTAAAAATGGAAGAAGTTGATGTACAACTTCCAAAAGCTGGTGAAGTGCTAGTACGTATCGTAGCAACTGGTGTTTGTCACACTGACGCATTCACACTATCAGGTGACGATCCAGAAGGTATCTTCCCTTCAATCCTTGGTCACGAAGGTGGCGGTATCGTTGAAATGGTTGGCGAAGGCGTAACAAGCGTTGAAGTTGGCGACCACGTTATCCCACTTTACACCGCTGAATGTGGTGAGTGTAAGTTCTGTAAATCTGGCAAAACTAACCTATGTCAGGCAGTTCGCGAAACGCAAGGTAAAGGTCTGATGCCAGATGGTACAAGCCGTTTCTCTATCAACGGTGAGACTATTTTCCACTACATGGGTTGTTCTACTTTCTCTGAGTACACGGTTCTTCCAGAAATCTCACTAGCGAAAGTAAACAAAGAAGCACCACTTGAAGAAGTTTGTCTTCTAGGTTGTGGCGTAACTACCGGTATGGGTGCGGTACTAAACACAGCTAAAGTTGAAAAAGGCGACACAGTTGCTGTATTTGGTCTAGGCGGTATCGGTCTTTCTGCAATCATCGGTGCTCGTATGGCTGGAGCAAGCCGCATCATCGGTGTCGACATCAACGAAAGTAAATTCGACCTAGCGAAACAACTTGGCGCTACAGACGTCATCAACCCAATGAAGTTCGACAAGCCAATCCAAGACGTTATCGTTGAGATGACAGACGGTGGTGTTGATTACTCATTCGAATGTATCGGTAACGTAAACGTGATGCGTCAAGCACTTGAGTGTTGTCACAAAGGTTGGGGTGAGTCAGTAATCATTGGTGTTGCTGGTGCAGGTCAAGAGATCTCAACTCGTCCATTCCAACTGGTAACTGGTCGCGTATGGCGCGGTTCTGCTTTCGGTGGCGTTAAAGGTCGCTCTGAGCTTCCAGAAATCGTAAACCGTTACATGGCTGGCGAGTTCGGTCTACAAGAATTCATCACGCACACGATGGGTCTACAAGACGTGAACGAAGCGTTCGAACTGATGCACAAAGGTGAATCTATCCGTACCGTTCTTCACATGGATAAATAATCTTACCTATATGACATCTGCCCTGCCATTTGGCGGGGCAGAATCAATCAGAGGCTTGACAATGACTCTCGAAAATATCAGTAAAAACAAAGTCTATGGTGGTTGGCATAAGCAATACACGCACCAATCACGTACGACAAATTGTACAATGCGTTTTGCTGTTTACCTTCCACCAAGTGCAAGTAAAACGAATCCAGTTCCCGTCTTATACTGGCTTTCAGGGTTAACCTGTACCGATGAGAACTTTATGCAAAAAGCAGGCGCTTTTCGCGCTGCAGCTGAGCTTGGTATCGCGATCGTCGCACCGGACACAAGCCCAAGAGGCGAAGACGTTGCGAATGATGAAGGCTATGATTTAGGCCAAGGCGCTGGTTTTTACCTAAATGCAACGCAAGAACCATGGTCACGGCACTACCATATGTATGACTACATAGCTGTGGAGTTACCAAAGTTAATTGAAGCAAATTTCCCTGTGTCTTCGATTAAGTCGATTTCTGGCCATAGTATGGGTGGACACGGCGCACTGACTATCGGTTTGAAGCACTCGGATCAATATCGCTCAATTTCTGCATTCAGCCCAATCAGCAACCCAATGCAATGCCCTTGGGGACAAAAAGCTTTTAATGCTTACCTTGGAAATGATTTTGAAAGCTGGAAACAATATGATGCCAGTGAACTACTTAAAAAAGCGAAAGCCGACTTACCGATTTTAGTTGATCAAGGTGATGCGGATGATTTCTTGGTCGAGCAATTGAAACCTGAAGCACTACTGGCAGCGGCTGAAGTTCATGATTCGAACATCCAACTACGAATGCAACCCGGGTATGATCACAGCTATTATTTTATCTCTAGCTTTATTGAAGACCACCTGCGCTTTCATGGACAGTATTTGGCGAGTTAGTTGTTTGGAGATAAAGGAAGGCCACCGCATGCGGTGGCTTTCGATTCTTAAACTTAGCTTGGGAGGTGATCCAGTACTTCTGTATCAGACAAAATACAGCTGTCACCAAACCAATAAGCATCAAACTGACTAGAGTCTAACCCTAGGCTTTCCAAGTACGCTGCTTGCCCATCATTTATCTCCTGTGCATAAGGAACGTCCATATTCAACTCAACAACAGTGACGCCTGTACAAACTAATCCATACTCCGACTCGAATTCCCCCCAATCAGACAGATCTTTTAGCATAAACACCGAGTCCTGTGACTCGTCAAAATCAGTGATCACTTCAAACCCTGAAATACCACCATCAGTCCAGAAGTTACCTCCTGTCGGTGGGACATAGACATCAAGCCCCTCTCCACCATCAGCATGTCGATAGTCTTCAGGGTGAACTTCTTGTGGTCCACTACCACTTGCATCCATCTCATTAATAAAAATATCGTTGCCGGCACCGAGATCAATATTGAATATTGTTCTTTCTGTACCATAAAGACTACCATCCGGTGATGTATCATTAAGTGTAACAATATCGTTTCCATCACCCGTCTTTATATTAAAACCATGCTGATTACTTGGCCAAATGTTGTCATATTGATTCAAGTGTGGATTTACACCTATTGTAATGACATCATTCGAGCTGCCACCAGAGGTATCAATACTGCCACGTTTGGCATCAGTGACTGTAATATAGGTATCTTCATCTGTGGTGTTGGTAATATCAAAATCGACAAAATTATTTACCGTTATATCAGTTACTGAGCTTTCAATTTTCACTTCTTTAGTATGCCAATTGTTCCAAATATCAGCACTAATCTCGATATGCTCACGGCCATCCTCAGAGGTCCATTGATGTGCTGAAACACCAACTGGATGATAATAATCATCGCTATTGACAACAAAACCATTGTCTTCATTCAAATTAGCTGATGAACCATGACCACTTGTATTAGTTGTACCAAATATGATGCTACTCATAGAAAACTCCTTCGTTTATTCTGCGATAATAATTTTCATACTTATATTCAACCAAATCCATATGTAAAAATAACTTGGTACTGAATCTGGTACTAATATAGAGACTCACTCTTTTGCTTTAATATGTTTTAAGAAATATTCTAGATCTCCTGATATAAATAATTGGCCCTACCTTAGAGATAAAAAAAAACCACCGCTTGCGCAGTGGTTTTTTATTAAAAAATCTTATACATTAAATTCAGCATCATCAGTCAAGACTATATATTCTTGACCATCTGCTGCGAAAATACTCACAGAGCTAAAGCCACTTGAATCAAAACCTTCTTGATCAAGATAAGCAGCCTGTTCATCCGTTAATGAATGTGATTGGTAGGCATTAATATCAGCACCAAATTCAACATCAACGTTAGAGATTACTAATCCTAGTGCCACATCATTGTTATTGGCTAGTACGGAGTTGTCTACATTCAATACCGAGCCTTCACCTAAACCAGCACCTACGATCACTTCCATCCCTGTAAATTGAAGAATCGAGTCACCATTTGTCACCAAAGTATCAAGGCCTTGGCCACCATCAACAACACGAACTTGATCAGAATTTACAGCAAGGTCTAATAATGAAACATCCAACTCATCGTTTCCCTCACCTAACTGAACTTGGAAATCCGTCCATTGTGAATTTTCTACATTCACAAAACTCACCGTATCATTACCTTCACCAGTATTGATATCAAAAAGGTTATCCCATACGTTGTTATTTGCCTTCACACCAATCGTTATCGCGTCAGAAGAGGCGCCACCTGATGTATCAATTTGTCCCCGTTTGGCTTGCAACAATTCAATATGAGTATCTACATCAGTACTATTAATAATGTTTGCATCGACAAAGTTTTCAATCGTGATATTTGAAGCACTTGTGTCTACCAAGCTGACTTCTTTTACATCCTTTCCGTTCCACTCTTCAGCAGCAATAAATATATTTTGAAGATAAGTACCATCATCACTAATGATCCCAAGCACACCTTGCTCTTCAAAATAACCACTTTCATTAACTACAAACCCGTTGTCTTCATTCAGGTTTGCAGAAGATCCTGTGCCATCAGTATTTGATGTACCAAAAATAATACTACCCATATCATCGTGTTCCTTGTGAAAGTACAGGCGACCATTAACGTCCTTATTATCGTTCACCTTTTAACGAGTCTCTTATTTCCATATAGAGCTTTGAAATCAAAAAGATAATAGGAAGAAATAGGTTAAAACTCGACATTCACAAGGTAGATTAATTCTTTTTTGGTACCACAATGAAAACTAAAACTTTTGCTTATTATAAGGCAGCCCATTCATTCACGGCGTGAAGGGATAATAAAGATTTTTATATCAATAAATAAGGCTAAAAAATTGATTCTCAGTCCAACATAAAATAAAGGTCGGCCTTTTGTGTATTGCGCATCAAGAAATGTATCTAGTAATTGTAGTGACGTGACGTAAATATATAACCTTATAGAAAATAAAAACTATCATTAAAACGATGGAATGAAACGATGCCTTGCTTTAAAAACCAATAAAAAAGCCACCGCAATGGCGGTGGCCCTAGTAAGATTTCAGCGAATTAAGCTAGGAAATCTGCATCGTCAGTAAGAATTGTGTATTCGTTACCGTCAGCACCGAAAACGCTTACTTCAACGAAATCTGCAGCATCAAAACCTTCTTGATCTAGGAAAGCTGCTTGCTCTGCTGATACTTCATGAGCTTGGTAAACAAGTTTTGAATCCATTTCAACATCGATGTTTGAAATGATTAGACCTAGACCCATGTCATCGTTGTTTGATAGTAGGTCAGTATCTACTTCTAGAGTTGAACCTGCACCATCACCTGCGCCTACAATCACTTCCATACCAGTGAACTCAAGCGTAGAGTCACCGTTTGTTACTAGTGTATCTAGACCTTCGCCACCATCAACAAAACGAGTTTGGTTACCACGTTGAGCAACGTCTAGCTCAGAAATATCGAACTCATCGTTACCTTCACCTAGGTCAACGTTGAATTCTGTCCACTTTGAGTTTTCAACGTTTGCCATCGTTACAGTGTCGTTACCTTCACCAGTTTTGATATCAAACATGTTTTCCCAAACGTCGTTGTTTGCTTTAACGCCGATCTGGATAGAGTCTGAAGAAGAACCACCAGTAGTGTCAATTTGACCACGTTTAGCTTGCATTAGAGAGATTTGAGTATCAACATCGCTATTGTTGATGATGTTTGCATCCACAAAGTTATTGATTGTGATGTCAGTAGCAGTAGTACCAACTAGGCTTACTTCTTTAGAATCAGCACCGTTCCACTCATCAGAACTAATTACGATGGTTTCAAAATTCTCACCAGTCTCCCAAGTACCCACTACAACACCGTGGTCATTGTATAAGTTACCGTCAACTACGTAACCGTTACCTTCGTTTAGGTTTGCAGAAGATCCTGTACCGTCAGTGTTTGTAGTACCAAAGATGATGTTGCCGTTCATTATTGTATATTCCCATTGAAGACTAGGCACTTACTTACATCCGTATTTAAAGTGACCAGTTTTATATATTCAGCTCTTTTCCAGCGAGCTCAGAAAACAGGTGCATATTAGGAATAAATATTTCTCTCGTCGAGCTAGAAGAAATCAATTAATTCTTTTTTGGTACTCATTAATTTATAAGGCATTAGGGTAATATTTAAAATGTGATTTTTTTAAAATTTGATACAAGTTTACATAATCTATATGCATAAGTTATTTTTTGGGCTTGCAACTTAGAAATGATAATTATCATTCGTAATACATAATGATGAGAACCCAGCAATCAAGATGAAAAAAAGATTAGAAAACTTAATCAACTGAAATAATTATCAACTTGACTATAAAGTCAAAAAAATACAAAAATTATTCAATAATATTTTATACCGATCGATTTTTAATTGTAAGAAATAACCTACATCAATAATTAACCTTAAGTAATATATAGTTATAAATCAAACATATAAACAAGAATCATTCTCACTTCTGTTGATAATAACTTTAATGAAATATCGTTTAAAGCCACCACACAAAGAACTAGAACTATACTACTAAGTATATATAAAGAGATGAGTACTTTAGGAAACAAAAAAGCGCAATTGCTGAGCAACTGCGCTTTTTGGCTTACACGAGTCTATTAATCTCACCTGCATTATCGACACTTCGATGATGAGGGGTAAGACCTAACGAATTAAGCTAGGAAATCAGCATCGTCAGTTAGAATTGTGTACTCTTCACCGTCAGCACCAAAAATGCTTACTTCTACAAAGCCAGAAGCGTCAAAACCTTCCTGATCTAGGTAAGATGCTTGTTCTGCAGACAATTCGTGAGCTTGGTAAGCAACAATGTCTGAACCCATTTCTACATCGATGTTAGAGATGATTAGACCTAGTCCCATATCATCGTTGTTAGCTAGTAGGTCTGTATCTACTTCTAGAGCAGAGCCTGCGCCATTGCCTTCACCAACAACAATTTCAATGCCTTCAAAAGTTAGGTTTGAATCACCATTCGTTACTAGTGTGTCTAAACCTTCACCACCATCTACGTGACGCATTTGGCTTTGGTTAGCTGAAAGGCTAAGTAGAGACACGTCAATTTCATCGTTACCTTCACCAGTATTGATGTTGAACTCAGCCCATAGAGAGTTCTCAACGTTTGCCATTGTTACAGTGTCGTTACCTTCACCTGTGCTAACTTCAAACATGTTTGACCAAAGATCATTGTTTGCTGTAACACCAATCTGGATTGAGTCAGAAGAAGTACCGCCAGTCGTGTCGATTTGGCCACGCTTAGCATTCATTAGAGAGATCTGTGTATCTACATCACTTGTATTTGTAATATCTGCATCTACAAAATTGTTGATTGTGATATTAGTTGCAGTTGTGTCCAGTTTAACTTCTTTAGAAGTAGAGCCATTCCATTCATTAGAATTGATCACGATGTTTTCGAAGTTATCACCAATTTCCATGTGACCAACTTGTACACCATTTTCATCGTAAATGTTGCCATCTACAACAAAACCATTATCTGTATTTAGGTTAGAAGAAGAACCAGTACCATCAGTGTTTGTTGTACCAAAAATAATGCTCATTTTGTATTCCTATTCTGAAGTAGTGAATAATTTCACGATGACTTTAGTAAATTACTTATTGGAGTCTTGACCCCAAGTGCTAATCATCTTAGCTAGTGATTATATTTCTCGTCGACCATACGACATTCAAATAAGTATTTTTTGGTACTGATTAAATTATTAATTCTTTCGCTAAATTCACCATGTCAATATAAACAAATAGAAAAATACCAAACAAGGAAACATATTCACACCACCCATCAGACAATACTTACAACGGTAAAAATCACATATTCACACAAGAAACCTAAACTTAAACTCTAGCCAAACTTTCATGATAAAAACTTTAGTTTAATAGCGGAGCAAACTTAAGATCTCTTAAGACAAAAATAGCAGCCAAATATCATTTGGATAATTAATTAAATTCATTGAACATTATGATTTAATATAACAATAAATCAGGCATCACACCTAAAACCAAATAGAAACAAGTTTCATATATGTATAATCAATGCATTATGTAAGAATAGTCCTCTTATATCTTTACCTATAGGATGACAGACACATAAGCGACTAACCTGACAAACAATCTTCTTCCCTGTAATAGTGGTATTGATTTCTTAAACGAGTAAAATCGCGCTCAATTCTGTCGTTTGAATAAGTGAATCGCCCCATGCATCAACCTGAGCAACTGTTTACCCGTTTTACAACTCCCATCAGTGGATATGCACTACCTGAGCGATTTACCTTCCCTTTTTACTATCAGCCACATCCTTTATGTGAACTTGCGGCACATCAATTACAACAGCACTTATTAGAACAGAGGGAATGGCAGCATAACTTTGGGGTCGAAACTCAAGAACCCACCTCTACCAAAGCGGTTGGCAAAATGTTTGGTGTACTGATCGTTAAAAACCAGCAGGGAGAGATCGGCTTTCTCAGCGCCTTTTCAGGGAAGATAGCTGACCAGAACCTGCTGCCCAGCTTTGTCCCACCGGTTTTTGACATGCTGACAAATGACGGGTTCTTTAAAAATGACTTAGCCGCTATCACAACCATTAACGAAAAAGTCACTCAGCTCACTACGAAATCAAATCTAGCAGAACTTCAATCGACACTAGAGAGATTAAATAAGCAGTACCAAGAAGCAGAGCAACAACAGCGAGCAAACATGATTCAGGCTCGCGCTGCTCGTAAACAAAAGAGGCATGAAGCTTCACGAGATTTAAACGAGGAGCAATTTAGCCTTGTATTAGATGGACTCGCTAAAGAAAGTGTTGCTGAGAAAAATGTACTGAAATACTTAAAGCAAGAGTGGGAAGAGCGCATCGGTGTTGTCCAAAATGAGGTCGATCATTTAAATCATCAAATTGATGATTTAAAAGAGCAACGAAAAAACCTCTCTAACGCTTTGCAACACAAGCTATTTACGCAGTATCGCTTTTTAAACGCTGATGGTGAGTATCAAGATCTCAATCAAATTTTTGCTGCGACTAGTAACCCTATTCCACCAGCAGGCGCAGGAGAGTGCGCTGCACCAAAATTGCTGCATTATGCCTACATGCATCAAATGCAACCTATCGCTATGGCTGAGTTTTGGTGGGGAACCTCACCGAAATCAGAAGTACGCCAGCACAAAAAGTTTTACCCATCTTGCCACAGCAAGTGTCAGCCGATACTGGGTCATATGTTAAAAGGCCTTCTTGTTGATCCAAATCCTTTAGAGGAAAACTGGGCAGAAGATAAAGAGTTAGAAATTCTCTACCAAGATGACGCCATCGTCGTCGTCAACAAACCTTCTGGGCTACTTTCTGTGCCGGGGAAAACCATTAAAGACTCAGCATATACCCGCCTACAAACCCAATTTCCTGATGTTGAAGGACCTTACGTCATCCATCGATTAGATATGGCGACATCTGGCATTTTAGTATTTGCACTAACGAAACGAGCTAACAAAAGTTTGCAAAAGCAGTTCATCACTCGTGGTGTCGAAAAGCGCTATGTCGCACTCATCGAAGGAGAATTGCAACCTGAACAAGGCGCGATATCACTTCCTTTACGAGGAGACCCTGACGACAGGCCACGCCAACTAGTTTGTTTCGAACACGGCAAACCCGCCCTGACCACATGGCAAGTGATTGAAGTAAAAGATGGACGAACCAAGCTTTATCTTCACCCGAAAACTGGCCGGACACACCAACTTAGAGTCCACTGCGCCCATCATCTTGGTTTAAGCAAACCGATGGTTGGCGACGGCTTGTATGGAGAAAAAGCAAACCGATTACACCTTCATGCCGAATTACTGCAGTTTGATCATCCATACACGAAACAAAGAATGACCTTTCAGGCTGACTCTGATTTCTAGCACACAAAAAAGAGCCACAGAAACTGCACTCTCTGTGGCTCTTTGCTTAGGGGAGATCAAAATCAAAAATTGAAGTCAGCAACCGCTGCAATGCCATTCTCCAGTGTTACCTCAACCAGCTTAACTCCTGGGGAAGCAAGCGTTGGTGCCGCTGGAATAACCACCTCAGGGTTATATTCAATTGAGTCGTCCGATTCACCATCACACACAAACGCTGCGGTATAAGCACCAGCCGATAAAAAGCCAAATTCATAACTGCCATTTTCTGCAACTTCAACACTGGTAACAGGAACAATGCTATTTTCTGGAATAACAGGTTCCCCAGTAAAGGTTTCATCTTCAGGGTCAACGAGATCAATCAGTAAATCGGCGTCTAACCCATTTCCGGAATAAAGATAAACCATGTTGCCATCTTGAGTTGCACAGTCACCCTCATCAAATAGATTCGGGTCTACGGTACCAGAGAGCGAGACAGCAGAGTCATTATTGACGATAGTCACCCCATGAGGCTTGAGAATGTAGCCATTGTTATTTCCCAAATTGCCTCTCATCACTAAAGACATACGCAAATCAAATTCTATGGTAAAGCTCTGCACCGCATCTTGCGTAACTTCAAAGCCACCAAGCCTTAACTTATTGCTTGGCTGTTTAAGAGCAACTTGCCCTGTGTTGTCAATCACGTAATTGACACCCGATTCATCACTGATATGCAAAATGAGATTTTCGTAAGTACCAGCGGGAATACTCTCTTCTGTTACCAATAACTTGGCATCCGTTCCCTGAAAATCGAACAGGTTGACTTGAACGTAATCATTTACCCCATCATCGACATCAATCAATACCGAGGTTTCCTCATCGACAACCAATTCAATTTGTTCAAATGCAATAACAACTTCATCCGCTGAATCAACAGGGGCATCAGACACAGAGAATGAAACTCGGGAAGTGCTACCTATTGTTCCACTACCTCCATCACCACCACCACACGCACTCAGAAATATGATTACAACCATTGCTGCCACAAGATTCAAGACATCACTACGCATAACCGCATACCTACATACTACTGCTTAATGTCACTAAGTATGGTTAAGCTCCGCGCTCTCTGCTGTAAACTACACAGCTAAGTACCAACAAAACACAACAAAGTACCAACCAACATAAGAAACGTTACGTTGACGTGTAAACTCACGAATCTTTAAATCATATTAATAGATAGTGAGACCTCTCTCTCTTTTTATAAATCAAGTGATTAGATATACATTTAGTTGATATACAACATGTTCTACAATGCTTTTTTGACCAAACAAACTCAAATACGATGAATAGCAAAGGCGATGCCCCTAGAAAAATAACTTTCTTCGAATTTCTTACCCCTCTCATTCTCTCAGGGCAAAAAACCATTACCATTAGAGATGAGTCAGAAAGCCACTATGTACCGGGGACAGACGTAGAAGTATATACACTAGAAACTGACAGAAAGGTGTGTGATATCCACATCGAATCCATCGAACCAATTCAATTTGATGAGATTGGTCAGTACCATGCAGAACAAGAGTTCATCGAGTTGCCTAAATTGAAGCAAATCATCCGTGATATCTATCCAAATACAGATACGTTATATGTGATTACTTATCGCCTTTTATCCGAATCGCAAACAGCAATTCAATAAATCTTGATTGATGAAGATCATCTGCCGTGGCTTCTCGCAGATGATCACTCCTTCCCAAACAGAAATGAGACGTCTCATATCCTCAACAACTGCACATCGTATCCATCATAGTTTCCACTCATCGCTCAAACCTATCAAATTGATAAGAAAGACCCATTATCAATAGGGTTAATCTCGCTCTATGATTTATCACATTCAGAAGAGGAAATTACCGCTCAATCCGTATTTTTTAATGAGCTTCTTTTGATAAACAATTAAAAACCTGGAAAGGAAATTATCATGAGCAAAAAACTTACTACTGCTGCTGGCTGCCCTGTCGCCCATAACCAAAACGTCATGACGGCTGGTCCACGAGGCCCACAACTATTGCAAGATGTTTGGTTCCTCGAAAAACTAGCCCACTTTGATCGTGAAGTGATCCCAGAGCGCCGTATGCACGCCAAAGGATCGGGTGCTTACGGTACGTTTACCGTGACTCAAGATATTACCAAGTATACTCGTGCGAAAATCTTCTCGGAAATCGGTAAAAAAACCGAGATGTTTGCTCGCTTCACCACTGTTGCCGGTGAGCGTGGCGCCGCTGATGCAGAGCGTGACATTCGTGGTTTTGCCCTTAAATTTTATACCGAAGAGGGTAACTGGGATTTAGTGGGTAACAACACGCCAGTATTCTTTTTACGCGATCCGCTAAAATTCCCTGATCTCAACCATGCAGTTAAACGTGACCCACGCACAAACATGCGTAGTGGTGTCAATAACTGGGATTTTTGGACTTCACTGCCAGAAGCATTCCACCAAGTAACTATTGTCATGAGTGACCGCGGCATTCCAGCGTCTTACCGTCATATGCACGGATTTGGTAGCCACACATTCAGTTTTATCAATGCAGATAACGAACGCTACTGGGTGAAGTTCCACTTCAAAACTCAACAAGGCATTAAAAACCTGACAGATGAAGAAGCGGAAGCACTGATCGGTAAAGATCGCGAAAGCCACCAGCGTGACTTATATGAAGCGATCGAAAAAAATGACTTCCCTAAATGGAAAATGTACGTTCAAATCATGCCAGAGCTGGAAGCGGATGAAGTGAACTTTAATCCATTCGACTTAACCAAAGTCTGGTCTCAAAAAGACTACCCATTGATTGAAGTCGGTGAATTCGAGCTAAACCGTAACCCAGAAAACTTCCACGCAGAAGTTGAACAATCGGCATTTAACCCTGCCGCTGTCGTTCCTGGTATCAGTTTCTCGCCAGATAAAATGTTACAAGGTCGCCTATTTGCTTACGGAGACGCACAGCGTTACCGCTTGGGTGTTAACCACCACCAGATCCCAGTCAATGCACCGCGTTGCCCTGTTCATAGCTATCACCGTGACGGCGCAATGCGTGTCGATGGCAACTTTGGTTCAACCATCGGTTATGAACCAAACTTCAAACAAGAGTGGGCAGAGCAACCTGATTATTCAGAGCCACCATTAAAAATCTCCGGCGCAGCGGATCATTATGATCATCGTGTTGATGAAGACTACTTCAGCCAAGCGGGTGACCTATTCCGCTTAATGGACAAGCAAGAGCAAAAACGCTTACTCGAAAATACCGCTCGTTCGTTAGATGGTGTTCCAGAGTTTATTCAACAGCGTCATATCGACCATGCTTACCAAGCAGATGAGAACTACGGTAAGGGACTTGAAAAAGCGTTGGGTCGCAAGTAATACCTATCGCTGATAGCCCTTTGCAATAGACAAACGCAAAGAAAAGGGCGTGACAGATGCCACGCCCTTTATTGAATAATAATGTAAGTCAACAACGACCAATCGAGGGAAATACCATGCAACCAGAATCTTTCTTCAAACTGTTTGATACACGCGAATGGTTCATTTTTTACTAACACAAACCCCGTTGAATAGGGTTGTTATAAGTACCGAGTCTTATATTGCCGTATTCCTAGCCGGGCAAAAAAGAGCTTAAGAGCCGCCAAATCATCCCCTTTGACATAGAAATAACTGCCACCCGTCACATCAGTACACCAACGATATATTTGGCGCTCTTTCATCGAAATACCTTGGTCAAACAAAACCATATCAAATCGAATACCGTTATCTGCCAATGCACGGCATGTGCCATTCATAAAACGCTCAAAGTCGTTATCAGTTAACCCTTTATTGTTTGCTCCGTCGGTAAACAAGATAAGGCGTTTGCTTGGCTCTTCAAGTTCAAAACCGGGCTCTTCCCATACAGATGCTCGCCAGCGTTCATCAAACAAACGCCATCCCCATATAATGCCTTCATCTCCGCCTGTGGTGTGTGTCGCGTAATATCGCTCTGCTACATTTTTGAGAGATGCCGTTTTACCGCTGATCTCATGCAAGGTCATTGCGGGACATCCACCCGGCGTTTCGATGTATGGCAGTGCAGGATTCAGTGGAAACGACATCGCCTGAGTCACCGGTAGTAAGTGTCGCGGGATCGTGCCATTCGCTCGCTTGATCTCATCACTCAATCCCGGCTCAGAGTCATGCTCGTCGGGATGATAAACTATCAAATCAAATCCTTCCCGAGCATTTCTGGGTAAATTCAATACCGTAATCACGCGATTCAAATTGACTGGCTTTCTTTTGACACACGCGCCATTTCGTCGACCTTCCACACCACTAAAATGGAGAAAGTCTTGCTCATAACCATATTTGCGTGCAACTGGTGATAAAGAAGCAGGTATACGCCTCGATTCAGGCGTAATCAGACGATCTTGATAGCGCTGACCAACATTGACATACGCCGAGTAAGGCACGAGACCAATATGGTGATCTTTTGCCAACTCCTGTTCGCCCGTCAGTGAATCAATAAAATCCGTCAATATGCTGGGCATCAGCTGTGAAGGCTTTTGACCACCACCAATTTTATCAGACATCGAGCGCGAAGCATCGAGGGCAAGCACGGTCTCGGTCACGGGGTACTCCCGAACAAGACGCCGCTCGACCGCGACATTCAATTGCGGCACGAAACTCAGCACTGGTGCGATGGAATCCTCTAAGGTTAAACTCAGCTCCTGCGCATAGCCCAGTGGGCTTAAGGCTAAGTTAACTTGACTGGTTCTGCGCAATTCTTCACTACGTATACCTATCGGCATATTGTAGATAGCAAATGTTTTGCTCAGATATTGCCCTTCTTGCTCATCAACTGCCAGTCCTTCCCGCGCAACCAAAGCCAATGCGCCATCAGCAGCATGACTGAGCCGTGTATAAAGAGTCACATACCTTGTTGTACTCACACTTAAGAAGAACAACACCATAATGATGATCAGGCTCGCCAACATTAACAATGATGCACTACCTTGCTGCGACTTGCTCTTAAAACCTGCTTTAGTCTTCAATGTAATCACCGTTATACCAATAGCGCCTCAAATTCATCGAGTCAGCGAACAGTTCTTTATTTAATTTGTCTTTCATCAACCATGCCGATAGCGAGCCAGCCAACGCACTGCTCTCGATACACATCGCCACATAGACAAACTGATGATGCGCTCGATTTTTCAATGTTACTTCACTGGTCGTAAGTGGATTCGTCAGATAGCTCGCGATCCGCACACCACCGGGAACGACAACCGGAGATAAGTCGCAGTTACCACTGCCCAAAACTTCAGACTTTGCGTACTCCTGACTATTTGGAATTCCCGGATCACTAATAAACTCAAATCGCATCGCAAACTGGTTAGCATCATCAAGCCCTAAGGTTTTTTCTGCAACGGCCATCAAGAAATCACTGGTAGAAGATTGCGGACAAGCATCAAATCGCAGATCCGCCTTTGTCGTACCACAAAGCAATTGCTCAAATCGCGTATTGCTTTCGTTTTCCGGGGGAATATCTGCCGCCAATGCGCCAACGGTCGTCACCGCAAGATGCAGCCGATCTTGTATCTTAAACAGCCGAGTCACATCGACTGCCGCCCACACAATCATCAAAATCAGCAGTACAAACACCAAGGTTTCGACCGCTGCACCGCTTTGTCGTGAGCGAGTTACCATTTGCTCACCTCAAAATCAGGTTCGTTTCGTACAACCATTACACTTTCATGTTGCCAAAGCCCTTTTCCCGAACCTTGTAATAAAGGGATGATAGGTTGAAATTCGTAAACCAAACTGTACTCCACTAAGTGTTGAGGCGCCCCTTTACCAAACGAGCACATATTCGCCAGATAGTGCACCATGGTTTCACATGCTTTACTGGTTAAGGAAACATCTTCACCGTCTATAAACTGCTGCTGCGAAAAGTACTTCTCTTTAAGCTTGGATAAAGGGGGGCTATGTAAGGTTCGGCTCTCATACACCAACTCTCGAAAACGGAGGTCCACAATACTGCTGGTCAGCGTAAACCGCCCTACTTCAATGGCTAAGAAGATGGTTGAAAACAGGATCAGAAACGTCAATACAAACTCGACCGAATAACTGCCTTGTTGACGTTGCATTACGGCTTCCTCAATTGCTCTAACTGCGCGGCAAATTGATCGACTTCTAAAGGAGTCGAATAACGTTCTAAAGTACGTTTAGCCTCTTCATCATCCCCTTGTAACAGGATCACCATGGCATTGAGGGCATCGTAATTTTTGTTACGATAACCAAGCTCAAACAACGTATTCAGCTCCGATTCAGCTTGCTGATACTTTCCTGCAAGCAAGTACGAATAAACCAGATTTTTCCTAAGACGAACACTCATTGGTTTGTGCTGAAGCCCTTGTTGATACAGAGCTTGTGCTTCGATATGTCGCTGCTGATAGTCCAGCGCAACGCCTTTCAAATTGAGCCATTCGCTGGTGTTTGGCGTCTCAGGCATAAAAGTGAGTGCTTGCTCTGGCTTCATCAGACGTAGTTGCGTTTTAGCCTGCCACAAGTTACCTTGCTCTCGAAGTTCTGACTGCTCAGGGATTTGGTTCAAGTGAAGCTGAGCTTTTAACCACTCTTTTTGTTGATAATACAAACGCCCCAATGCCAAGTTAACCTCGTCACCGGGCCACTTGTTGTATACGCGCTGATAAATAGTCAAAGCGGCACTTAGCTGACCGTTTTCTTCAGAGAGCCGAGCAATATTGAGCTGCGCTTCTACATCTTCAGCAATGTCAGTTTGCTGCGGTTGTTGTGTACATGCAGTACATAAGATCATAGCCATAAGCAGTATTAATTTGTTCATTTTTAGTCTCTTAAGAAAGGGCTTCCATCAAACCAATCATGGCAGGAGCCGCAATGAGAAACAGCGTGGGAAATAACACCAATAGGATTAACGGCAGTCCCATCTTGGCCGGAACTTTCGCCGCCTGCTCTTCCATACTAAGCAATCGAGTTTGTCGAGTGTCTGAAGCAACAACGCGCAAGGTTTTCGCAATAGAAGAGCCGTAGTTCAGTGCCTGATGTAGGGTGGTGGCCAAAATTTTAAGTTCTTCAACCTGAGTTCGGTTCGCAAGGTTATTCAATGCCATGCTTCTATCAGGCAAAAGTTTCAGCTCATCAACCACCAATGCGACTTCGTCACTCAATTCCGGGCAAATGGTTCGCATTTTCTTTGACACTTTATCCAACGCGTCATCCAAGCCCGCACCAGATTCGGCGCAAATGACCAACATATCCATCATATCTGGACAATACTGGCTAAGTCGGCTTTGGCGAGCTTCACCGCGAACCGCTATTGCTTTTTCAACCAGCACGCCTAAACCAAACACAATCATCACGGCAATTAACGTATTTTTACCACCCATCAGCTCAGGTTTGACGGCAAACACCATAGCGCTAACAGCCAACCCAACCACAACGGCACCGAATTTTGCAACCAAAAACAACGGCAACGCTTCCGGTTTAAAATAACCAGCCCTAAGTAGCAGCAGTTTAAGCTGCGCTCTGTCTTTCTCTGAAACAAGGTATTGTTCCAACCAATGACCCACTCGCTTTGCAGCCTGTTGCAGCTTTACACTTCCAATACGACGAGGCGTAGACGTTGACAAAACCAACTGCTTTCGCGTTTGAAAGCGCCGGGCTGCCCATTGCTGCTCAGCAAACAATAAGAGGAGCACTGCCACCAACCCAACTAAAAGCAATACGTTCATGTTAACCAACCTTAGTGAGGCGTTTAATGATCAGTAAGCCTGAAACAATACTGACCACGGCATACAACAAGATCTGCTGACCCGCTTCGTTTTGCAGCAAAAATTCAAGCTGTTCTGGCTGTTTAAAAAACTGCATAGTCAGCAAAACAATGGGAATGCCAGTGACAACTCGCGCTGCGGTTCTCGGCTCTGCTGTGAGTGCCAGTACTTTTTTATTCAGCTTGTGCTTTTCGCGTAGGCTGTGGGAAAGGTTCGTCAGTACTTCAACCAAAGGCCCACCCGTTTCCGCATTTAGGCTCAAAATCGCCGTAAAATAGCGATAACTTTCGCTATCAACACGCGCGGATGAATCGCTTAGTGCTTGCTGAAAAGGCACGCCAAGTACAATGGCATCATGCAGCTTGTTAAACTCATCTCCCAGATGACCATCAAATGCATTCGCGACACTGCGAATAGAACGCTCCATCGGAACGCCAGCGGCTATCGCTCTGGCAAACACATCCACCGCTTCTGGTAAGTGGGCTTCTATCGCTTCTATCTTTAGCTGTTTCAGTTTATGTGACTGGATCAGCGCAACCGCGCGATAAACGATAGGAACAACCAATACCGACACCCACCATAGGTGAAACCCATTCCAGCACAAATAGCTCATGCCAATGCTGGATATCGCCGGAATCAGTTGAACATGCTTGGCTACCCATTGGCTGAAATGACGAGCCACCTTTGACGATGAGGAATGAACGCTAACATGACTGTATACACCTAAATGGCGTTCTGCTCGGCGCTTTACTAACCCTTGCTTTTGTCGAGTCTGCCTTTGCTCCAAAGCAAAAATGAGCAAGATGGTTGCCAACACAATCGCTGCCAACATCATGACTCGTCTCCTTTTAGAAGTTGTTCGACCGTCTTAAATAGACCTGCTGCCTTTAACTTAAGCACCTTACAGCTTTGTGTTTCTGGCTGTGCGTAGTAACCGCTGATTACTTCGCTTTCTTCGTCATGATCGTGGACAAATTCGAACAGAGTGTTGAGCTCAATCTGACCATCAACACAGCCATTGGTCTCACTAATCTGCGTGATACGGCGCTTACCATCTCTACCACGTTCGATTTGCACAATCACATCAATGGATGCTGCTATTTGCTTTCGAACCAGATCAGAGCTGAGTTTCGCCTGACTCAGGCTCAACATATTCTCCAAACGGATCAAAGCATCATTCGGTGTATTCGCGTGGACCGTTGATAGGGAGCCATCGTGTCCGGTATTCATGGCTTGCAGCATATCGAACACTTCTTCACCACGAACTTCCCCGAGCAAAATGCGATCGGGCCGCATCCGAAGGGCGTTTTTGACCAAATCCGTTTGCGTCACTTCCCCCGAGCCTTCAACACTCGCTGCCCGTGTCTCTAAGCTGATCACATGAGGCTGTTTAAGTTGAATCTCGGCGGCATCTTCAATGGTGATGACCCGTTCATTTGCACCAATAAACTCAGATAACGCGTTCAGCAAGGTGGTTTTTCCGGCACCGGTTCCTCCCGACACCAGAATGTTCATTTTCGCTTGTACGCTCAGCCCCAATAAGGCTGCCATCGGCTCCGATAAGTTTTCTTGACGTGCCATATCCAGCAGTGACAGTTTGTGCTTAGAGAACTTACGAATGGAGATCACTGTGCCGATAAGAGAAAGAGGCGGCGCAATCACGTTGACTCGACTGCCGTCATCTAATCTGGCATCCACCATAGGGGAAGATTCATCAATGCGGCGTCCAACACGACTTGCTACCCGCTGGGCAATATTGTGAACATGTTCTTGATCGCGGAAAGTAATCTCTGTTAACTCTACTTGACCATAACGCTCAACATAAACCTGGCTAGGACCGTTCACCATAATATCGGCAACGGAGTCATCATGAAGTAAGGGCTCCAATGGCCCTAACCCACGGATATCGTCCACTAATTCTCGAGTGAGTTGCTGCTGCTCACGCAGGTTCATTGTCACTTTATTATCAAGAGCAATCTGGTTTAAGCTTTCAAAGATCGTATATTCCAGCTCATGTGAAGTCATTTTCAACGCTTCGGATGGATCTAACGATTCCAGCAATTCTTGTCGGGTTCGGTTGATTTGGCGAACACGCACCTCATCGTGTTTTTGCTTTTCAGCGGTAACCATCAGCGACCACCTCCGAACAGCTGCATCCAACGATTCGATTTACGTCCCTTAGCCAGCCCTAAACAATCACGGCTCAAGCTTTTCAAAGATTTCGCCCATGGCGAATCACCCTTTGCAACCACATCGCCCAGCTCGTGGGCCTTGGTCATCAACTTAGCGGCATGTGGTAATTGGTAATCCACCGATACATTAAGTGACTTCTCTAGCTCTTCTTGGGTAAACCAGTGGTGGTCATCCTTACGCACTGAACTCACAACAATGATCGGGCGAACATGAGGAAAAGCCTCAAGGTGCTTAAGTGCCTTCGCAAGCGAACGGGTGGCATTCAAACTGAGATCCGTCACTAACACACAGACCTTACTCAATCGGATAACCTCATCGAGACATATCATGGATAGGTTGCCGCTATCCCAAATGTGCTGCGTGTAATTTCGATTAGCGTATTCAGCAAGGTTCTTCATCTGATAAGGATGAATGTCGATCATCTGACCTAGTTCTAACGTATCATTAAGCAGTGATAATTTATGACCTGCATCGACTAGGCTACGCTTAAACAATAAGTCATCCAGTTCTTCAGCATAGGTAAGTACCGAAGACAACTGACCATAATTTTCCTGATTCAGCGCTAGACCGACAGCGCCATGAAGAGGATCGCTATCGACGATGAGAGTTTCACGCGCATGACTGGTTGCAATATCAAACGCCAAATTGGCAGCAATCATTGTCGTGCCGACGCCTCCTTTCATGCCCCAGACCACAATACCTCTAGCCTCAGTCACCATCGCTTTATTGAGCTGACCAATACGCTCAATCGTGAGCTTTAATGCGTCATGATCAATCGGCGTCGCAAGATAATCTTTAATGCCAAGATGCAGCAATCGACGATAACTTTCCGTCTCAATCGACTCACCTAATAGCACCACAGCCGTCGTTGGTTTTACGCTTTGCAGCAATTGCCTTGCAAAGTCTTCAACATCAACCTGCGGATCCATTTCAACGATTAAGATGCTTTCTCCACCGGAAACCAACGTTGTCATATCAGGACACGCTTTACTCACCGTCACAGCCGCTGAAATTGGCAGGTCAGCACAATGCTTTTCAAGTTTATCGCCGTCATCTTGATTCAATACGAACGCGGCGACCGTCAATGCATGGGATTGAGTAGACAAAGCCATGATTAATTCCCTCCTACTGAAATCGGGGATTCATTCAGCCCCATCACATTGCCGCTCAAATACGCCTGAACTGCACTGGTCGCGCTTACGCTATCGGTTTGTCTCAAGCTCTGGCCTTTTAATAGATCCCGAGGATCTGCGATAGTGGCGACTAAGTTCTCCATCGTTGCACATTCGATCTGTGCACTGTAACGCGTTTTACTATCGCGCAATTCCGGTTTTTGGGCGTTATTGCGACACCCTAAAACCATTGCCACTGCACGATGCAAGGTAACACCTTGAGGGGATGTAATATCATATTGAATGGTCATTGGAACGGAAGCCGGCACCATACGCTTGACCCGACTAGCCAGATCATTGTGCGATTTTTGATGTAAATTGAGCGTGGCGGCCATCACTGACGTATCCATCGTCGTGGTTAACATCGAACGCAACTGCGTGTGTGTGAACGAGTTCATGGCATGAAATTCTGTGGCCACATCCACCACGATTTGAGGCGATTGATAAGGGGCAGATAGTGTATCTTCAAGACCATTCATCGCTTTGCGCTCCAGAGCCACACACCCTGTCAACACGCTAAATAATGTAGTAATCAAAAATGTTTGACGAAATAACATGTTGGTTCCTTAAAATTCAAAGCCTTGAAATACTTCACTGGCAATCGCAGCTGGCGGTCGTTGATAGTTCTCGATCGGTTTGAGCGTGCGCCCAAAGATCAAGCGCTCAAATGGACTCGCGAGATGTACTTCATCCGTTGGCAAAGCAAGTGGCGTTGCTGCGGGTTCAACCAAATAAGCACTGGCAATGATCACCAGCTCCGTTTCGTTGTTTTTGAACTTCGAGGACTCAAATAATCGACCCAGCACAGGAATTTGATTTATCCATGGCAGGTGTTGTAGCTCGTCAGAGACGTTGCGCTTCACAAGCCCAGCCAACGCAAAACTTTGTCCTGATCCCAGCTCGACACTGGTTTCAGCGCGTCGGATATCAAATCCGGATTGAACAACTCCGGCGGTATACACGCTGTTGGCAGCCGATAAATCACTGATTTCTGTTTTTACTTTCAGTGCAATGCGGTTCCCAGACAGAATAGTTGGTGTCACGGCAAGCAAGACACCAAACTGACGGTACTCTATGGTCGGTGCTTCATTTTCGCCACCACCGATGACCTGTGGCACTTCTCCCCCGGCAAGAAATGATGCCGTTTCGCCACTGGTTGCGGTTAAGTTGGGCTCAGCCAAAACTGTCACCATGTTCTCTTCAGCCAGAATATCGACCATGCCGACAGCATCACCAATATCCCCCACAATCGGATTACCCGGCTTCCAAATCACGTCTCGGCTTAGACCAAAAGTCAGGTTATCCAAAGCTGATTTCACTGTATCTGCCGCGTAGTTCCACTGAAAACCAAAGTTCTCTTTTACCTGTTTGCTTACTTCAGCAATACGCACACGAATATTGACTTGGGTTGGTGTCGAGATGGAGAGGCGGTTAGTAACCAGTTCTAACTTAAAACCACCACTTCCTTCACCCGCACTTATGCCATTTTTTTCCCCGCTGCTTGAATCCGAAGCTTCTTTTTTCGCTTTATCCCCCAGCACACGTTTAAGATGTTCATTAGTTAACTGCACGGCTTGTGCTGCGGTCGCTGCATCAGGAACCGTTCCTGTTAACATCACTCCTTGGCCATGCGCCCGTACGCGAATGTTTGATGTTGGAAACTCTCGCTTCAACATAGGTGTGAGATGTGATAGATCATAAGCTACCGTGATCGAAGCGGAGTAAATATCATTGCCGTCTTTGTCTAAGACAAACAAGCTAGTCGTTCCCACTTCACGCCCAAATATCAGCAATGTGTTGGATGTTGGTGCCTGAAAGCTTGCGATATCTGGATCGGAAATAAACACGGTATGAACACGGCGATCAATCGTGATTTTTTTCGCCTTGCCGATAACCAGAGTCAACGCATTGCGAGTCGTTGACACTTCTGCTGCATTTGCCTGCAAAGGCACGATGAGCGTGATCAACGATAATAAAAGTCCCGTCAGCGTAAAGCGCATTGCTTTGCCGACTCTAAAACTCAACATATTTGAATTCCTTGTTAGATTACTCTGCTATGACCTCAACACCGCTGCCTGAAATACTCAGGTTGCGACGTTTCACCCCATGCATCAGCACCATATTTGGGCTATCAATGGGTGCTTTAAACTGTTCCAATACTTGGTTGGCTAATGTCGCCGTTTGTTGGTTTTCATCGTCATAGTCAGAAAACTCGCTACGCAAACTCAAAGACAGCTCACCCATTTTTCTTGCTACTATTAGTAACTCTGCTTGTTCCGCGCTGGTTTCTAGCGTAGCGGTGCCGTGTTTTTTAATATCAAAGGCTTCCATATTGGAGAGATTGTCTACACTTTGATTGATTGCGAGAACACGGACATTTTTGAGCACGGTTTTGGCGATCAAACCAGACAGTTCACGCCCCGACATGCCATCACCTTCAAGATTGGTACTGAGAATGACATCAACACTGTTTCCCGGAGTGATCAAACCTGAACTCCCAGAAATAACGTCAATGGGAATACTGACCGCGCGCATCCCAGGTCGTAAAACAGCGGAGAGATAATTGTGTTCACCGGGTTTGATAAAGTCGGCCTTCTTCAACACCTTGCCCGTTTCAATATCATGCCTTGCTACAAAGCCGTCCAGCTCATCATTTTCCACCAATCCTTTAAGGAAAAACTGGTTGAGGTCACCGGAAAGGTTATCGCTTGGCTGCCATTCAAGATCAGACGAAGAGACGATCGTACCTCGCTTAAGCTTACGTTTTGTTACCAAAAGATAAGCCGTACCCGTGCGATGTTCGACAGGTTCCGATTTAATGTTCACCACCGGAGAGTTAGCACTGGAGGGTACTCCTTGTGCTTGTGATTGAGAATAGAACCACCAGCCAACAACACCAAGGCCAGCAAGTAAACTATAGATTAATGCTCTACTTTTCATTACAAATTCTTACTATAACGTAAACCTAAGCCATCAAAAGCATGAGAAAACACCTCATACATTCCGATGCCTAACTGCTCAGGTTTACTTTGTTTTGCGCTTAGTTACTACGTGACGGTTTGATTGCTCATCAAATCGATCACCTGACGGTAACTTCAGCCATTAATTCCCTTCAGAACCACCACTGGTATTGGCCTCAATCACTTCAGCAACGTTGCTAAATGCATCAGCCAGTACCTGAGTAAACACACCATCTTCTCCCAATACAGCACCGATTACGACAGCGAGACCCGCAGCCAAAATCCCGTACTCAATTGAAGTTACACCACGCTTATTCGATAAAAACAAAGTTATTTTTTTAAACATATTAATTAGTCCGAAATACTTATTTACCACTAAATATTACGATTTCACAAAACCGCTATTGATAATGATAGTAATTATCAATAATATTCACAACAATTATTTATTAGATCATAATATTAATTTATATAAATAATCCAGCACAAACAGCCACACATAGATCAAAATGTAGACATTTAATCTATACAGGCAATCGTTCGGATTACTTAACTTTAATCATCAACACCAACAGTTCTCAGGACTTATTTCTCAAGGAAAATAAAATGATTTTTAAGCGTTCGCTCGTTTCTGTAGCTATCGTCGCCACACTGATGGGATGTGGTGGAGGTGGCGGTGATGAGCCCACTTCTTCCGGTACAGGCACTGGTACTGACAGTGGTTCAACACCACCAACAACACCAGCTGCACAAAAACAGATAGGTATTTTCACCGATTCCGCTGTCGCGAATCTGGCGTACAAAACCGCATCAACGGAAGGCTTCACCAACCAGAACGGCGAGTTCCAATATTTACCCGGCGAAACCGTAGAGTTCTTTATTGGTGATTTGTCTCTTGGACGCACTGAGGCCGTTGCTGTTGTAACCCCTATCGAATTACCAGCTCCATTAAAAATTAGCCAGCTACTGCAATCATTTGATAGCGATGGTGACCCTTCAACCAATGGCATTGAAATCCCAGAGTATTTTCACCAAGTTCTGGAAACAAGCGTTGACGGTACGCCCCCAGCGATTGAAGTTAACTGGGATGGTGACGATCTAGCGTTCGAAACCGCGCTCAAAGACATCATCACAACCGCAGAAACTGAAATGCCGGAAGAACAGAAAAAAGGCACGATCAAGTTTGTCGAAATGGCTGATGTAAAAAATCACCTTGAACAAAATGAGTTTATTGTCAGTGCCGGCGGTTTATCAGGTAAAGCTTTTGATCGCTTAGAAGAATGGCAAGAAGATGCGCTTTCCGCCAAAGAAGTATTCCGCCTGCTTAACACATCGGGTGAATTTGAAGGCCTATTGAAACGCGACGTCGATTATACGCACGCATTGGTCATCAGCAATGATGCATTCTCTCTCACTGAGACAAAAAATAAAATCATACAATTCAATGAGTTATATTACTTTAATGCCTTCCCACAGTTATTGAATAATGCAGAAAAACAAACCGATTTTAATGCCATATTAACCGCGCTAAATACTAACCCACTTGATTTTGCTCACCTTACGCCAGAAGACGTAACACCACTGTTTGTCACTAAGGGCCAGCTTCTAAACATCCCTTTAACGCTGGAAAAGATTCAAGCTTATGCCACCTTGCAATCACTTGCCGCTGATGCAACCCAAGCGGATCGTGAAACTGTTAATGAAGCACTGAGTCTCATCATTCCGACAATTTCGCTACCCTTTGATGCAAACTATGCTCCCAAAGTCACCTTCACTGACAACAAGTTAGATGTCGACGCAACTATCTCAGCGGTGAACAACGCAAACCGTTTTATTAGCATGGCGTTAGACCGACTCGATAACCCTCGTGCTGTAGCCTACGGATTGCAACAAGCCGGATTCCAAAATCTAGATACTCAGCAAGAATACCCTTTCCGCCAGTTTATTCATGACGGCGAGTTCGTATTTGATGAACTTCAAGCCATGATAGATGGCATCAACGAACTGGCAGCCTATGCGCGCGGTTATGTTTTATGGCCGGATCAAGGCCGATTTGATTCACCAATCACCAGTGTCAACAACCACACCAGTGAGGAATTACAAGCGCTGATATTAGCCGCAGGTTTCACCATCCCAATGACTCATATCAATGGTCAAGTGGTCGATCACAAGCCTGATCTGATACTGCGCAATCTAAACAATACTCTGGATCTTGCCAATACTCAGCGCAGCTTGAATGCAATCAAAGCGCCGGGGGTGGCGTCACTAAAAGTGAATTACAACCCAATCATCGAAAACAAGTTCCGCCACTACGCACTTCGCAACGATGGCTCTATCGCCCTTTGGGGAGCGAAATGGTTTGACAACAACTGGGAAGATACACGCCCAGAAATCAAGATAATCAATCAAGGTCAATCTCCTGCGGTGCAGATGTTCTCAAATCAATGGTACGGTGCGGCAATTCGTGAAGACGGCTCAGTTATTTTCTGGCATAACCGAAACTTCGATCAGGATGTGACTGTCCCCCAAGGCTTAGACGGCAAGAATCCTGCTGTTCATATTGTCGCTAGCCAAAAAATATTTGCCGCTATCCGCTCTGACGGTTCTGTGGTGACGTTTGGCGATCCTGATTCCGAAGAACTCGATATTTCGAAATACCAAGCTGAGCTTGACGGCTCTAAACACAAAGTCGTGTCACTTCATGCCACCGAAAAAGCATTTGCTGCACTACTGGATAACGGTAAAGTCGTGACATGGGGTAACGTGTCGCCGGCAGATCAAGACAAATTGGAAGTTCAAGTTCCCGGCGAAGACCCATTTAACCCATCTGGCAGCCAACACTTGAAAGTGAAAGCCATCTACGCCAATGCTGGCGCTTTTGCTGCCATTAAAGGCAACAATTCCGTTATAACATGGGGTGATGTTGCTTTTGGTGCCGATAGTTCTGATCATGCATTGCAACTGGATGGCAGCGTCGCAGTCGTTTCCATTGCACGTACTGAATCTGCATTCGCCGCTCTGCGTTCAGACGGAAAAGTGCTGGCGTGGGGTGACGTTACCAATGGTGGTGCAGCGGCGTATAACGAAAAAGATCTTCCTGACTTTTTGTTTGAAGATCGCGCGAACAATGTTTACGCGTCATGGTTGCTCGAAGCACCTTATGGCGATCCAAATGCACCAGATGGCATTAACTGGGACGAGGTCTACACACAGTTAGTTTATGTTGGTGCAGCGATGCCGGAAGATCCATCGGAGCTGGAATCTGGTGTGGTCAGCATTCACGCTAACCAAGGTAGCTTTACCGCTATTAAGTCAAACGGTAAACATCAAGCTTGGGGCCAAGATACGTATTTCCCAACTGCGATTCAAACCGAACTAGCCGCGCAGCCAATCAAACGCATATTTGCCGATGAACATATTTTTGTCGCTGAAATGAAAGACGGCTCATTAGTTCAATGGGGTCGTGAGTTTGGCCAGCTTGATTACTATGGCAACCCATACGGAACATCAATACCTACCGCAAAGCTCAATGGCGATATCAAGGTTAAAGACGTCAAAATTGAATCCAGTACCATTGCTGCATTACTAAACAACGGTTCAGTTGTACAGTGGGGTGTCCGTGGACTTGATATCATCTCAAGCTACGACATTACTGGCAAACCAACACCAGACATTCAACTGCCTGAAAACTGGTTTAACGGTACGTTAGAAAGTAAGAAGGCGGTAGCGATTTATAAAGCCGAAGGTGGTTTTTCAATTCTAAATGCAGATGGTTCGGTCACCACGTGGGGTTCAAATAATGATAACCACAACTCATTGTTTGCAGCGCGCGAGCTTGGGCCAAACACCAGTGGCGTTCGCTACCCACAAACGCATGATAAAGATGGTGATGGACTGATGTCTGACAAAGAACGTCAGTTGGGTACGTCACCATTCTCACGCGATAGTGACTTTGATGGCGTTGACGACGGCACGGAAGTCAATCAGTTAGCAAGTGATCCGAAAAGCATCAAAACACTTGATGTAGAAACGGGGGAGCTCCGTAAGGATGATCAACTGCAAGTGGTTGATGGAGAGGCCCAACCAGCAAGCTGGTTGAAACTGTAATACGAACAGAGGGTTTAGCATGTCGCTAAACCCTCTTTTGATTCAATGGTTCTAAACCAAACAAGTACCTTTAACTCATCAATCTTGCTTTAATGATTTGATCAAAACAGACGTATCCATTCTACCAAGCCCTTCTTTTTGCAACTGAGCATATTGTTCATCAACTTGTTTAGTTAATGGTAGTGCAATGCCCGCTTTTTCGGCTTCTTGTAGGCAAAAGCCTAAGTCTTTACGCATCCAATCAATAGCAAAACCAAAATCAAATTTGTCTTGTGACATAGTCACCGCGCGATTCTCCATCTGCCATGAGCCAGCCGCTCCGTGTTTGAGCGTCTCAACTACGGTTGGAATATCTAAACCGGATTGCTGCGCTAAGATAAGCGCTTCGCTCAAACCTTGTAAGATGCCACCAATGCAAATCTGATTAACCATTTTGCAGCGCTGGCCTTGACCATTTTTACCCAGCAAAGTGCTTTGTTTCGCATAAACACTCATCACAGGTTCTATAGCAGCAAACACTTCAGACTCACCACCACACATAATGGTCAATACACCATTTTCTGCCCCAGCCTGACCACCCGATACAGGCGCATCAATAAATTCATTTCGCACTTGACGGCATGCTTCCCCCAGCTCCTCAGCCAGTTCTGCGGAAGTCGTCGTATGATCGACCAAGACGGCTCCGGGTTTCAAACCAGCCAATATTCCCTCTTCGCCGTAAACCACACTTCGCACATCGTTATCATTACCCACACAAACAAAAACAACATCACAATCCAAAGCGGCTTCACGAGGCGTATCAGCAGCCTGACCACCATATTGCTCAGCCCATTGTTTTGCTTTAGCTTGAGTACGGTTGTATACCTTGGTCGTGTAACCTGCTTTTTGTAGAAATCCAGCCATCGGATACCCCATGACGCCAAGCCCAATAAAAGCGACTTTTTTCTCCGTCATTGTTGCTCTCCCTCTCTATTATCTTATTAAATTTGCTGACTTTTTATACTATAGCGACTGCCAAGTCTTAATGTCATCTTTTTATTCTGCACGTCACTTAAAATCTATTTTTCGGCAATGAGTGACTTGCACGCCTGATTGTTACTAATCTACAAATTAATAACATTTATACAATCTTGTGATCATGATCGTAGATAAATACACCATGTTACCGGTAACATCAACCAAAGTTACCGGTAACATAAAATAATAAGCCGGCCTCACCAAGGAGCAGGTCGCTGCGATTTGGATACGTGAAACTAGGGTCAAATGACCCGTTAAAAAGGACCCCCATCATGAACGCGATGACGAAACCTTTGCTTGCAGCCACCATTGCTGGGCTATTATCAACCTCAGCTTTTGCAGCAGACTTTAAGCTTAAAATCCAATCATCAGATCCATCAGGTGATCTGAACTTTAAGGTTCAGCAAAACTGGGTTGAACGCGTAGAAAAAATGTCTAACGGTCGAATTGATATCGATTTACTGCCTGTCGGTGCTGTCGTTAAACACACAGAGACACTCGGCGCGATCAAACTTGGTGTGCTCGATGGTCAAGTCACTGCAACGGGTTACTTCTCAGGTAAGGATCCCGCGTTTGGCCTTATTGGTAACATGGTTGGCGCATGGTCTGACACCACTCAATTGCTACAGTACATGAACTACGGTGGTGGTAATGAACTCATGACCGAGCTTTACAAACCGTATGGTGTGAAATTCATTGGCGCTTCCACCACGGGTGTTGAATCCTTCATTTCGAAAAAACCACTTAACGGTGTTGACGACCTCAAAGGGTTAAAACTGCGCGCACCGGAAGGCTTGGTTCAACAAGTCTTTGCGGCAGCGGGCGCAACACCGGTTAACCTTCCGGGCTCAGAAGTATTTACTGGTTTGAGTAAAGGCGTGATTGATGCAGCGGATTACACGGTGTTCTCAACCAACCAAAAAGCTGGTATGAACGATATCGCCCCGCATCCAGTTCAGCCGGGCTTCCACTCTCTGCCACTGATCGACATTTCTATCTCGCAAAAGAAATGGGACAAAATGCCAGAAGATCTCCAGTTGATCTTGCAAACGTCAGTGCGTGACTTCTCCTACGACATGACCACTCAGCTTAAGATCGCTGACCAAGCGGCGGTTAAAGAAGCCATAGCAAACCCAGACATCACCATTCATAACTGGTCTGATGAAGAACGTAAGAAGTTCCGTGAAATCGCGAAATCTCAATGGAAAGTGTTTGCTGAGCGTTCACCAAACGCGCAAAAAGTTTACGATTCCGTGACGACCTTCTTAGAGAAAAACGGCCTGTTATAAACCAAGCTCAATAGGAGGGCATTTGCCCTCCTGATGTATGGAAACCACAACTATGTCCAAACCGCATTCTCCAGCAGAACCTGATGAAAAACCCAAAAACGGGCTGGATAGACTGATCATTCGCATCAGTAAGCTTTTAAGTTGGCTGTTTATTCTGATTGTTCTTATCTCTTTTTATGAAGTTGTGATGCGTTATGTGTTCGATGCCCCTACTACTTGGGTACATGAAACCGCGTCTTTCCTTGGTGGCTCATTATTCATCATTGGCGGGATTTACGCGTTCGCTGCAGACAAACACGTTCGAGTTGTGTTGATCTACGATTCCGTTTCCGCTCAAGCGCGGAAATACCTCAATCTCGTCCACCATATTGTTGGGCTCGCCTTTGCTTTGATGCTGGCTTATGCCTCATACACCATGGCGAATGAAGCATGGTTTGCCCCGTGGGGAGAACTGCGCCTTGAAACATCGGGCTCTGTCCTCAATGCACCCTATCCAGCACTACTCAAAGGGCTGATTTTTGTCGCACTGTGCATCTTAGTCGCTCAGTATGTTTTACACCTCGTTCAAGAACTGGCAGGGCTAAGGAAGAATAACGATGTTTGATTTATCTTCTATTGGCATAGCATGGGGCAGCCTACTCATGCTGATGATGATGATTGCGTTGCTACTAACGGGCATGCAATTAGCTTTTGTAACAGGCTTCGTCGCCATTTTCTTTACTCTATTTTGGTTTGGGCCAGATGCCCTCCCTCTTATCGCGAGCCGTACTTATAGTTTTGCCTCTGGTTACGTATTTCTTGCTGTACCCATGTTTGTGCTGATGGCCGCATTATTAGACCGCTCAGGCATTGCCAAAGATCTATTCGATGCCATGAAATCAGTTGGACGTAAAGTCCGTGGCGGCGTCGCCGTTCAAACCTTATTAGTGGCGGTATTGTTGGCCTCGATGAGCGGCGTGATCGGTGGTGAAACCGTGTTGCTTGGTATTCTTGCTTTGCCGCAAATGCTACGTCTTGGCTACAACCGAAAGCTCGCAATCGGCACCACCTGTGCTGGTGGCGCATTAGGCACCATGCTACCACCAAGCATTGTTCTGATCATCTATGGTATGACGGCCAGTGTCTCAATTGGTGACCTGTTTAAGGCATCTTTCGTTCCTGCCTTTATCCTCGCGGCTTGTTATATCGCTTATGTGCTGATTCGTTGCAAACTCGATCCTTCACTGGCACCTATCCCTTCCGACAGTGAAGAAGAAGCAACGCAAGCTCAGCCTAGCTATTTTAAAGCGCTGTTTTTCCCCCTGCTTTCAGTTGCTGTGGTATTAGGCAGTATCTATACCGGAGTGGCATCCGTCACTGAAGCTTCGGCATTAGGTGTTGTCGGCATTATGCTCAGCGCCGTGATCCGTGGAGAAATGAACCTTTCTATGCTCAAGGAAAGCGCCATTGCCACCATGCGTACCTGCGGCATGATCATGTGGATTGGTATTGGTGCAAGTGCGCTGGTTGGTATTTATAACTTGATGGGCGGTATAGATTTTGTCAAAGAGATCATTCTGGCTCTAAGTGGGGGAAGCCCAATCATCACCCTACTCATCATGATGGCCATTTTATTAGTATTGGGCATGTTCCTCGATTGGGTTGGTGTGGCGCTATTAACCATGCCGATCTTCGTTCCTATTATTATCAGCCTTGGTTATGACCCAATTTGGTTTGGTGTGGTGTTCTGCCTCAACATGCAGGTATCTTTTCTGTCACCACCATTTGGCCCTGCCGCTTTCTATCTTAAGTCAGTGGCACCTAAAGATATTAGCCTTGGTGAGATCTTCAGTTCATTACTGCCATTTATTGCAATGCAAATTTTCGTTTTAAGCCTTGTCATCTTGTTCCCGAACCTTGCCATGTGGTGGCAATAGTCACGATGAGTAACATGATGATTTATTCAGCCTTTCCTGCGTGAAAGGCTAAGGAAAGTTTTGTCCAATGAAACCAAAAAAGATACTAGTGATGGGTGTTTCAGGCTGCGGCAAAAGCTTGATTGGTAGCCAAATTGCCCATGCTCTCGACATGCCATTTTTTGATGGCGATGATTTTCATCCACCCGCTAACGTTGAAAAAATGCGTCAGGGTATTCCACTCAATGATGTAGATCGTCAAGGATGGTTAAAGACACTCAACCAGCTGCTTAAAAATAATCCGACAGCAGTGATCGCGTGCTCTGCCCTCAAACCCGAGTATCGCGCCACCTTGCGAAAAGGAAACCCAGAACTTGTGATTGTTTATCTCAAAGGGAGTTATCACACCATTTGGCAGCGTCACCAAAAAAGAGCCAATCACTACTTTAAAGGCGAAGAGATGCTCAAAAGCCAGTTTGCGACCCTCGTTGAGCCAGATGAGTCTGAAGCGCTACATATCGATATTTCGGGCGACGCCGAGCAAGTTCTCACTCAGACCCTTTCGGCACTAAAAGGACATTCCGTATGAGTCACTATGATATCTCCATGATTGGACTTGGTGTGATGGGAAGAAGCCTCGCACTCAATTTGCTCGACCATCAATTTAACGTTGTCGGATATGATATTTCAGCTTCTCATCGGGAGCAGGCATTACATGAGGCAAACCAGCTCAACAGAGGGAAATATTTCTCCGCTGATGACCTAACAGCGGTCTTAAGATCGCTTAACTCTCCCCGGATTATTGCACTTTCTGTCCCGGCTGGTGCAATTGTCGACCAAGTCATCAATGAGCTCATTGAACATGGCTTAACGTCAGAAGATATCGTCATCGACACGGGCAACAGCCATTGGCAAGATACAGAGCGCCGCGAACATCATTATCACAACAAACTGCAATTCTTCAGTACTGCAGTTTCAGGCGGAGAACGAGGCGCCCGACACGGCCCATCCATGATGGCCAGTGGCAACCAATCGGCATGGATGTACATCAAACCTATGTGGGAAGCCATTGCAGCAAAAGTCGATGACCGTGGGCAACCCATTTCAGCGTTTTCTGTTGGTGAACCATGTGCAGCCTACCTTGGTCCTGCGGGAAGCGGTCATTATGTCAAAATGGTACATAACGGCATCGAATATGCTGATATGCAGCTCATTTGCGAAGCGTACCATTATTTATCGCAAGTACTAATGATGTCGGCAACAGAGATCAGTGCGGTTTTTACTCGCTGGAATCAAGGCATGCTCAACAGCTACTTGATGGAGATAAGTGCCGATATTCTCGCAACCAAGGACCCAGAAACTGGCAACCCTTTGGTCGAAGTTATTCTGGATAAAGCGCAGCAAAAAGGGACAGGCTTGTGGACGGCAATTAACGCTCTTGAACAAGGCAACCCTGCCACCTGCATCGCACAAGCCGTATTTAGCCGCGCCCAAAGTGGACAAAAATCGATGCGCGAAGCCGCTAGCCAACGCTATGGAAGCAGCATTAATCACATTGAATCATCCGACAGAGCACTCAAAATTGCACAGCTCGAATCTTCGCTCTATTGCGCCAAACTCGTTGCTTACGCTCAAGGGTTTGATCTTATGCGGACCAAATCCGTTCAAGAAGGCTGGCAGCTCAATTTTAGCCAAATCGCTAAAATATGGCGTTCCGGTTGTATCATCCGCGCAGGCTTTCTGCATCATATTGCCCTCGCCTACCAGCAAACGCCTCAATTAGATAACCTGCTCTTTGCTGACTATTTTCAAAAACAATTACAACACCACCTTATGAACTGGCGTCAAATTGTCGCAGATAGTGCTCTCTCTGGCTTACCAATGCCGGGAATCAGTACTGCTCTACAGTACTTTGATACGCTGCGTTGTGACGTGCTCCCTGCTAGCTTATTACAGGCTCAGCGCGACTATTTTGGCTCTCACACATACGCTCGAATAGACCAGCCGGAGCAGGAAAAATATCACCTAACTTGGAGCGAACAACCACGGCACCAACAAGCCAAACCAAGCTAAACAAACCATAAACATAAAAAGAATGAGCATTCGTGGAATTAGAGGTAACATGTTACCAGTAACACTTAATGTCACTCATCGATACTTACACTTATGGCTTTAAAGAAGAAAAGACCGACATTACAAGATATAGCCGACCGCGTTGGGGTCACCAAAATGACGGTTAGCCGCTGCCTACGTGACCCTGCTTTGGTCTCGGAAGCCCTGAAAGATAAGATCCAACAAGCCGTTGACGAGCTAGGCTACATTCCCAACCGTGCGCCAGATATTCTTTCAAATGCCAAGAGTCATGCCATCGGTGTGTTAGTCCCGTCTTTAACCAACCAAGTGTTTGCCGAAGTGATCCGCGGCATCGAATCAGCAACTGCACCTGCTGGTTACCAGACGATGATTGCTCACTATGGATACAGTGCGGCATTAGAAGAACAAAGCATCGCCTCGCTGCTTTCTTATAACGTTGATGCCATTATTCTTTCTGAAAACGTACACACCGATAAATCACATAAAATGTTGCAAATCGCTGGTATTCCGATTGTCGAAATCATGGACGCTTATTCGCCAAGAATCGAGCAAGCTGTAGGGTTCGATAATTATAAGGCGGCCCAAGCCATGACGGAAACCATGTTAGAAAAAGGGTGCAGCAGCGTGGCCTATTTTGCTGCCCGTATGGATGAGCGTACCCGTTTAAAAATGGCAGGCTATCGTGATGCACTCAAAGCTCGCGACATTGCTCCGATAACATTGCAAACAGAAGAAGCATCGTCATTCACGTTAGGGGCAAAGTTATTAACTCAGCTGATAGAATCCCATCCTGATGTTAATGGGATTTTCTGTACTAACGATGACTTGGCCATTGGTGCCCTCTATGAATGTCAACGCCGTGGTATTCGGGTTCCGGAACAAATCGCTATCGCGGGTTTTCATGGTCATGATATCAGTCAAGTGATGATCCCTAAGTTAGCCACGGTGATCACTCCAAGAGAAGAAATTGGCAAAGTTGCCGCCCAGCAACTCATTGACAGATTAAAAGGGAATGAGAACTGGCAGCCTTCTATCGATTTGGGTTACCGTATCGAACTGGGCGAAAGTTTATAAACAACTTTCCAAGCAGTGATCGCCATGTACAGTAGAACAGCCACCACCCTCATCTAAGCCCCACGACGTAGCTAAAAGACATGGTAGAGAGTATTCGGTCAGCTGTTCTATTGCATTGATTTAATGTGGATGACAAAGGCTCTCAAAGTCACTTGCCGCAATTTCATAGCGTCCCGATAGTTGCTGCTCAGTTAGATACGTAAGCTGCAGCTCATCATAATGGCGTTGAGACACCTCAAATTCCATTGACTCACCATCGCCAGCGCACTCAAAGTACCAATCATTCGTGTCCTCATATCTCTCTCTGTTTCTCTCAACTCTTCCATATCGATCCGTCACTATGCTCGACCTCCAAGTATTTAAAAATGTACCCTCTTTAAAATCTTTAAGGTTGAACCATTGTGCAAACAGGAAAAACTCATAAGGTGGAATAGTTTGTTCAACCTTTTTCAACTCAGCTGGGCTTGCACAAGCGTCAAAAACAATTGTTTTTTTAAACAACTTGGAGTCCGGCTCTTCAACGAGATCAGGCACTTTAACGTTAAATGGCAGTTTCTTTTCTGTAGACACAAGGGGGGTAAGAGTCATCTTGGGCCACGTATCCGTGTCATCTAAGTATTCAGAAATCCAACCAAAAACACCGTTTCCAGCATCAATAACATCATAAGCAGGCTCTTCATGAATCTGGTCATAGCTTGAGCTATAATCGAACTCAACTTTGAACAAGAAATCTTCCATCTCTGGCTTTGCAACTCGTGAAAAGCCTCGCTTGACTGCTTTTTTGATAAGATCAACTGTCGAGTCATGGCTAAGGTAAACTTCACTTAATCCATGTCCCAAAAGTTCACCCGTTCCCGGTACCAAGAGCACATTCGGCATAGGCACTGAGAATGGACCAGTTAATTGGCGCACTAATTGAATAACAAAATCTGAGCTTGATAACACATAATCACTGTTCGGACTTAAGGTTGCTGACGCAGGCGCAATATGAACCACATGAACATTATCTTCACTATATCCAGGCTGAGATACTGCTTGTCGATATGCTTTATTAGCCCATAAGTTCCCTTGAGAATGCGCAATATAAATCAGTTTCTTGCCCTTCCACGTCAGGGAGTCACTAATTAAGTACTGTTGCATCTCCGTTAGCACACTGTCTGGTGAGTCGACGTACTGCGCGAGTTGATTTAGAAATTTCGCCACAATCTTGTTCATTATTTTGCTACCAAAATCCAAAACGACCTCAGCAAAATCAATAAACAGTGAATCGATTTTTTGAATGATTGAACTGTCACTCCTACCATTAACCAACTCCCAGAAAGCTTCCCAACTTTTAAATTGCTTCTGTTCGAGTTCCTCTGTTCTTTGATCAAAGGTTTCCGCAAAATCAGCCAGTACATTAAAAACACTACCTTCGATATAGGAATCGTTATAAAACAGTTGGTATTCGACAGGCTCGTCTTTGTATTTTGAAATATCTAGCGTTGACTCAATTTCGAGAAGTCCTAAATCAGCCGATTCAGAAGTGGTCGCAACACCATTAAAAAAACCAATAGTGTACCCTTCTACTTTGCACGAACTAGCAGCCACATTCAAAGGAAGCATAAACAGAGCCAAATTCATCATTACCAAGAATTTATTCACAATATTGAGCCCCCACTTTTAATAAGGTACTGACCCTACCATCTTGCAGGTGGTTGTATGCAATATAAGCTAGGGTACGGGCTTTGGTGTTATAGGTTAGTGCTCTAATGGTCTTACCTGTACTTTTTATGTCATCAAGCGATATCCCTACGAACCTTTGGCACGCTAGAACTTTTTGGTGTTTATGACCAATACTTTGAGCTTTTCTTCTATTTTCTGGCGTTTTTTCGGTGAAGTCGTGGTAAAGGTTTTCCTGCGAATAGCGAGCGTTCTGTTTCAGCGCATTACGCACTGGCTCAGTCACTTCCAATGCATTGATAAAGAATTCAATATCATCACGGATCCCATCGTTATTGGTGTCGGGTCCAGTCAATGAATCACTTCTGTCGAGCATGGACTCAAACTGGTCGTATAGCACACCAAATTGATCATCTATCGTCGGTTGAGCACGCAGCTTTTCAACCAGCTCCGGTGTTTTTTCTATGCCTTCTATAGGAATGGGAACGGTGGCAGTCTCATCAGATGAAGAATCTTTACAGCCTAGAATTGCAACCAAAAGCGCCACTACACATAACATTCTTTTCATATTGCACACCGTTTTATTATGATAGAAAACCACAATAAACCATCATCAACAATTTGAATAATAAATATATTGCATGGTGACATTACAGAAATGAATGTGTGTTTCACTCTTCACAGTGCTGTTGCTCTGCTTCCAATAAGGTACTCACACTTCCATCTTGCAGATGGTTGTATGCAATAAAAGCGAGAGTGCGGACTTTAGTATTGTAAGTCAGCGCTCGAAGTATTTCGCCTGTACGAACTCGATCATTAATAGACATGCCCACAAACGTTTTACAAGCGACTACTTTTAGGTATTTATCACCAATACGCTGCGCTTTTTTTCTATTTTCCGGTGTTTTTTCACTGAAATCGTAATATAGATTTTCTTGTGCTTGCCGTGCATTTTGCTTCAATGCATTTCGCACTGGCTCAGTCACTTCCAATGCATTGATAAAAAATTCAATATCATCACGGATCCCATCGTTATTGGTGTCGGGTCCAGTCAATGAATCACTTCTATCAAGCATGTGCTCAAACTGGTCGTATAGCACACCAAATTGAGCATCTATCGTCGGTTGGGCACGCAGCTTTTCAACCAGCTCCGGTGTTTTTTCTATGCCTTCTATAGGAATGGGAACGGTGGCAGTCTCATCAGATGAAGAATCTTTACAGCCTATCATTGCAACCAAAAGCGCCACTACACATAACATTCTTTTCATATTGCACACCGTTTTATTGTGATAAGAAACCACAATAAACCACCATCAATAATTTGAATAATAAATACATTGCATGGTGATATTACGAAAATGAATGTGTGTTTTTCGAGGTGTTATCTCACCACCGAGGTGCTTTATGTCAGGCTATAAGAAAAACTTAGGGTGTTTATTAACTCTTTTCATTGTGAAAAATACCTACCTTCAACTTTGCTTTTTCTTCTACCACATGTAACACATCCGTTTACGTATGCTTTGACATTACAAAGAAGAGAATAACGGTTCACACACCCAACGCAGAACTCTGGAAAACTTTTCCCCAGCTCACAATATGTGTCAGAATGACAGTAACTATTTGATGCTGATTAAGCTGTACTCATGAAATTTAAAGCTGCTATTTTTGACATGGATGGGCTGTTGCTAGATACCGAGCGGGTATGCATGCGTATTTTTAAAAAGTCCTGTGAAGTCCAAAACCTGCCTTTCTACGAAGACACCTACCTCTCTATTATTGGGCGTAATTCTGCCGGGATTGATGTCATACTCCGCAATGCTTATGGTGATGATCTTGACCGTCTTCACGATGAATGGAAACAGCGTTACAACAGTGTGGTACTGCACGAAGCCATTCCGGTCAAAGAAGGCGTGGTTGAATTGCTCGAATGGCTAAAATCACAGAAGATCCCAATGGCGGTGGCAACATCGACACAACAAGATATCGCATTAGTGAAGCTCAAACTAGCTGGGCTGGATAAGTACTTTGATTCCATCACTACTGGATGCGAAGTTGAACATGGCAAGCCAGATCCTGAAATCTACTTACTTGCTGCCAGCCGTTTGGGTATTCCCGCCCATCAAAGCCTTGCGTTTGAAGACTCAAACAATGGAGTACGTGCTGCTGTCGCTGCAAACATGATCACCTTCCAAATCCCTGATTTAGTCGAGCCATGTAAAGAAGTTAGAGCGCTCGGCCACCGCATTTTGCCGTCAATGAAAGACGTCCTCACTACGCTCAAAGCCTAAGAAGAACTTAGGGTGCACAACGGCACCCTAAAAACTCTTAGTTAACCACAATGGCCTAAACTAACTCGGCACAACACACACTGGCGACCCCACCTCACAGTGATACCCTGTGGCTTCGAGTTGGCCAGTACTACTATTCCTGTGATAACTGGTGAGGTTATTGCTGTGTTGATTGGCTACCACCAGCCATTGTTCATCATGAGACAACGCAAAATCCCGCGGAAATTGACCGCCACAATCCACATCATCAACCAGTACTGGTAGGTGTTGCTGTAATTCAAAACAAACGACTTTGTTCTGCGCGCGACAAGATACATAGATAAAACGCTCATCGCGTGACATTTTTATTGCAGAAGCCGCTTCACCATTTTCGGTGTTCGGCAACAGCGGCATCTCATGAGCGATCACCCACTTCTGCTCTTGGCACTGCAGTGTCACTAACGTTTCTGATAGCTCACACACTACATATGCGTGGGTTTCAGTGGAATTGAAGACTAAATGGCGCGGCCCTGAACCTGCTGGCATCACAATACTTTGCAGTAACGTAAAACTGTGAGTTTTGCGGTTAAATTGATAGAAGTGAATCCGGTCACTGCCTAAATCAACCATAGCCAAGTGGTCACCTTGCGTTAGAAACGTCACCTGATGGGCGTGTGGCCTCTCTTGCCGTTCGGCGTTTGCCCCACAGCCTGCAACAAACAAGTCCGCGACACATTGCCGAGCTATCCCTTCATAATTTAATAAATAGACATTCGCATTCCCAGAACCATAATTGGCTAAAGCAAGATACTGGCCTTGTGGATCACAACTTAAATGACAAGGGTAGTCCCCTTGTACTGCAATCCGATGTTCCCCCTTACTGTTTACACTGTAAAGCTGGGCGCCTTCTTGTTGAGATAACTCGCTAGCCGTGTATAGAGTTTGCTCTTCACTACACGGATGTTTACACAAGAAAGATGGATTTGTGGCTCGTAACTGCGTCCTAATATGAGCCAACTCACCGGTGGAAACATCAAGAGCAATGCGTTCAATGCCTTGACTGGCACCATCGGTATAAGTACCCACTAAAAAATGAATGTGATCTGACAATGAAACGTCCCTGAAGTCTGATGCGAAGGAAATTAAAATGCCGCCTGCATTTACAGACGGCAAATGGTTTTCCCCACAATAAGGTGAAAGTGTGACCTAGCATCCCAATTAAGGAAAAGTTATTTCACTAATGGCAATGCTTGTTGGTTTGCATCGAACAAATGACAATATTGCGCTCTCAACTCCACATTCAGCACTTGTCCGTTATCAAGCTTTAGGTTCACCGCATCTTCACCATCGAGCATTAAGCTAAGTTTCTCAATATGGTTAGAGTAACAATGAACGTACGACACCGCGCCTAAGTATTCCGCAACATTAATGGTCATCGGAACCACACAACTTTCCTCTTGCCATGTTTCCTGCACAAGCAAATGCTCAGGACGGATGCCAAGTGTAATGACGTCACCTGATGACAAATGAGCCCCATTCCTTGGCAAAGTTAAGGTGTAACAATCGGCAATCGTAACTGTTGTTTGTGTCGCACTGGCGTCAAGCACCGTCACTGGGATGAAATTCATCTTAGGAGAACCAATGAACCCCGCAACAAACTGGTTTTGTGGGTGGTAATACAGCTCAAGTGGTGGCCCTACCTGCTCAACACAACCATCGCGCAGAACCACAATTTTATCGGCCAATGTCATGGCTTCAACCTGATCATGAGTCACGTAAACCATGCTGGTCGCCAATGTGCGGTGCAATTCTGCGATTTGGATACGCATATCGACACGAAGCTCAGCATCAAGGTTAGAAAGTGGTTCATCAAAGAGGAACAATTTAGGGTTACGCACAATAGCTCGACCTATGGCCACCCGTTGTCGCTGGCCACCCGAAAGTTCTTTCGGCAAACGGTCAAACAACTGGTCAAGTTTAAGTAGCTTCCCAGCATGGTCGACCTTCTGCTTGATTTCTTCTTTCGGCTGCTTATCAATGGAGAGTGCAAACGACATATTCTCTCGCACCGTCATTTGTGGATACAAAGCATAGGATTGAAATACCATCGCAATCTCTCTATCCGCAGGCGCTTCGTCCGTTACCTCTCGGCCATCAATGTAAATCTCCCCTGACGTTGGCTCTTCAAGCCCAGAGATCATTCTAAGCAAGGTCGATTTACCACAGCCTGACGGCCCGACAAAAGTGACAAACTCTTTATCATTGATTTCAAGATCGATGCCTTTGAGAACATCCACTTTGCCATACGATTTCTTAATATTTTTAAGTATTACCTGAGCCATGGTTATTCCTTAATTCCACCTTGAGTCAAACCTTGGATAAAGGCTTTTGATGCTAATAAAAACGCGATAAGAGTCGGGGCCATCATGATGATGAGTCCTGCAAACATCATGTGCCATTGAATCGCAAATTCGTTTTGAAACTCTTGTAGCCCTAAAGTGAGCGGATATAAGTCTCGATCTTGCAAGAAAAGTAGCGGGAAGATGTATTCATTCCAAGCACTGACAAACGACAGCAAAGCGACGGTTGCAATTGCCGGCTTGACCAGTGGCAACACAATACGCCAGTAGATCTGGAATGGCAGTGCGCCATCCACCCGAGCGGCTTGTTCTATCTCTGGTGACAAGTTTTTGAAAAATGTGCTGAGAATAAACACGGCAACCGGCATCATGCTGGCAGCCTGAACCAAAATAATACCCAACAGTGAATTGAGTAAATCAAGGCTCTGTACCACCACAAACAGTGGCGCCATGGCCAAACGAAGTGGGACAATCACCCCCAACATAAATAAGATGAAAATCAGCTTATTGCCTCGAAACTGCACTCTAGCAAGCACGAATGCCACCATGGTACTGAACGCCACGGCAAGTACGACTGTGCCTAAGCTAATGATGAGCGAGTTAAGGAAATAACTGCTGAAATTGGCCTGTTCCCACGCACTTAGGTAGTTTTCAAAATGCCACTCTTGCGGCATGCCAAAAGGTGAGCGTATCACCTGCCCTAAATTGCCTTTAACGGAGTTAATGAATGCTAAGCCAAAAGGGAGTGCCACAATCACAGCCCAAGTGAGCAGCAAGAACTGCACGACAACTTGCTCTAACGGTTTGAGTTTAAATATACGTTCCATGACTTCCCCTATCGATTTCGCATATTGCGCAATGCCAGATAAATCGACGCAGGCAAAATCAGCACAGAAATCACCATCCCAATAGCAGCGGCCATACCGAGGTCAGCCGTACCCGAACCACCACTGGTACCAAATGCCGTACGATACTGGAAGGTACCCATAATATCTGTGGAATAATATGGACCAGCATCAGGCCCCATCAAGATCAAGACATATTCCGCATTATTAAACACATCCACCATGGTTAGGATGGTGATCAGCACAAACGCTGGGGTCAATACTGGGAAAACCACATGGCGAATACACTGCCAGCGGCTGGCACCATCTAGAACTGCCGCTTCCAGCAGATCAGAACGAACACCAAGAATCGCAGATAAGATCAACATGATGGAGAAGCCCAATTTTTGCCAAGACTGAAACAGTGCAATGGTCGGCAACGCCGAACTTTCATCGCCTAAAAACATCAACGGTGCAGAGATCACTTCCCAGTTCATCAACAACTGGTTCAATGGTCCACGCACATCCACAATAAGCTGACCTAAGAAAGCAACAGCGACAGCAGCAAGTGGGTAAGGCATAAAAAAGAGCAGCTTATAGCCCGACTTACCTGCGGTATTCCAACTCAGCAGCAAAGCGAATGTGGTACCAAGAAGCAGGAAGATCGAAATACAAATACCAAAAAACAGCACGGTTTGATAAAACGCATTCCACAACTGTGTGCTCATATAGTCATCAGTGAGCAGCTTCGTGAAGTTATCAAAGCCAATAAATGTGGCTGGGCCAATGCCCGGCCAGTCAAAAAATGACAGCACTAATGTGCCGAACAAGGGCAAAAGGTTAAATACCCCATACAACAAGCAACCGGGGATCAACAGCAACATGTACTGGATCTTCTCTTTTTGCTTGAAGCTCAATCCTTGGGGGCGAGAAAACTCGGTCATACAGACTCCGACGCTGAAATAAGCGGCCTGAGTATCAGGCCGCTGTCCTTATTTACAGATTTTTAGCTTTAAAGCCTTTTTCAATCTCACTCGATAGGCCTTTGCTATCCACTTTCCCTGCTAGGAATTTCTGGAAAGCCGGACCAACGACTTCTTCATATTGAACATTGAACGGCCCTTTCCACGTCAGATGCGGCTGTGCCTGATTGGAAACAAAGGTGGCAGCTTCTGCTTGATGCGCTCCCTGATAGGTAATGCCGTCGGCATACGTCGATAGCTCACCAACATGATCAGCAAACAACTGCGCAAACTCTTTGGTTGCGGTATAAGCTAGCAGCTTATCGGCTGCTGACTTTTTAGGGCTATTGGCATTGACCAAGTAGGCTCCATCGGCAAACGCATAGACCTTACCACCGGCACCCGGTACTGGCATAAGTCCTAACTTGGCATCTGGATTGGTCTGAGCAATAGTAGATAAAGGAGAGGTCGACCATAAACCATCGATGATCATTGCCGAGTCACCCAAGGCTACATTCGCACGCATGCCGTTGTAATCTTGCGCAGCTGCTGATGGGTTAATGTAAGGTTTCCACGTAGCAAACGTGTCCACTACTTTCTGGTATCCTTCCGCAGTAAATGGCTCATCGCGCGTGGCCACTTTTGCCATGCCATCACCCGATAGACCCGCTTCCAAACCAGCGCTCATCATCGCTAATGCCCAGCCCGCGCGTCCCGGTACTTCTAATGGCGTGACGCCCGCTGCTTTTAGCGTTTTCATGACCTGCTCAAACTCTTCCAAAGAGGTCGGCTCTTTGAGGTTGTGCTTATCAAAAATGTCCTTGTTGTAGATAATTTGCACGGTTTGAACCGCAAAAGGCACACCATAAACCTTACCATCCGATCCCGTTGCCGCGCCGAGTGTTGCAGGTGAAATGCCTGAAAGATCCACGGCGTCACCTACAGGTTGGATCACCCCAGCTTTAGCATATTGATCGATAAATGAAGCGCCCGGACGCCCCTGAAACAGATCAGGACCACCGTCACTCTGTAAACCCAGACGTAAACGAGAGTTGTAATCCACCCCTTTAAAAACCTCGACTTTGATATCAACGTCTTTCATGTTCTTTGAAACAGCTTCCCATAGAGGACGCTCTTGTTTGCGCCATGTCCATATGGTTAGGGTTTCTTCTGCAATCGCAGAGATAGGTAAAGCAACAGTAAAGGCGGTAAGTGCTACCAGCGCTTTTACTCCATGTTTAAACTTCATCGTTCTATCCTCTAGTTAGTTTACACTGGAAACTAACTATATAATTTAGGCTATTTTTTGTTCATCACAACGATCTTGCTCACAATTAGTTAACAAAATTATCAGGTAGAAATGAGAAAAGTTAACTCGGTCATATTTTATAAATTGTAGGTAATCTGAGCTATACATTGTTGTTGCGAACTCATAGTGAAGTCGTTATAAATGAAATAATCATTTAGTTTCCACAATCAACTTAATAATGAAACCAAGCCAAAATAGTAAGATCGTCAACTTATCCAGAGTGTTAGATTGCATCTGGCGTTATAACCGCATTTCGCGTGTCGAAGTGGCGGAGCAACTCGGTTTGGATAAATCCACCATTACTAAAATTGTTGGGCAACTGACAGAAAAGGACCTGATTTCAGAGGTCACAGCAAAGCCTGCTCATAGTAAAGGGGGGCGACCAAAAGTCTCATTGTCACTCAACAATGATATCGGGGTATTGGTTGGCGTAGAGTTGACCGACAGTGCGATAAATGTGTCTGTGGTGAATGTGGAATGTCAGATTGTGTATCGCACCATCACCACTTTCCAGCCAACAGATCAGGTTGACCAAGCCATCATCGAAGCACTGACCCCTGTGATGCAGCAGATCGACGCCAAGTTTGACCATATTTTAGCGATGGGGATCGGCCTTCCCGGACTAGTGAATCCAGAAACGGGTTATATCTCTCTTTCCAACGCACTGGAGATTGAAGAGCCTCTTAATTTAGTGGCAGAGCTTAAGCAGCATTTTAATTGTCCTGTTTTTATCGACAACGACGCCAACTGCGCAGCATGGGGCGAAATGATGCAGACACGGCGTGAACCAACCAATAATTTTCTCTATGTGCTATTTACGTCGCATCATCGCAATACAGAGTCTGAGCATTTGGGGATCGGCCTTGGTTTTGTGCTAAACAATAATCTGTTTTATGGCGACGATTTCTCTGCAGGTCAGTACAAAAGTGAGTTGAAATTTGAACAAGGCACTGCCGACCTCTCGCTTGTTTTACAAGAATTTGCTTCGTCACTGGTGTTACTTGGACGCCTGATGAACATTCATCAAGTGATCATTGGTGGTGAAGCACAACATTATGGTGCCAGCTTAGTCTCTTACATCGATAACAAACTGTCAGCAGTACAAGGCCCTGCAACATGGGAACCTCATGTCAGTTTTTCCACGTTAGGTACGCAAGCTGTTTCCGCTGGTGCAGCAGCTATGGCATGGCAAAAACTTATTACTGAAGACATTGCGCTGTTTAGCGTACTGCCCTCTTCCAGCTGTACTTAATCGAGGTCAACATGGCAGACGTCTCCCCTTCTCTGTTTCCAGCACCAAAATCTATCACTTACCTAGCGGGCAAATGTTGTACTGATTTCTCCGAAAGTACCATCCCGAATCAATTTGGGTCGCGCATCTCTTCGCCCATGGTTGAGTATCAACTGCGTCTTGATTTAGACGACCAAGCATTTGGTCTTCGTATATCTTCGGAGCTGATCCTTATCCAATATATCGATGAAGAAGGTATTTTCTACGCCCATCAAATACTGAGTCAGTTGTTTGCTCAATGTGGCACTCAGTTACCCTGCTTGGACTTGATTGACCAACCCGATTTTCCGCAGCGTGGCATTATCCTTGATGTTAGCCGCGATAAGATTCCGACCATGGAGACCTTGTTTTCATTGATCGACTTCTGGGCGAAGTTACGGATTAATCAACTTCAGTTTTACACTGAACATACCTTCGCCTATCAAGATCATCGCACGGTTTGGCAAGGATACGATCCCCTGACACCAGAACAAATTCAGGCATTGGATGAGTACTGCAAGGAGCGAGGCATTGAGTTAATCCCTAACCAAGCCACGTTTGGCCATATGGAGAAATGGCTTTGTCATTCGGACTATCACCATTTGGCAGAGCAAACATCCGGCTTTTACGATCAAAGGGGAGACTATCGCCCAGAATCCTTTGGGTTAAACCCTGTCTCGCCTGAGGTACCCCATTTTATTGCCGAGTTATTGGACGAATTGCTGCCTAACTTCACCAGCAAAACACTCAATATTAACTTTGATGAAACCATGGATTTAGGTGTCGATGGTAGCAAAGCGGCGTGTGAGTCCCTTGGTCAAGGTCAGGTCTATTTGAACTACCTGACAGAGTTACTCAACATTGCCCATGATCGCGGCATGTATTGTCAAATTTTCAGCGATATGCTGTTTCGCTATCCTGAAATTCTCCCTCACTTGCCAAAAGAGCTAGAGCTGCTTAACTGGGGTTACGAAGAAGATCATCCCTATGATGAAGAGCATGAAAAACTGGCCCAGTTCGGCTACCCGTTTCAAGTGGTTGTTTCAACCAATACATTTGCCTCAGTCGCTGGTCGTTGGCAGGCCGCCAAGGTTCATATGCGCCGTGCGGCATGCTCTGCATTGAAGTACGGTGGACAGGGTTATCAGATCTCAGAGTGGGGCGACATGGGGCACGCGCAGCAATTTTCTACCGCGCTACCTGCCTATGTATTTGGTGCTGCGATGGCATGGGGAGAGGCTCAGCACCAAGAAGTTGACGTGTCCCAAGTATTAGCTGACTTTTGGGGCAACGCTTATCACGAGCTCACCGACATTATGCTGGAGATGCAAGACGCTTATCTCAGCTCTGGTGTCGTTACACCAAACTGCGCCTTTTATGGCCCATTTGTGTTTGACCAAAAATCCCGTCGTCATATTCGTCGCGCTCAAATTGAATCACCCCAAGTGATGCAGCGCAGCATCGAGCAGCTGAATGAGATAGAAAACCGAGTCCACCAACACCCAGACAGTGTGTTAAAACAAGAGCTATTGTGGACACTCAAGGTCATGAAACTGGCCACCAACATAGCCATCGGTTACGCCATACATCAATGCCGAGAAGTCGAAGCCTTTCCTGTGGCACTGAAACATCAATTACTACCATTGGTGAGCGAGATCGAAGCGCAATACACCACGTTATGGCAGCAAAAATTCCGTCTTGGTGGATGCCAACAAAGTATGGCTAGATTGCACTATTTAAAGCAGTTACTCACTGATTAGATCAATTTCGATTAACGCCCCGTTCCCGACGCCCAAAAAAGCCCCCGATACATTATCGGGGGCTTTGCTATCTGGCTTAGTTGACCAGTTCAACCGCTTCACGCACCAGTCGGCCTATCTCATCCCACTGCTCATTTTCAATCAGTGCGGGGGACACCATCCATGTACCACCACAACAAACCACACGGTCAATGCTGAGATAATCATTGACGTTATTTTTGCCAATACCACCCGTAGGCATAAAACTAACGTTAACATAAGGTGCAAGTAACGATTTCACCATAGCTAAACCACCCGAAGCTTCCGCCGGAAAAAACTTTAAAAAGCTCAGCCCTAATTCTAAGGCTTGCTCTACCTGACTTGGGTTGTTAACACCAGGAACAATCGGCATACCGATCGCTTGGCAACGTTTCACCGTGTTGGGGTTCAATCCCGGAGCCACAACAAATTCGGCCCCCGCTTGCTGAGCTTGTTCTATCTGCTGGGGAGTTAATACTGTGCCAGCACCCACACACATCTCTGGGTAAGCGTTACGCATGGCTTGAATGGCTTCTGCCGCCGCTTCAGTACGGAACGTCACTTCAGCAACGGGCAAACCATTTTCAACTAGCACCTTCGCCAGTGGGATCGCATGTTTAACCGAATTAATTTGGATCACCGGGATCACTTTGAATTGTTTAAGTTTATTGAGTATTTCTTGAGTCATTTCGATTTTCCAATCATCGGTCGGTTTGTGGCTTGATATGCGCCATCGCTGAATTGGGAATAATGGCACCAGCATATTGAATCACAATAGATGCAAGCTGATGTCCTAGCTTCGCCGCCTCTTCACCATCATGCCCAGCCAGCCTACCGGCTAAATAGCCAGCAGCAAATGAGTCACCAGCTGCGCAAGTATCTACAACATGCTTGACCAAAACCGCAGGCACCTGAGCTCGTTTAACCCCATCGTCTCCGGCTTCTATCACTTCACAGGGCTTATCGCCACGTTTGATCACCACTTCTTGGCAACCAAAACGTAAACAACGTGTTTCGACACTCTCTTGTTCGCCCCAGACTTTCCAGTCATCTTCTTCGGTGATCAAGGCTATGTCGACCAGTGGTAGCACCTTGCCATACCACTCCCTTGCTTGCTCTGAAGACCACAATTGTGGGCGGAAATTATTGTCAAAAATGACTTTACCATCGTTTGCAACAAACTGACTCATTGCTCTGAGTAAACGCGCTCGTGAAGCGTCATTTAAAATCGCAAGGCTGATGCCACTGATATATAGCCATTGGATGTCATGCTCTGCAATGGCTTGCTCCAGTTGGTTTAATTCATTGCCACCAAAGTAATACTTCACCGCGGCACTATCACGCCAGTAATGGAAGTGACGTTCGCCTTGTTCATCTGTCTGTACCATGTATAAACCGGGCAACTTACCTGCAATGCGGGCAACCAAAGTCGTGTTAATCCCTTCTTGCTGCCAAGCATCCAACAACTCTTGTGAAAGCTCATCCTCACCCAGTGCTGTGGCATAAGACACTTTAACTCCACATTTCTGGGTTAAACGAGCAAGATACAGGGCAGTATTTAACGTGTCGCCACCAAAGCCTTTTTTGAGTGGCGTGCCGCTCAGTTCCACCATGCACTCACCAAAAAACGCAATATGGGGACATTGTGAACTATCCATGTTTATCGTGAATCCTTTTTAGATAACGAAGGGGAAGAAAAGAGCGCCGAGAAATATTAACAGGGACTAAATATAACTCAGCGCTCGTGATTATTAATTAACAGGAGGAGAAAACTAACGGCGATCGTCGCGGTAACAAGTAACATCTACTTCCACTTTCACATCCACCACTAAGTCACATACCATACAAATCCGAGCCGGCGGATGCGCACCAAAAAACTCTTTGAAGACTTTGTTAAACGACTGGAAATAGCGTGCATCTGTCAATACCACCTTTACGTGCACCACATCCTCTAAGCCGTAACCTGCTTCCTGCATGATATCGACACAGTTTTGGATGGCTAAGCGAGATTGGTCAACAATACCACCCTCAACCACTTCTCCATCCGTCATCGGTGTTTGTCCTGATACATATAAAAAGCCACCAGCCTCAGTTGCTCGAGCAAAAGGAAGATGCTGCCCACCCGTACCAACACCACCTTCAACACCATAACGTTTAATTGCCATTTTCTTTCTCCAGATTTTCTCTCTAGTCATTCACTGTGTTTCAAAATGCGCCAATTTAGCTGCGATAAATAAATACACCATGTCTGTTTTCGGTGACCTCACCTTTTGCATAAGATAATTCACCGTTTACAAAGACAGATTCAATGCCTTGCGCCATTGAGATCGGATTCTCAAATGTCGCTGTGTCTTTGATTGTCTTTGGATTAAATAACACTAAGTCGGCGTGTGCCCCGATGTGGATCGCACCCCGCCCTTTTAAGTTGTATCGCTTAGCCGACATTCCGGTCATTTTGTGGATAGCTTCACTTAACGAGAACAGCTTTTCTTCTCGACAATAATGTCCAAGTACTTTGGGGAAGGTACCCCACAAACGGGGATGAGGATGAGGGTCGTTCGGCAAGCCATCTGAGCCCACCATAGTGAGGCGATACTTCAATACCCGCTTAACGTCTTCTTCATCCATGCAGTGATACACCGCACCCGCAGGTTGCAGTGCTTTTGCTGCCTCCATCAGCGAAAGATCTAACGCTTTCGCAACGGCTTTAAGCGTTTTACCCGCCATGTCAGGCATCGGCTCAGACCAAGTAATAAAGATATCGAAATCCTCAGTGACTTGCTTTAAGTCCAAAGTGGAAGAGCTGGCTGAATAAGGGTAGCAATCACAGCAGACGTCTTGATGCTGAGCAACGGTATCCATCAAATCAAGGATCTCTACCGTTCTTCCCCAATTCCCCGCCCCTGCACATTTGAGATGAGAAATCACCACAGGTACACGAGCATGACGGCCAGTTTCAAATGCTTCCTGCATCGCTTCCATAATCGCATCGAACTCTGTGCGCATGTGGGTGGTATAAATGCCACGATGCAGTGCCAACACTTCTGCTAGCCGCATCACTTCATGCGTCGTGGCTTGCTTGGCGCTAGCGTAAGCAAGCCCTGAACTTAACCCAAGCGCTCCTTCCGCCATCGCTTGATTTAACATCACACGCATGGCAGAAATTTCATCATCACTCGCCGTACGATCGAGCCTGTCCATCACGCTATTACGTAGCGTGGTGTGTCCAACCAAGGCCGCAACGTTCACCGCGGGCTGCGATTTCTCAACCGCTTCTGCATAACTTGCAAACGTTGGGTACTGAAAATCGTGTTGGCTTCCGAGTAAGTTCATTGGATCGGGCGGTTCTGCCGTCAATACCGTTGGACTCGCACTGATTCCACAATTTCCTACAATCACCGTAGTGACACCTTGGCTGATCTTAGCGATACATTCAGGAAAACGAATCACATTGGTATCATCGTGGGTATGGACATCAATAAACCCCGGAGCGAGCGCGAGCCCTGTACCATCAAGGGTATTTTTTGCTTGCCCATCATAAAGAAGCCCCAGCTGTTCGATACGGCCATGATGAATAGCGACATCCGCGATAAACGAGTCTGCGCCAGTGCCATCAAAGACTTCAACGTTTTTAATAATTGTATCGAACACCATGCCTTATACCGTTTCCTATTCAGATGGCTTTTATCATAAGAAATCCTTTATCTGATTCAGTGATAACACACACAAAATAAAATCAATTATTTGATACTTTCTAACATCAAAAGTATCATTTATCTCAACAGGATAATAAAAACAATAAGTTACATAATGTTAGATACTAATATCTAGAACAGGAAACGACACAATGCATGATAAAAACTATCATGCCGACCACCTTACCTCTCCTTGCTGCGGTGAAAAAGGTCAGGCATATTCCGAGCAAAGCCACAATGATTTCCGTTTAACTCATGATGAGATTTCATTGCCAGCTGCGGTGATCAAGCAATCGGCTCTGGAGAACAATCTCCAATGGATGCAGCGCTTTGCCAATAAACATCAAGTGAAACTCTGTCCACATGGTAAAACGACCATGACACCAAACTTCTTCCGTCAACAGCTTGAACATGGTGCGTGGGGCATTACGATTGCGACGGCTGCACAGGCTCAAATCGCGGCACAAGCGGGGGCGAAAAATATCATCATGGCTAACCAGTTGGTTGGTGCCGCCAATATGGCCATTATCTCTGGCTTACTGAGTAATCAAGACATTCATTTTTATTGCTGCGTTGATTCGGCGCGCAATGTCGATGCGCTCAATGCCTTCTTTGCACAGCACAATCAAACTCTGACCGTATTTATTGAGTTTGGCGTACCCGGTGGACGTTGCGGCTGTCGGAGTGAAGAAGATGTGGTGACATTGGCAAAACACATTGCCACTCAAACCAATATCAAGCTCGCAGGTGTTGAAGTCTATGAAGGAGTCATTCATGGTGATAATGCAGAAACTCGAGTGCGAGAATTCGTAAACGCCACACTTAACGTCACGAAGCAACTGGTCACTGATAGTCTGATAACAGGAAAGCCAATGGTGACTGGCGCTGGTTCAGCTTGGTATGACGTGGTTGCGGAATGCTTTGCTCACCTAGTCGATTTCGATGCGGTGATCCGTCCGGGGTGTTACATCGCACATGACACTGGCATATACATGGACGCCCAAAATCAAGTGATGCAGCGGGCTCAACAAAACCAAGGCACTGCATGTGAAATAGGTGGGGATTTAGAATCAGCCTTGGAAGTGTGGGCGCACATCTTATCTAAACCTGAACAAGGCAAAATGGTGGCAGGCCTCGGTAAACGGGATGTCGCTTTTGATGCGGGACTGCCTATCGCTCAGCGCGCTTACCGTAACGGACAACCTATCAGCGTGAAGGGCATGACCTCAATTGCGGTCATGGATCAGCACACATTTATTGAAACCAGTGCAGAATGCGAGCTCGATGTGGGGGATATTGTCGCCTTCTCAACATCACATCCCTGTTTAACGTTCGACAAATGGCGCTCCATTGCTATCTGCGATGACGACTATCAGGTGACTCATTGGGTCGAGACCCGATTTTAGTACGCAAACGGTGAGTATTCATATGCAATTGCGTATAATCTCAGGTTAAACGAGAAGATACGCATATTGCCTACCCACCATAGATAACATAGGTTCCATAGTGAGTTTAGAAGTCGACATTATTTCCCAAATCACCGAGCGATATAGCACGCTGCGTGAGGCGGAAAAAAAAGTAGCCAAGCTGGTCATGGATGACATTCAACAAGCGGCAAACGCCAGTATTACTCAACTGGCTGAGCGTGCAAAGGTCAGTGAAGCGACCATCACTCGCTTTGCTAAAGCGATCGGCTGCAAGAACGTCCGTGATATGAAAATCAAGCTGGCACAGTCACTCACTATTGGACAACGCTTTATTCTTGAGCCACCCGATCAAGGCGGATATCAAGGAATTTATGAATCGATAAAACAAACGCTCGATCTCAACCGCAACTTGATCAACGAAAACAGCATTAACACTGCAGTCGAATGGCTACACAATGCGAGACAAACTATCTGTATTGGCATGGGTGGTGGCTCGACCATCGCTTCTCAAGAAATGCAGCACCGAATGTTCCGATTAGGCTATCCGGTCGTGTCATACAATGATGGGTTGTTAGCTCGCATGGTGGCAGCAACCGCCGACAGTAAAGATGTGCTCGTGGTGATTTCTGCCAGCGGCTACACCCCGGCAATCCAAGACGCGGCGCAATTAGCCAAAGAATATGGCATCAAAGTGATCGCCATTACCCCAAACCATACGCCATTAGCAGAAAAAGCCGATCTCGTGTTGCCGATCGTCCACCAAGAAACCGACTTTATCTATAAACCATCCGCCTCTCGTTATGCCATGCTCGCGCTCGTGGACGTGATTTCCATGGCACTGGCTGTGAATCACAAGCGACGTTCACGCGATAAGCTTCGCCGACTAAAAGTGGCACTTGACTCCCATCGAGGTGGTGGTGATAGGCAACCGCTCGGTGACTAGCTCACTACCGTTACCCTCTCAAAAGGGATGGCAACCAGAGCACGATAGACGGAAGGTAAGTCACGAGCATCAGCACAATCACCATGGCTGAATAGAAAGGTAACATTTGCTTAGCAGTCGTCTCTATTTTCACTTTTCCTATGCCACAGCCAACCATGAGTGAGGTTCCGACCGGTGGCGTACAAACACCAATCCCCAAGTTAAGCAACATAATGATGCCAAAGTGGATCGGATCGACTCCGATACTCTGTGCAATCGGCAGTAAGATAGGAGTGAGGATCAGAATAAGCACGCCCATGTCCATCAGCATACCCAATACCAGTAACAGAATATTGATCGCTAAAAGGATCATATTACGGTTATCGGACAAGCTAAGAATCCAATCAGCCAGCAAAGAAGGCACGCTGAGAAATGAGAGTAGATAACCGAACGCTGAAGAGGTCATGATGATCGCTATCACCATGGAAAGCGTTTTCATGGTGTCACTCATGATGCGCTTCATTTTGATGCGATTCACGCTCTTATACACAAAGAACGTCACTAACAAGGCGTAAGCCACAGCCACGGCCGCCGACTCCGTCGCGGTAAATATCCCAAGCACAATACCGCCAATAATAATGGCTATGGTAAACAAGCCAATTGATGCTTCACCCGCAATAGCGACACCTTCCTTTAACGTGTATTTATTGCCTTTGGGGTGGCTATGACGCACAGCAAGATAAGCGCATAAGGCCATCAAAGACATGCTAAGCAATAGACCGGGTACATAACCCGCAACAAATAACTGGCTGATCGGCAGGCCACCAGCGGCCAACGCGTAGTAGATCATATTTTGGCTCGGCGGGATCAATACCCCTTGGACGGAAGACGTCACCGTCACTGCAACAGAGTATTCTCCGGGATAACCACTGCGCTTCATTGCGGGGATAAGAAACGAGCCGATTGATGCCACATCCGCCACCGAGGAGCCGGAAATGCCACCGAAAAAAGTACTGGCAACCACATTGCCCTGAGCCATTCCACCACGGAAGCGGCCCACCAACACTTCAGAAAAACGCACCAAGCGATCAGAAATGCCCCCTTCGGTCATTACACTACCGACCAAAATAAAAAAGGGCACGGCTAAAAAAGTAAAGCTGTACATGCCATTAACCATTCGCTGGGCAATCAGCATTAATGGTAAATCGATGTACCATGCAGTCAACACGGAGGAAACACCAAGCGCAAATGCAATCGGCACACGAAGTAACATCAGCCCTAAGAAACTACCAAGCAACAGCAAAATTCCAGCTTGTTCAACAGTCATTACTTTTTACCTCATGTTCTGTGACATCTCCGGTCAGCAAATTCGTCAGCGCATTCATGACCATTAACAAAGCCCCTGCAACTGCTGAGTAATAGAGTAATTTTTTTGGTAACCCCGACGCGGGCAGGATTTGCGCCCCCGCAATATCCACCAAGGTTTGTGCATTAAGCAGCAGTACCAACGCAAAACCACAAACGCAGCAGTAGGCAAAATAATCCAATCCTCGACCTATCATTGCCGGGGATCTGTCTCTTAAATAGACAATCGCCACATGAGAATGAGTTCGAACACCAATGGCTATCGACAACATGCCATACCACACCAGAAATAAGAGCGTTACTTCTTCTGACCAACTGGTGGGCTGATTAAACACGTAACGAAGGATCACTTGCCCTACCGTGATCACCACAATTAACTCCAATAACCGGTGAGCAATCCAGCCAATGATGGCGTTGAGTTTGTCTATCCATTGCGTCATATTATTCCCTACATATCCCGTGAGGCGATGCATTGAGAGAGTGCTTCTAGCCCAAGCGCTGAAGCACTCTGATGGCGATTATTTTACCGCTTGGATCTGTTCCACCAGCGGCAGCAATTTCGGAAACTGTTCATAAACGGGTTGAACTGCTTGTTGGAATGGTGTGTTATCAATCACCGTTACTTTCACGCCAGCGGCAATGACTTTTTCTTTCGCCTCGATATTGGCTTTAAACATCAACTCTCGCTCAAACAACGCCGCCTCTTTCGCTGCTCGGCGGATAGCATCTCGTTGATTCTTTGGCAGAGCATCAAACTTCTTCTTGTTCATGATAAGAATTGCAGGGGGACTTAAATGGCCATCTTCCACATAGTTTGGCGCGACTTCATAGTGGCCTGATGTCAGGTAGCTTACATAGTCGTTTTCTGCTCCATCAATAACACCCGTTTGCAAGCTTGAAAAGACTTCACCATAGTTCATCGGCGTTGCAACACCGCCGACAAGATCCACCATACGAATCGATATAGGCGACTTCTGGACACGGATTTTCAGCCCTTTCATGTCTTCAATCGACTTCACTGGTTTGCTTTCACGCGTATAAAAACTTCGCGTGCCTGCTTCCATGTAGTCAAACGCCACCAGCCCATATGCAGCCATATCTTCACGTACTTTTAGACCAACTTCGCCATCCAGTACTTTGTACTTGTGCTCCGTATTTTTAAAAATATATGGCAGCGTAAATACGCCAACACTTGGGGTAACGTTCGCCAATGTCACACTGTTTACTCGAGTTAAATCAATGATCCCAGCTTGAGTTTGTTCAATGGTTTCGCTTTCCTGCCCTAATTGAGCCCCAGAGAAAACCTTAACTTTGACTTCACCGTCAGAATACTTTTCCGTCAGCTCAGAGAACTTATGCATCGCAATCGTAACGGGGTTGGACTCTGGTTGATTCTCTGCCAGTTTTAGCGTCACAGCAGCGGCATGGTGTGCAGACAGCAGCGTCAGCACTGCCGTTGTCTGCACCAGTACGTTTCTCAATTTCATATCCTTTGCTCCATGTAAGGTGTCGTTATGTCGGTTTCATACCAGCAAAAAGGAAACTACAAGTGGATTGTCCAACCACCTATATAAACGGTAGTTAATCTTGGGCCATCTGGTGTGATCACCCAATGAAGAAACTCCGCATCGTCTCCTTGAACTGGTAAAGTCTTCGTTTGAGAAAGAAGGTAAAGTGGGTTATGTCGAGTCATTTGCAAAATGGTGCTCAAGTCGTATCCGCACCAGCGCATGATGTCGTTTACCATGCGATCCATACGTGCAGAAGAGCCTGCAAAATACGGCGATCCGGGTTCACGGACGACACCATCGGCACACAGCTCAATTTCACAGTCTCCCAAGTGGAAAATACCCGGAACTTGTGATGAACCAGCAGCGGCGGTTGCATCCGTTGTCAAAATGGAATGCTCTGGCGTTTTGGCACTTAGCCACAGCTTCAATAGTTCGGGTTTTACATGATGACCATCAGCAATAAAGCTTGCGAACAGTCGTTCTTCCGCCAGCTGGGTCATCAGTGGGTTGTCCACTTTATGCAGTTGATGAGCTAATCCATTGCCCAAATGGGTAGACAGTAGTGCCCCCGCATTTACGGCTTGCTGTATTGTTTGACGTTCGGCGGCAGTGTGACCCAACGCCACTGTAATCCCTTGTGCCTTCAAATAAGGGATGAGCTCGAGTACACCCTCTATTTCTGGGGCTACTGTCATCAACAAAATAGGTTTAGTAATTAGAGATTGCAGCTTATCAACCAAACGTTTTGAACCTGCAATCATCGCCTGTTTCGGGTGCGCACCAACAAAGCCTTCCTCAGGTGATAAGAAAGGCCCTTCAATGTGATAGCCCATCACCATATATGGCGCGAGTTGGCTTTGCTGAACGGCATGGTCCAATGCAGAAAGCAGCTGACACAATGTCTCTTCTTCAGCCGAAATTAGGGTTGGCAAACATCGAGTAACCCCCGTTTCCAGCATTGCCATAAGGGCACTATCCAGCTTCTCTGCCGTTAACCCTGGGGAATTAAAATCGACACCATTAAAGCCATTCACTTGAATGTCCACCAAACCCGGAGTCACAACCGTTTGGTGAGCGTGATCTGCTTGGCTCCAAGGGTGCTCAACAGAAACTTGTTGTACCTTTCCATCTGCGCCAAAGCGATAACGCATCTTGGGAACAGCATGACCACTAAAGACAACCAGCTCTTGCTCCTGATTCAGCGGTTTCAGTGCTTCTTTACTCTCAATCTTCATCATTGGCCTATTTTGTTAATGCGCTCGCCGCGTCTTGGTCGAGAAAAACATGCACAGACGGGTGCTGTTGTAAGACTGAGGCCGGATGCTCTGGTGTTACTGCTCCTTCAAAGCACTGCTGCACGGCCAGCGCTTTGCGCTTTGATGGCACAGTACAGACAATCGTGCGGCTTTTTAGGATTTGCTGAATCGACATCGAGATAGCGAAACTTGGTACCTTATCGAGAGAGCTGAACCACCCTTCTCCTAACTGCTGACGACGGCATGCTTCATCCAACTCAACCACAATGTATGGCTCCATCACATCAAAATCTGCCGGTGGATCGTTAAACGCCAAATGCCCATTTTCGCCAATGCCGACAAATGCAACATCGATAACCACATTTTCAATGAGACTGTTCAACCTTTCTAACTCCGGCTCCAATGGCACAGCATCCGCATTGACGTAGGTAAACGTTTTTAAATTTGGGAGCTTATCGGCAACACGCTCTTTCAGATAGCGTCTAAAACTGGCGGGGTGCTGAGATGACAGCCCTACATATTCATCTAAATGGAAAATAGAGACTTTTGACCAATCAATTCGTGGATCGGTAATCAACTTAGACAGCATAGAAAACTGGCTCGTACCCGTTGCTAAAATGATGTTTGCAAAGCCTTTTCTCTCAAGAGTTTGGCAAATCATATCCGCACCAGCTTGCGCTGCTGCATTCCCCATTGAAGCTTCATCCAACCATGTTGATATGTTCATACTTCAATCTCTCCCTACATTCATCGCCTAAAAGTGATTAATTAATCGCCACCCTCTCATTAATTACACTTGCTGTAAATAACTATTTTTTACACAATCCGTAAATAAATCATTCGAAAAATGGTGTACTGTTTTAGGCCTATCTCGATGACGTTAGCTAACCCCATAACATTATTGACAATTTAGTTATCAAACAGCTCACGGTAACCGATATTAACCATGCTCAAAAAAACATCTATTTTTTGAAGGGAATCACAACGTAGGTAGCGCAGGATGAATAACGAAACGGCATTTGATTTAACGTTTAATCAGAGATTGGCTTCATTACTCCAGCGACAAGAAGAAAACATTACCCCGCTGTCGGAAAAGCGTAAGAGCCTGTTATTACGTGCAATTTCTTGCCAAACCTCACCCACTCGAAAAAGCTTAAGTAGCGAGTTTAAGCTGCGTCCTGCAACGGTTACTGAACTGGTGGGAGAACTGATTGAACTGAACTTGGTGCGCGAAGATAAGACCATCAACCCATCAAAGCCGGGTCGGCCAGAAGTCTACCTTCATCTCAATGAACGGGCCGCATCTGCGATTGTTATCACCATTGACTCTCTCACCATCAATGCACATTTGATCAACCTCAAAGGTCAAATCGTTTGTCATGCCTGTAAGACATTAAGTGACCATAGATTGTCGAATCAGGATATGTTGGAGCAATTTGAAGTACTGGCAACAACACTGCTTAACAAAGCCCCCGAAGAAAACGTGGTCGGCATTGCCTGTTCCGTTCCTGGGTTAGTCGATGAGCATAATGTGTGTTGGGTATTCTCAAATCGATGGCCTCAAATCAGCCACCTATCATTTGATGCCTTGGCACAACAAACTCGCCTACCGGTTCGCGTTGCGAAAAACCTAAATAACGAACTGCGCGCTCGATTGCTGCGCCACCCAGAACATGCGCAAGAATCAGTACTCAACATACATTGGGGTTACGGAATTGGCACCTCCTATGCCTTGCGAGGCGAAGTACTCCACACACCAACAGGTGGATTTGGGGAGTTGGGGCAGACCACATTGACGGTAGGTGAAGAGACACCTTCAATAGAATCAGTAGCGTCATTAAGAGCGATGGAAGCGGCGCTGCGCCAACGCTATCAAAATATACCGAATAATGAGGCAGATTTTGTTGATTTCTTCCAAAGCCATAACACACTTGAGGTACCGAATATTATTCAGGCCATTCAGGTCATGAGCACAACGCTAAGAAATGCTTTTCTTACTCTGTTTCCACAAAAGATCATCATCACAGGACCACTGGCTCAAAGCTCAGCTATTTTTGAACAACTAAAACAAACCTTTGTTGAGCAACTGCCTGAATTCGCCCGTGAGCACGTCTCCTTGCAGGTTGGACAACGGGCGAAAGCAGATGAGATTTTTGGTGCCGTTTCACCACTCTTTCAATCTGCAATCAAAGCGCGACTTTCCTCTAGCCATAGGAAAACTTAGTCGCGAGCAGCACAACTAAAACCTAAACAGCCCTGTTCTTTGACAGGGCTGTTTTTTTATTGCTTTAGCGTTACCACTTCATTTCACCCATGCTCACTTTAGCACCGATGAATAGGCCATCGTCGGCTTCGAATTGTGGGTAGGTTTTGGTGATTTTCTCTACCAGCTCTTTCGAGTTTTTCGACTGAGCGACAAACCCATCATACGCTCTGAGATAGTCACGTCCGAATGTTAATGCCTCAATACCTTTTGGTTCCTCACCCACGTAGTGACCCGGGATCACTCGTTTAGGATTCAAGTCAATCATCGCTTCCATGGTTTGGATCCATGCTTTTCGATCATTTTCCGTCGGAGAATCAGCCATCCAGATATGGCTACCTGCTGACACCGCAACACCACCAAGGATAGTTTTTTGCGATGCAAGCCAATAGTACGCCTGATGGGTCCCTGCTTCTTTCAGTTCAATGGTTTCACCATCAAATTGGATATCACCTGCAAATATTTTGGGGACATATATCTGGCTTGGCGCGTTATCCGCTAAAATTGGCCCCCAGTATTCAATTTTCTTCTGCTTGGTTTTGTTAATGTGGTCAACCACACTTTGTGTCGCATAGATTTCTGCTTGTGGATAGGCTTTGACTATCGGCTCTAATCCAAAATAAAAATCAGGATCACCACCAGTAATATAAATCGCTTTAAGGGGCTTGTTCGACTGCTGAATCAACTCGACCAATGCTTGCCCTTCCTTAATACCAAACTGAGCATCAAACAGAATGACATCGTTTTTGCCTTCAAGCACGGTCGAAGTGACTGGAAATATCGCGCTGTCTTGCGGGTTGTAAGTGGTCAGACGAATCTCTGCCATCGCCAAAGTGGAAACCATCAGACTTGATAGTGTCATTGCTATTGTCGCTTTCATCTTGTTTACCTCGTTAACTGGGACAAGGCTTACTCTAGTGATTTCAGCGCAGGAAAATAGGCAAAGTCTCACGCATAACTTGTGCGGATATTGCAACAATACAGCTAGGAAAATCAGGGAACTATTTCATATTTCACACATCTAATGGCGTTTTTACAAATCAGTTCCACAGCGGATCACCTTCCATCCGCTCCACAACAAAATCGATAAACTGACGCAGCAATGGGGTCACTTGCTTGCGGTTGGAATAGACAAGATGCACACCAAGTTGCTTTGGCTCCCAATCAGTCAATAGTGGCTGCAAGTGACCGGATTCAATGTATGGCTGCGCCGCCGCGACGGGTTGCATGCTGATGCCATGGTGCTCTAATGTGGCTCGCAATAAGATGTTAGAGATGTTTGCCGTAAGGTGACCCATCACTTCAACTGATTCTGGAATACCTGCTTTTTCAAACAGCCATTCTCCTTTACCAAAATAACTAAAGCTCAAGCACTGATGCTGGCGCAGTGACTGTAACGTTTCAGGCCAGCCATTTTCTTCGAGGTATTTCGGCGTGGCAACGACAACAGAACGGCACACCCCTACCTGCCGAGCCACAATATTAGGGTCGAGATCATTGCTGATCCGCACGGCAAGATCGATACCTTCTTCGACCAAATGCACACTGCGATCAGCAACCACCAAATCAATAGCAACCTTCGGCCATAAGCAGCAAAAATCATTAATCGCACTGAGAAGAAAAGCATCAATCATCGAATAACTGCTGGTAATACGCAGCCTGCCAGAGAGCGTATTGTGCTCCTTATCGACAATAGAATGAATGTCATCGGTTAAATTTAAGATCTGATAAGCGCGCTCTAGTGTCTGCTCCCCAGCTTCTGTCAGGCTCTGTTTTCTGGTAGTGCGATGCAATAAGCGAGTACCGACCCACTCTTCCAATACCGCCAGATAACGAGACACTTTGGTGCGCTCCATATCCAAATGATTTGCTGCTCCGGATAAACTGCCTTGTTCGACAATCGCTACAAACACTTTTAACGCGCTAATTCTGTCCATATATCCAATCTAACTTATAAAACCAATGCTCAATTTAGCTTTCGCCACCCCGTGACCTGCGCATTAAAAAAACCACACTCTTGTAGTGCCCTGACGATGGTCCCTTTCTGGCGCAGAATGTTAATTCCACGATCCAGTACTTCAGCAAGGCGCTCACTGTTTGGAAAGCTGCGCGACAGAATAAAATGACGTGATCCACTGAGTCCAAGCTTCACACCCTCAATTGGAAGGAACCGGTAACCCCGCGCCTCAAAAGATAAATCTTTACTGCCTTGAAACGGTGCCAATAAAAAATCTACCCGGTTATGTACCACCATTTCAACCATACTGCGCCAATCTGTCACATTGATTAAGTTTGTTAAGGGCAATTCAGAGAGGGTGTTCCAATCACTGACCCATTGCGAACTGCTCACAGCTACCAGCTTTTCTATATCAATGCGATATTTTTCATCCAAAAGATCGTAACGCGTGCCCACCGTATATAGACCCGCTTCAAATTCACCATGACGAATCACTGGCGCACTCACCCACAACAAATCTTTGGTATCATTCGCCACAGAATCCCAAACCGTATTTGCCGCCATGGCATAGCCATGCAGCATAACCATGCGCCGCATTCGCTCGGCACCAGGTGCAATGTGGAATTGCAGCTCAACTGGCAGCCCACCCAACGCGAATGCTTGTTGCAGTAATACGATTTCGACGGTACTCCGACGAGCTTTGATACCACCAAACTGATTGATGGTCAGCGGATCTCTGTCTCCAACAAACTCGACATAGTCTTCATGAACTTTTTTTTCTATCACGACTGGCAGTACCACCGCCAAGGCTTGAGTGGAGATCAGCAACAAGAAACAAAGAGCTTTCATGGGTTCACCTTGTGTTAAGGCGGTTGGCTTAAGTCAAGCTAACACGCAATAGCACCGTTGTTTAAAAGATAGCAGATGAAGGGGCCACTATTACTCGTCCAAAAATGGCCCTTCGACTTATGACAATTTGAACGTCGCGACTTTCGCACTTAGGTTTTCGGCCTGCAGTTTCAAAGCCCCGGACTCTTCAGTGCTGTCTTTGGAACTGAGTACCAGTTGTTCTGCTACATCTTTTATCGAGGTAATGTTTTGAGTAATTTCTCCGGTCACATGTGTTTGCTCTTCTGCCGCAGTGGCAATGTGGGTAGCCATATCACTGATTAACGTAACTACCTCTCGGATCTCTTCCAACGCCTGCGCTGCATTGTCAGCATCAGTTACTGAGTTATTAGCGAGACGTGAACTGTTTTCCATCAACGAAACGGCACGCTCTGTGGTTCCTTGCAAGGTATCAATGGTCGATTTGATCTCTTCGGTTGATGAGCGGGTACGCTGAGATAAAACGCGCACTTCATCAGCAACCACAGCAAAACCTCGACCTTGCTCTCCTGCTCGCGCTGCCTCAATTGCTGCATTCAGAGCCAACAGGTTGGTTTGCTCTGCAATATCGCGAATCGTTGAAAGCACGGTTGAAATATCTAGAGCGTGTCGATTTAACTCCCCAATCACACCATTCGCTTGAACTAACTCATTCGCCAAATAACTGATCGACTGTTTCGTATTTCCAACAAGCGTGTGGCCGTGATTGGTATTCTGAGCGGATTTTTGCGCGGCATCAGCGGTGTTATCTGCATGCAATGCAATCTCTTGTGTTGCTGATGAAAGTTCGGTGACGGCAGTAGCAAGCATGGTGATATCTTGTTGTTGATGATGCACTTCACTTTCTGTTCGCTGGGCACGTTGGGCACTCTGTTCTGAACGTTCTGTGAGTTGAGAGGACTGATCACGAACATGACCAATCAGTTGCTGCAAACTCGCCACAAACGTATTGAAGTTTTGTGCTAATTTACCCACTTCATCTTGGCTTTCGACGGTGATTCGCTGAGTGAGATCGCCACTACCGTTTGCAATTTGCTCCAATGCTTCAGAAACATTATTTAAAGGACGGAAGAAAACTTTACATAATAAGTAAAATAATAAAGTACAAATAATTACGACAATAGCTGTGGCTAATATTTGGCCTAACATTGCATCATTCAACGGCTCGACAAGTGATGCATAATTAATGACGGTAACCGTGGATAATGTAGTACCATCAATTTTGTGTGCATGAATAACACTCCTCTCGCCATTAACATCAACGTATAAATCTTTTCCAGTGACACTTGCTTCTTTAATATCTGAAAAATTCAAACCTATTTCTGCTACTGGCTTATTCAATAGAGTCAAATTTTGATGAATAAATATATTCCCTTCTTTATTGACAATAAATAAATAGCCATCTCCCGGCAAAATAGCATCATTCATACTGTTTACTAGGTCTTTTATTTCAATATCAGCACCAAGGACAACCTTTTCATTATTAAAATCTAGGGTTTTGCCAAGAGAAACCACATTCGCACCTGTGGCGGCAGCAATGGTTGGGTTATCCATAAACACTTTGTCTGGCACTGCCATGGCATTTTGGTACCAGCCCCATTCGCGTGGGTCATCATTCCCTTGAGGCAACACCACACCGTTGGCATTGTTCTGGGAACCATCGGGATAAGCCAAAAAAACATTATCAAAGCCCGCAGAATCGCGTACTTGTTTCAGGTGATTGATCACTGATAACGACTCAGTATTCGAGGGGAATGCCGTCAAAATGCGCTCTTTTGAAACAAGCCAGTCTTGCACATTTTGATTGTAAGAAGCGGTTGTACTTTCCAAGCGTTCTAACAATTCAATATCCAGCCTTTTTAGAGCACCATTGAATGACAATGCTTCTACCATTAACCCGCCGATGATGATTGCAACACTAGCCGAAAACGCCAATTTGTTCTTTAGTGATAGTTTCTGAAACATAATGAAATCTACCTATTTAATTATGATTTTATAAAAATTCACACCGATTATAGTTACGGCATAATAATAATTTATAAAATATATAGATTTAATTTACATTTTGTGACATTTAACTCAAGACAAAGATTTAGACGTGACATTTTATTCATTATCCACTGATGGTATACACGATTTAACCTCATTATTAATAAAATAAAGAATAAAGTTATCGCTCTATATTTAATATATTAAGTAGATATTAATTATCTTTTTATATTTAATTAAAACAAAATAGCCCGATATAAAACCGGACTATTTAAATAACTAATTCGCTATGATTAAATCAGCGCTTTCCATTACATTTGTCATCACAATACAAATATAACACTACATTCTATGCGCTTGAATTCATTTCCCTTCTTGCTAGCAAGAGTTAGCACCTCATTTCTCTGTTACGTTTGATGTCGAAATGCGGGATTGAAATTCCAGCACCTTTTCCGGACAGACATCGATGCATCGACCACAGCTAATGCAATTCTTATCCATCACTTTCCGCTCACCTTCTTTTAATGGCTGACGCAATACATCAGGCTCAGGACAAACATAAAAACAGTCCATGCATTTAGTGCAATCTTCTCGTCGCTCAGCACTGACACGGATAATACTTTTACTGCCAATCACACCATAAGTCGCACCAAGTGGGCACAGGTGTCCACACCAACCATGCTCAACCAATAACAAGTCCAGCACAAACACCAGTACAACAAGTACCCAGCTTGCACCAAAGCCAAACACTAAGCCTCGATGCAGTGCCGCAACCGGATCAATCCATGCCCATAACACAGAACCTGAGATTGCACTTCCCAGCAGCAACACTGGAATGAGCCAATAACGAAGCTGAGGAGACCAGCGATAGCTCGCCTTCAAGTTCAGCTTTCTTCTTAACCAAGCCGCAAAATCCGTCACTACATTGAGTGGGCAAACCCATGCACAAAACGCACGGGGCGCCAACAACGCATATAAGCCAACTACGATGAGCGCCCCAACCATCGCTGTCAGCTCCGGAAGATGACCCGCGGTTAGCGTTTGCAACATGATCAGAGGATCAGTGAAAGGAATGACATCAAACAGTAAGCTTGATGAGAGGTTGCCTTTTAGCACGCCAAGCGTTGGCCCTGCCATAAACAGCGCAATAATGGAGAACTGGCAGAATCTTCTCAGGATCAAAAATCGATGAGCGTGCCACCAGCCTAATTTTTCAATGGCTTCTTTGCCGGCATTTTTTGCAAGATTCTTTGCCATCATTGCCCCCGATTCAATGATTCAAGTGCGTCCGTTGGCACAAGATCATCGTCAGTAAAGGTATTTTCCAACGGCCTATCAATCTCTTCCCATCCTAATTGATAATGCGAGCCAAGTTTCCCTTTCGCCAAATCTGTGGGCACAATCTTAATCGCCGACACATCCAATACACAGGCCTGTTCACACTTGCCGCAGCCAGTACACACATCGGAATGCACGGTTGGGATCAACTTCGCGTGGTACCCCGTTCGCTCATTGCGTACATGCTCTAAGGTAATCGCTTTATCGATAAGCGGGCACACTCGGTAGCATACATCGCAGCGTAGTCCTTGCCAGTTGAGACATGTCTCATGGTCAATCAACACCGCCGTCCCCATTCGGGCGTCATCAATATCTTTTAAATTCGGATCAAGCGCCCCTGTTGGGCAAGCCACCACACAGGGGATGTCTTCACACATCTCACATGGAATACTGCGCGCATCAAAATAGGGGGTCCCCGATGCGAGTGGCGATAATAGCGTCGCCAACTTTAAGGTATCGTAAGGGCATGCTTGTACGCATAAACCGCAACGTACGCATGCTGCTTCAAATTCACCTTCAGGAAGTGCTCCGGGTGGCCGCACTGGCACGCCATTTCGCTCTCTCGCGCTACTTTGTTGGCTCTGTAATCCAAGAACCGTTGCTGCAACACCGACGCCAGTAGCCGTTCTGGCCGTATCACGAAGAAAGCGACGGCGACTTTCGGAGGTTTTTGGTCTTGGTGTTTTCATCCCATGCCCCTCGTTGATGCCTCTATTAACCATAGAGTCTATAAGGATAAAAACCCAATCTAACCAAGTGAAAAGTGCAATCACATACCAATAAAGGGGTATACAAATCGTTGATTGATTTGCATCAAGCTAGACGCCCAACCCAACGCACATATTTTAAAAGTTATCGCAAAAATAAAACGAGAAACGACTTTTTCCTGACTTCATTCTAAGCAGATAAACACCAAGATTTCTGTCTCTATATTTATTTGATTCATATTTTTTCTCATTTGCTATTATTTTTGTCACCCTTACTATTAATAATTCGTATTTTTACATTCTTTCCACACATTTATTAACAACAAATTGAGAATAGTTATTATTAAAATCAATCAATTAACTCACATTAAGTTCGAATAAGAATATTATTGTTTCCAAAATCAAACCAATCATTCCATCACAGCCATCACAAAAGCTCATTAAGTCATTGTTTAGTTTAAATAAAACATTAAAACCCAGTAATACCATTAAGGCTTAAGTCACAGAATCATTCGTCGCCGTCATTTTGGTATTTTAAATATCAATAGCTAAATCCAATTCACTCCATAAAATACCCACAATAACGATAGGCTTTACATCAAAGTCAAATAATAAAAACAAAACACCTACAACCAATAACGAATAACGGAAGCCCAATGACGAATTTATTCATTTCGATTATTCCCATCATTCTGCTTATTTGGATGATGACGAAAAAAAATGCAATCCCCTCACAGATAGCTTTACCTGCCACTGCCGCTTTAGTCGGTTTAATCCAACTTTTTTACTTTAATGCTGATGTCACCCCGTTAATCGCCAACATAATCGCAGGCAGTCTGTCAGCTATCACACCAATTTCAATCATCGCCGGAGCCATCCTTTTAAACCGCACAATTTCTCTCTCTGGCGCAGAAGCAGTGATCAAACGTTGGCTCGAAGGCGTTAGCCGAAATCAAGTTGCTCAGCTAATGATCATTGGCTGGGCCTTCGCATTTATGATTGAAGGCGCATCTGGCTTTGGTACACCAGCCGCCATTGCTGCACCTATTTTAGTGGGGCTTGGGTTTCCAGCACTACGCGTTGCAATGCTGGCATTGGTCATGAACTCAGTTCCTGTCTCTTTTGGTGCGGTTGGTACCCCAACTTGGTTTGGCTTCAGTGGCTTAGGGCTAAGCGAAGCCGATTTATTAGCAATTGGCCGAAATTCGGCATTACTACATACGGTCGCAGCAACAGTGATACCTGTTATTGCACTAAGCTTTGTGGTCAATTGGAAAGCCATTGCGCGCAACTTCATCTTTATTCAGCTCAGCATCATGTCTTGCACGCTGCCCTACCTCGCTTTTGCACAATGGAATTATGAGTTCCCAGCATTGATTGGCGGGGCAATTGGCCTCACCATTTCTATTTTTCTAGCCCGCTTTAACATCGGGATGGAGCCACGCAAGCCTGAAACGGGCCATGCTCAAACATCCCTTCCGGCTGCAGAAATCATCAAAGCGATGAGCCCAACACTGTTACTTATCGCTATTTTGATCATCACTCGTATCCAGCAACTGGGGATCAAACCGCTACTTACCGATGCCACACCGCTGCTTTCCATCCAACTCGGTGGATTTGCTGAGCTTAGTCTATCGCATGCGCTGATCATTAAGTTAAGCCACATTCTAAGCACGGACACATCTTGGGCTTATAAAACGTTGTATGTGCCAGCGTTGATCCCATTTTTCCTTGTGGTATTGATTAGTGCATTTATCTTCAAGATGAGCCGACAACAACTAGCGCAAGTGTTCACAGAAACCGCTCAGCGAATCAAAATCCCATTTATTGCACTGGTCGGTGCGTTGATCATGGTGAAGTTTATGATGATGGGCGGAACAAACTCTCCCATCATGACCACGGGCCGCGCCTTATCTGATCTATTAGGCACCAATTGGCAGTTCTTCGCCGCTTACCTTGGCGCGCTTGGGGCATTTTTCTCCGGCTCCGCGACAGTAGCGAACTTAACCTTTGGCGGCATTCAACAAACCATTGCCCAGACTGTGGGGCTACCGCAGCCCCTCATCCTTGCGCTGCAATCGGTCGGTGGCTCGATGGGGAACATGGTTTGTATTAACAACATCATTGCAGTTTCAACCATCCTAGGAATTGCGAACAAAGAAGGTTACATCATCAAACGAACCGTCATTCCGATGATGTTGTATGGCGTGATCATCGCAGGTGTCAGCTTAGCCATGTAAACACTTTTTGCCTATTCGAACTGTAGTAAGGGCTTTGGCAACAGAGTCATTTGAATAGGCTTATTTTTATAAAAATATAATGAGCCGCAAGCATGCTTCGCCTGACGGCCTTGACTTTCACTGGAGCATAAAATGAAGGTTAACTTTTTTGTCACTTGTTTGTGTGACTCTGTGAAATCAGAAGTTGCCAAGAAAACTGTCCTGTTGCTTGAGCAACTTGGATGCGACGTTCTATTTCCCAAACAACAAGGTTGCTGCGGCCAGCCTTCTTTGAACAGTGGCTACATTGAACAAAGTAAGCCAGCAATGAAAAAGCTCATTGAAACCTTTGAGTGTAACGATTTTCCTATCGTAACACCGGCAGGTTCTTGCGCCGCTTCAATCAAGAAATATCCAGAGTATCTGGCCAGCGAGCCGGAATGGGCACAGCGCGCGCAAAAAGTCGCAGACCGTTTATTTGAACTGACCCAATTTATCGTTAATAAACTGGGTAAAGAAAACCTAGGTGCTCGCCTTCCAGGCCGTGCGGTCTACCATCCATCATGCAGTTTGATCCGCAAACTTGGGGTAAAAGAAGAGCCGTTAAAATTGCTGGCAAATGTCGAAGGGCTTGAGATGTTGCCAATCAAAAACCAACAAACCTGCTGCGGCTTTGGGGGGACATTTTCAGTCAAGATGTCTGAGATCTCCGGGGAGATGGTTAAAGAGAAAGTTCGCCATATCAGCGACGCAAATCCCGACTATTTGATCGGTGCGGATATCAGTTGCCTAATTAACATTGGTGGCCGAATCAGCCGTGAAGGCAAACCCGTTCAAGTCATGCATATCGTCGATGTGCTGCTAAGTCGCTGAGGAGAAAATTATGTCGATGAAAACCAGCGATGTGAACTTCAAGCAACGCATCAAAGTCAAAATGCAAGATGAATTCATGCGCCATTCTGTAGCAAACGCCCAAGAGCGCATGTTTAATAACCGCCAAATCGCCGCCGACAAACTTGGACATTGGGAAGAGTGGCGAGAAATGGGTATGGGTATTCGTAACCATGTGCTTGAGAATTTAGATTATTACCTCCACCAGCTCAGCGAGAGCGTTGCAAAAAATGGCGGGAGTGTTTTCTTTGCCTCAACCGCCGAGCAAGCAACGGCTTACATTGAAAACATCATCCAACAAAAAAACGCTAAGAAAGTCGTTAAATCCAAGTCCATGGTCACCGAAGAAATCGGTCTCAATAAGATCATTGAGCGCAATGGCTGTGAAGTGGTTGAAACCGATCTGGGCGAATACATTTTGCAAGTGGATGACTGCGATCCACCGTCACACATCGTCGTTCCGGCACTGCATAAAAATCGCACACAAATTAAAGCGATCTTTAAAGACAAACTGAACTATCAGGGCTCAGAAGATCCTGAAGAAATGACGCGTTTTGTGCGTCAGTACATTCGTCACGACTTCCTTGAAGCAGATATCGGGATCACCGGATGTAACTTCGCTGTAGCAGAATCGGGCACCGTGACACTGGTGACAAACGAAGGCAATGCGCGACTGGCTACCAGTTTGCCTAAAACGCACATCGCCGTAATGGGGATGGAGCGAATTGTGCCGACATTTGAAGAGTTGGACATTGTCATCAGCCTGCTATGCCGCAGCGCTGTTGGGCTCCCTCTAACTGGCTATGTCACTGCACTGACAGGCCCGCGAGAAGCAGAGCATTGTGATGGCCCACAAGAGTTTCACTTGGTCATTGTGGACAATGGACGCTCAGACATACTTGGCTCAGAGTTTAACGCTATCTTACGCTGTGTTCGCTGCGCTGCCTGTGTGAATACGTGTCCGGCTTATCGCCATATTGGAGGGCAGTCTTATGGCTCTATCTATTCTGGCCCAATAGGTGCGGTGCTGTCACCTTTATTGGGCGGATATGATGATTTTAAAGATCTGCCATACGCTTGTAGCTTGTGTAAGGCTTGTCACGACGTTTGCCCGGTAAAAATTCCACTGTCTGACTTGCTGATGAAACATCGCGAAAAAATGGCCAGCGAAAAGATCACGCCTTTGACAGAACGTGCCACTGTCGGCGCATTTAACTTCGTTAACGCCCGACCTTTACTTTGGGATATGGGGGTAAAAGTTGGTGCAACCGTGGCGAGTGGCATCATTCACGAAGGCAAAATGCCTCTGAGCCTTGGCGCGATCAGCCATTGGAATGAAGCCCGAGATTTACCAACACCAGACGGCCAATCTTTCCGCCGTTGGTTCGCTAGCAGAAAACAGAAATAAGGAAGCAAAACATGTCGACTTTTGCATCAAATAACACAACCAGTATCTATAACCGGGATGAGTTTCTGCTTAACATCGCGAATAAACTTGGACGCAGCCAACCTTTAGATGCTGTAGAGCGCCCTGCTTTTAAGCATCATTGCCATCAGGCAGTGATGAAGGATTTTACTCAAGATCAGTTGGCTGACACACTAAAGCAATACGCACAGACGTCATTGGGCGTCAGTGTGGTAGAAACCACCAAATCAGAACTCCAAATGACATTGCGCGAGGTTTGCCACCAGTATTGCCAAGATGAACACGGTGCAGCAAAGCAAGGGGAAACCATCATCTCAGCCTCAGAAACGTTGTTGAATTTGGTTGACCCTCAAGCTCTGTCTAATGCGCATCACACTGTGCATGTTTGGGATCATCAAGCTGGCTACCAAACCAACATCACCATCGCTGAACGAGCTCAAATTGGCATTGTCATGGCTGAGCAAGCATTAGCAGAATCTGGCACGGTTGTGCTTTACAGCGACCCAAAGCAAGGACGAGCGATCAGCCTGCTACCTGAAACGTCCATCTTTGTTGTTGGCAAAAGTACCTTGCTTCCACGATTAACGCAGGCTACCCACGCATTACATCAAAAGGCTAAACGCGGCGAGCGGATTCCTTCCTGCGTTAACTTTATCTCGGGACCAAGTTCTACTGCGGATATCGAGCTAATCAAAGTGGTTGGTGTTCATGGTCCCGTTTCCGCCACTTACGTGATTGTCGACGACATGTAGCAACGCATTCATTTTGCTCTTTGGGAACAGAGCATCAAGGCGCATCTGTAATGGGTGCGCCTTTCTTCTCTCCTGCAGTTCATTAAGCTCGTTTGCAAACGAGTGAACCGTTATAATACCCACCAATCTTCACGATTCTGAGTACCGTTATGCCGCAAGTGGATGATCTTATTTTATTTACCCAAGTGGTCGAGTGTGGTTCTTTCAGCAAAGCGGCTGAGCACAACCACATTACCAAATCGATGATCAGCAAGCGGGTTAGCAAGCTTGAGGCCGATCTTGGTACGCAACTGCTCTATCGTACCACTCGAAAGCTGACCCTCACTGAAGCGGGTGAAGTGCTTTATCATCGCTCCAAAGACATTCACACCACGGCAAAAGCCGCGTTTGAATCGATTACAGGGTATAACGAGTCGCTCGCCGGACACATTCGCATGTCAGTGCCAACCATCTCAGGTGAATTGCTATTGGCGGAGTCTATCTCTGAGTTTTGCAATAACAACCCTGGGCTAAGCGTTGATATGTCGATGGATAATCACTTCGTCGACTTGATTGCAGATAATTATGATTTGGTTATACGCACTGGTTACCTTGAAGATTCCAGCCTGATTGCGCGATTTATTTTTAATTCTCGCTGGATGATATGCGCATCCCCTGAATACATCGCGCAATATGGGGAACCAGAGACGCCAAATGCTTTACTGCGTCACAATTGCCTTGGTTACACCCACGAATCAGGTGGCACCTTTGACTGGCAGTTTAAGCGCAATAGCGATAACTATGTTCTGAAAGTGTCGGGGAATTTCTCGTCTGATAATGCTGCCGCCTTACGTAAAAGCGTGCTTGCAGGTAATGGGTTGGCTTACTTACCCACTTGCTTGATCTGTGATGATTTAAAACAAGGGAAATTAGTTGAAGTACTGGCTGAACATACCAGCAAAGTAGTGGGTATTTACGCGGTTTATCCCTACACGCGCAAACCCGCTAAACGGATTCAAGCGTTGATTGAACATATCCGAGCAAGCTACCTCGAAATTCAAGACTGTTTCTAAATCTCTCACATACCTGATACAAAAATGGCCTGAAAATATTCAGACCATTTCAATCGGAAATCTCGTTACCACATCAGATCATCAGGTACGACATAATCTGCATACGGATCATCTTCTGCCGGTACCTCTTCTTCTGTCGTTTTCGTTTCGATGATGGTTTCCGCATCACGCATGGCGATCTTCTTCGCAACCACACCCGGGATCACAGCGTAACCTTCTTCATAGCGCGCAATCGCAAGAATGCCTTTAGCTAACTGATCACGAACCAATGAATCCACATACAGGGATTTCACAAAATTACCGTCGGTAAAATTGTATTTGATGTCGCCATCTTTCAGATCAAGCTTGTTCATTTCAATCAGCTGTTTTACCTGCGCACGAATTTCTTTGCTGAGCTGTTGCTCTTTCAACTGCTGATTCAATGCTTTGTCGCGCTCTTGCTGAGCCTGTTTATTCGCTTCTGCCGCCGCTTTCGCTTCGCGAGCCTGCACGCGAGACTTTTTAGAGCCTTTTTTTGCCTTTTTCAGCTTCTTTTCGTTTACTAAGCCTGCTTTAAGCATCTGCTCTTGTAATGTTAGTTTTGCCATGTTCAGTCCAACTCTTCCAATTACAGGCATTCTATCGTTTTGAGTATGAACAGGTAAAGAGGGGGATTACCTTTCTTTTTATTCGGCTTTACCAAAGCTCAAATGAGCCTATATGACCAAACTGTGTTGGTATAACTGGAGAGGTTTGAAGCTGATTTAGACTCTCTTCTAAGCTATCTAATTGCTTTAAAAGGGAAGTGATATCAGTATCTTCTAGCAAATGTAAACTTGTTCTGAGTTGAGGTAGGTATTCGCCTAACGCCGCGATTTGCTGATCTTGAGAGTCTGACTTCACGTCAAAAGGGCGTTGTTTGAGTAGATGGGCAATAAGTTCAAATTTCTCATTGTCATAAAGAAAGGCCTTCAGTGCCTCAAGGTAAACACTTTCGGGCATCAGGACTTGTGAAAAACCGCCTACCCAATAGCTCAACACGACAAGGTTGTTTTCCAGCGCGTCGTCATTTTGGTCGTAATAGCTGACGCCCGTACCCTCTTCGCTAAAACCCATACGCTCAATCGCATAGTCCACTAAAGTTGGGGTATCCAAATTCGACATTTGTAGCACGTACTCAGCTACTTCATAGAGACTTTTACCGTCTTGCGTTGGTGCAAACTGATATGTAGGTAACCCCGTTTTCATCCATAACACGAGCTCTCGGATCACTTCGCAATCTTGCAAGTCAGGTCTATGAAAACGAACCGCAACTTCAATATCACTCAATACCTCTATCGCATGTCGAACCAATTCGTGATGTGAAACGGGAGCTGTCATTCCATGTACCCTACTCAATGCCAGTAAACACTGTTGCAAAATATCTTATGTTGAATCATAGCAAATGCGCTCGATCCAGTGATGTTCGTAATTAATGGCTCCGGCGCTTAATCTAATTATTTATTAAGCACAGGAGCCATTGATTTACGCTTTAGTTAATACCGATTTTTTCGGCTATGTTTGTCATTCATCGTGGTGCGACATAACTTGCCAAACTCTTTGTCAATTGCACGCTGCTCAGCCAGTGTTGCGCTGTTACGTCGTTGCTCACGCAGCAGTTTCTGGTAGTTGTTCAAGCGGCGCGTATCCAATTGGCCAGACTCTAGAGCCTGCTGCACCGCGCATCCAGGTTCTGTCGAGTGCTGACAATCAGAAAATCGACACTGTTTCGCAAGTGAATCAATATCTGCGAAGGTTTCACTGACTCCTTGCTCACAATCGGTCAGTTGAAGCTCTCGCATTCCTGGGGTATCAATTAAGATCCCGCCTGATGGCATCACGTGGATTGAGCGAGATGTCGTGGTATGACGTCCCTTGCTGTCATCTTCACGTATCCCTGCCGTAAGCTGAGCCTGCTCTCCCATCAGTGTATTTACCAAGGTTGATTTACCGACACCTGAAGAGCCCATGAAAGCAACCGTTTGACCAGTTTTACACCATGAGGTTAACTTCTCGACGCTATGAGGGTCGAGCCCATTGACAGCTTCCACCATTAATAGCGGACTTAATGCCATGATTTGTTGTTTCTTCTCTTCTGAATCAGAGCAAAGATCCAACTTGGTCAGAACAATAACAGGCTCAACGTCAGCTTCATGAGCAAGTGCAAGATAACGCTCAATTCGGCTGAGATTAAAGTCGTCGTTCAGTGACACAACGATGAAAAGTGTGTCGATATTAGCTGCGATGTACTGCCGTGAAACTTTGGTTCCAGCCGCTTTTCGGCTAAAAACACTTAACCTTTCAAGCAGTCGAACAAACTGATGTTGTGCGTTAAGTACCACCCAGTCACCTACCGTCATGGCAGGCAATGATGCGTGAACATCAAGGTTGATTTGTCCTTGTTCGCTCCATAATACATACCCGTTTCGGTGATGGGCAATGATGCGCGCAAAAACCGTGTTGTCGTAATCGTCTAGCGTTAGTTGTTGTTGAAAAAAGCCTTTCCAACCAAGTTCATGGTTAGAATAGATTGTTTCAAATGAATTCAATGAATTTATTTGCGACATTGTCGAATTATCCCAAGCGAAGCGGCCATATAGCAGCGAACGCTCAATAGAATGAGTTCTGTAGGATCAAATTCGAATCGAGTGAGATCCCGGTTAATTCCGGGCAAGAAGAAATCTAGAGAAATGAAATATCGGTGAGTATCTCTAAGTTAACTGTTTCTAAGCCCGTTTTTTAAAGTCATTACAATCATCTTTTATCCTCCAATCAGTATTCGTTATTCAGTTACCCGCCAAGTATATTCCTTAAGCACCAACAGAGGCAACCTTACTTACCTAATTAAGAAATTTATCTTAGCTGTTTTAAAGTGCCTTACAAACGTCAACGGCCTAGCATGTTTGCTAGGCCGTTAATTCATCAGGGCATGGCTATAAATAGAGTGACAATAACAAACACACTGTGATTGCGATGGTGCCATACCAGAAATATTGAGATTTGGTGTCGGCGACGTAAACTCGAATGTATTGAAGCTCTTCATTCGCCATGGTGACAAAATCAGAGTAGCTAATTGCGACTTCACGACCCGATGCTTTAAGATCGGCCTCTAAACGGTTAAACGCTGAATCAACAAACTTCTTTGCTTCTTCGATAGGCGCTTTGGGCGAAATTAGGTTATGCCAAACTGCCATACGAGATTCATATTCACTATCACTGACGCAGTTTAAAACACGCAAATCACGTTCGCGATGATCACGCGCTTTGTTCATTTTTACTGAGTTGATAGCCTTTATTCGTTCCAAGTTTCTTCTCCAAAAGGTCATACAGGTACAAAATGTGTGGAAGATGGAACGGCCCCTGGTGTTGTCGAAATAGTAGTGAGCTGATGAGTGAACATCAAACTAGGGATTTTGTTCAGACGATAAAATGTTTTTGCGGCGCTGCGAGGAAAGCGACTAATGAGGTATTTACCGATTTTCATTGTATCAAGCATTCTTAGGTACCAAAACCGGACACCATTACGCTCGAGTTTCATGATAGTTTGATATATATCGAAAAATAAATTGTTATTAGTTGTAAATATGTCTATTTAGGACTTTTTCAGCAAATTACCTATAAAGCGTAGATTTTTTCTAGTTATTGATCCCAAACCGTTCTGATTGAAGGCCTACAATAAACTTAGTTTTAATTAATCAGGAAAATATTATGGAAAAGATCATTAATACGATTGGGCTGGCTATTTTAACCGCCAAATACACTTCGATATTACTGTTAGCGGGTATTACCTTCTCCACGGGTGCTATCGCAGCTGAATCTCTCATCTTGTTAGGCGGAGAGCCTGCAGAATAAAACAAAAGGTAAAGCTGCATTTTTGCAGCTTTACCTTCTTACTTATTGTTAGTATTACGCTATCTTGGGGACCATTGCCGTAACCCACCCTGCTCAAAACCTAAGCCTTGGTTGTAACTCACCAATTCAAGTTGCATCCCCCACGGAGAAAGAAAATACAACCAACTTAGCCCCTGAGTTGGGCCGCTATCGACCGTTTTTACATCCCCTAGAATCTCAACACCTTTAGACGCTAAATACTGGCGAGCAACATCAATATTCTCAACATAAAAGGCCAAATGATGACCCGCATAGTCACTATTTTGGGGTTGATCTTGGTTCTGATCCGGTGAACTGTATTCGAAGATCTCAAATGAAGGACCAGTGTGACATTTCAACATTCGATATTTATGAATAACGGCTCTTGGATGGACATTCAGGTTTTCAGACATCCAGTCATCATCCGCTTGAAACGGCCCTAGTTCGTACAGCACCTCACATCCAATCACTTCAACAAAAAACCGAGTCGCTTCTTCTAGATTAGGCACCGTAAAACCAATATGGTCGCCGCCTTTTAAGCCGGGAAGTCCAGTTTTCATACTTACCTCATATACCATGAAATAAAGGCTCGCTGCGCTACAGCCATACAACGAGCCTTATGATTTATTGTTTTAGGTCTTTATAAGCTGCGGGAACATTCAAGTCTGGATGCACCCAGTTAAACAGCGCATAACCTGAGAATTCAGGAAGCTTCACTTGCTGCACCGTTTCCTCTAGCGTTAACCCAGCGTTCAGTGCTTTTTGTACTTCACTCTTAACCGCTTCCAAGTAATCAATATGCCACTTGATATCTGAGCGCTTGATCACTGAGCCATGCCCCGGAACGACTTTCGCATCTTCAGGTAAGAAGTGATAAACCTCTTTGAGGGTTTCTAGCGTTTCAAGTAAGTGTCCGTCTAGCAACCAAGGCAGAGAAGGAGCCATGGTGATGATAGGATTTCCCGTCCACATCGTTTTTGATTCTGGTTCCCAAACAAACAAGTCACCGCCCGTTTGTGCAAAGCCGAAATCGATGATCTCCACATATTTATTGCCGAGATCTAACGTCAACCTCCCCTCTTCCGGCAACAAAATATTGGCAGAAACAGGTTTTATCTCCTCAATTCCGCGGCCTTTACCGAAGTTAGCAATCATAAATTGAGCATCTTTTTCAAAATGTTCATCGATATAGTTTTTGGTATTAATATGTTGAATAATTTGAGTTTGGCTAGGCAAGTACATATTTCCATATGAATGGTCACCATGGAAACTGGTATTTACCGCAAACGAAATGGGTAATGTGGTTTGTTTTTTAATGAGTGATTCTGCTTGTTGATAAAGACGCTTATTTAACATGGTGTCGATCATTAATACGCCTTTATCACCGATAATAAAACCACCACTTGTCGCAACAGCTTTACCTTCTTTTTCAAACTCTTTCGCATTTTCAGGGTAATAAGCGAATACACCATCAGCTAATTTCTCTGATTGAAGAACCACTTTATTACCATCCCATACCGGTTCTTGAGCGAAAGATGCACCAACAGTGATAATGCTCACAATTGAAATTACACTCGTTGAGATAAATTTGTTTACTTTCATACTTAAACCACTCCTTATATTTATTGTTATCACAATAAATTTCATTCAAAAAAACCTTATAAAACAATCGATAACAATTCGTATAGCGTTCATAATCAACTATGTTAAATACATTATTTTTAAACAAAATTTGCTTGAACACCTTATATATAAATAATAGTGATGATAAGACGATCATTTTGCATAGTTACTATTCCGGATTAGAATATATGCAACACAACCCATTGAATATTACCAAATAAATATTCAATTTAATAAAATTAGAATTCATTAAATTACATTACGAGCACCTTTTATTGCTATTTGATTATATCGGCAATAAAATCAATATTATAAATAACAAAATAACGTTCTCTTATTTCACCATTAATTAAAATAATAATACCGACAAACCTAAACTTAAATGTTACCCATAACTAATGAATTTTCATTAAATGCTAAGTCGATGTATTAGAAATAAAACGACAAGTTCACTTAGTATTGACAGGAGAGGCAATGGATCAAATAGCAGCAATGCGCGCATTTGTTAGAGTCGTACAAACAAAAAGCTTTTCTGCTGTGGCACGAGAGCAACAAACGACCCAAGCAACCATCAGTAAAAAAGTAGCAGCACTTGAAGACAAACTGGGGGTAAAACTCTTAACCCGAAGCAGTAGAGAAAGTTCATTAACTCAAATTGGAGAGAGTTATTATGAAAAATGCCTGTTTATTCTATCCGAACTCGATGAAGCTGAAGCAAATGCACGAATGGAGCTTTCTACTCCGAAAGGCATACTGCGCATCACGGCACCTGTGCCCTTAGGTTATTTCCTATTGACACCCATCATAAAAGAATTTACCGAGCAGTACCCAGACATTAAAGTCGAGGTGAATTACGTTGATAAGCATATCGATTTAGTCAGCGAGGGGATCGATCTTGCCATTAGAGCAAGCCGATTAGAAGACTCTTCACTTATCGCCCAGAAGCTGTTCGACAATCCTATGCTCATGGTGGCTTCCCCACAATACCTAGAAAGACAAGGCATACCGAAGACGCCAGATCAGCTTACTCACCATAACTGCATCGTATACTCTCTGTTTAAAAAGCATAATGTCTGGAGCTTTCAAAAGGATGGAGAGGTTCAAACCGTTTCTGTCTCAGGTTCAGTCAGCAGTAATAGTGGATTATGTAATATGCAATCCGCATTGGAGGGGGTAGGCATAACACCACTCCCCATATGGATGGTCAAAGAGCATTTAAAACAAGGAGCATTAATCCAAGTATTAAGTGAATATCAGGCCGACAATATCCCTTTTAGTGTTGTGTACCCACAAAACCGCTACATTCCACTTAAGGTTCGTTCATTTATCGAGTTATTAAAAAAGCGCTTACCAGTGGGTTTCTAGTCATCAAGAACTGCGTATAGTGGCAAATGAATACTTGATATAACAGATCTTCATACCTGTTGAATTCTACTTGCAGTTAATTGATAATAATTATCATTACAAGCAAAAATAAATCAGCATGCATAACCAAGAAACCATCTACTGCACATTTTTTAAGGCTCAAGATCGCTTTCTGAAGGTGAATTCTGGGGAAGGGTTTGAGCCAGATATCATCTATGACTACATCCATTGGGGTTGTGTGCTCACTTCGTATTATGAACACGGCAGTGAAGGGGAGAATCTATTGCTGTTTGAATTGCACTTGCGCCAAGTTTACTTCCACCTTTTAGATGCGATTCAAGACTCACAACGAAGCCGGACGTTTCGACGCGTCTGTTTAGATTCGATTCATATTCCCCTACTCGGCTTAAAGCGTCATTACTATCATTTAGAGGATGGCGATATTCACTACCTATCATTACAACAACAATTACAGCGTATCCAAGCGCCCCATGACTAACAAAAGGAAACCTCATGACTCAGACATTTCGAATTGAAACCGACAGCATGGGGGATGTAAAAGTCCCATCAGACGCCCTGTATCAAGCTCAAACTCAACGTGCAGTCGACAATTTTCAGTTCAGCCAACATGTTATGCCAGTCCCCTTTATTCAGGCTTTGGCTTACATTAAACAAACAGCGGCTCTTACGAATGCACAACTTGGGTTGCTTGAAGGTGACATTGCGAGTGCTATCGCGGATGCCGCGCAGCATATTATCGAGGGTGAGTATTTATCTCACTTCCCGATTGACGTTTTTCAAACTGGATCTGGTACCAGTTCTAATATGAATGCCAATGAAGTGATTGCAACGTTGGCATCTGAGAAATTAGGCGGTGATGTTAACCCTAATGATCACGTTAATATGGGCCAAAGCAGTAATGACGTGGTACCAACTGCCATCCAAGTTGCTTCGGCAATCAGCATCGAAAAACGCTTACTTCCAGCACTGCATCACTTAATTACCGCACTTGAACACAAGCAAGCTAAGCTGGCAGATGTGGTAAAAACTGGCCGAACTCATCTAATGGATGCCATGCCAGTGACCTTTGCACAAGAGCTAGGCGGTTGGAAACACCAAATTGAACATGCACTCCTAGGCATTGATCAGAGTTTGAAATCAGTAAAAGCCTTAGCTCAAGGTGGTACAGCGGTGGGGACTGGCATTAATGCAGATCCTCGTTTTGCAGAAGCATTTGCTCACAACCTGAGCCAGGAAACCAAAGTCACCTTTACGGCCAGTGACAATTTCTTCTTTAATCTCAGCAGCCAAGACGCAATTGTATCTTTATCTGGACAATTGAAAACGGCCGCCGTTGCTATCATGAAAATCGCCAATGATTTGCGCTGGATGAACTCAGGCCCTCTCGCGGGATTGGGCGAAATCGAACTGCAAGGTTTACAACCCGGCTCATCGATCATGCCGGGTAAGGTTAACCCAGTGATCCCAGAAGCTGCGGCCATGGCCTCTGCTCAAGTTATTGGCAACGACACCACCATTACTATTGCTGGTCAGTCTGGCAACTTCCAACTCAACGTCATGTTACCCGTGATTGCGCACAATATTTTGGAAAGTATCGAGCTATTGAGCAATAGCGCTCTGGCTCTTGCCGATAAAGCGATAGCCACTTTCACGGTGCGTGAAGATAACTTGCAGCAAGCACTTGCTCGCAACCCGATCTTGGTTACTGCCCTCAACCCAGTGATTGGCTACCTGAAAGCCGCATCAATTGCCAAAAAAGCATACAAAGAAGGTCGCGCTATCATTGATGTGGCGGAAGAAGAAACGGATCTCGACCGAGCCACGTTAGAGCGCCTGCTTGATCCAGCGCAGTTGACCCAAGGTGGGTTAGCGAAGTAGCAAATTTAGAGCCGAAGGAACTCTTCCTTCGGCTTTTTCTTTGTTTCAGTATCCAATTTGAGTGACGACCATTTTATGATCTGAACCCCGCATGCTCGTTTTCGAGGTTCGGTTGCAGATCCGTCGACTCGACTCCAATGATTTCAACCACAAATGATCAATACTGAGCATGGTAAATGCGGGGGTGTCGAATAGGTGACTCCAGTTTGGCCAACTCGCGACAGGGGCGGTTTCAAATTCTGGAAATAGTGTCGCAAACCGTAAGCTGGTCGCGGAAAGGTTAAAATCACCAACAATCAGCATTTCATCTGACGGGTTAAACTCCACCATGGTTTGAATAGTTCGAATCACCGCGTTTCGCCGATGCCAAAGCTCCTCCGTCCTTGGTGACGGTGGGTGGGCTGTCATAAAAGGTAATTGTTTTTGCGGAGTTGGATGCCAAACGCCACTAATGATGTTGTGTCCATCAGGCGTGTAAAACACCGACATTTGAGTCAATGGTTTGCGGCTTAAGATCATCTGGCTAGACGGGTATCCCACACCTTCTTGACCACCATAACGATAAGGGTACAAATCATCCAAAGTGAAGAACTTAACCCCTTCTTCCGGCGCAACTTCTTGCAGCACCACTAAATCAATCTGGTTTTGGATCAAGTAATTAATAAAGGCATTTACATCTTGATTGCCGTAGTAAAGGTTGTATTGCACCACCGTCATGGGTGTATTGCAGTTTACCCAAATTGACTGCTCCGACTTTGGCGTCATCGCCAGATAGACCAACACCACCACGACACATACAATCAAATGCACCCAAAACCGCACCATCAAACAGATCAAAGCAATTACGGTGTAGTAAACCAAAAAGAGGCTAGGTGCTGAGACAATATTCTCTACCCACCAAATCTCGTGATAAAGATGGAAAGTCCCCCATGCAATCATGGGTAAGCCAATCATTGTCCATAGTAACCAGCGCAATTCCTTTCCCTCTCGGCATCAAATATAAACTTAAGTATGGTTCAATATTCAATACTTAGCGGCGAGAGAAAATAAAATACGAGGGAAAAGGCGCAGTCACGTTCCATAAACAACCATGATTGAATCGTCGACTTAAATCACAATGTTTCCTTTATGGATATCATTTTTGAAATCTATGTTTTCCATATTTGAAATTACCGACACGCAACAAACGTGTTACTTTAAAACTCGTCAGTTACACTATTGTAAAGTTATTCATAAGACCGCGAATGCTTTATAACAGTTTGGATAAGGAAATTTAACTGGCACTCTCCAAAAAATAATTTCAAATTGTTGCCCTTTTTTGCCCGAGCTACCCCATGCTCGGGTTTTTTCTATCTGTTTTTTCGATAAGCAATAAAAAACGCGGCATTATGCCGCGCTTTAGTATCAATACGTTCAGTTAGTTGGTTTGAAGCTTGCGCCTTTTAAACAACCCTTTTACTTTGGAAACTCCATTACGAATGTCTTGCAGCATCAAATAGAGACATGGAACAAGGATCAGCGTCAGTAACGTGGCAAACAATACCGCAAACCCAAGTGCGACCGCCATCGGGATCACAAAACTTGCCTGTAAACTGGTTTCAAACATAATTGGCAACACCCCGACAAAGGTGGTGATGGATGTAAGTGTGATGGCCCGAAAGCGCGCGCATCCCGCTTCAATCACGGCTTGCTTGATGTCTACGCCCTGCGCTCTGACTTTGTTAACGTAGTCAGTCATAACTAATGAGTCATTGACCACCACCCCGGCTGCTGCAATCAGACCAAAGGTCGACATCATGCTGAGATCCAATCCAAACCAATAATGGCCCCAAATTGCCCCAGTTAAGCTAAATGGGATGACCGACATAATGATCAACGGTTGGGTGTAACTTTTAAGCGGCACAGCCAGCAACATATAGACGATGATCATGCCAGCAATAAAGAAGACTTTTTGCTCATTTTGCTGTGCTTGCTGCTCTTCAATACTGCCGCCCAGCTCTGAACGCACACCAGGATATTGCTGCAGTACCTCTGGCATAATGGTCTCATGAACTTGCTCAACGATTGCATTTGGTTCAACACGCTCTTCGTCAATCGAACCATAAACATAAACAGACTGATAGCCTCCTTCGCGGCGTATATTACTCACACCCGGCTTTTGCTCTATCTCGACCACATCACCCAACATCACTTTCTCACCAGTTGGCGTGGTAATAATGGCATAACGCAAAGAAGCAAAGGCTTCACGCGTCAACTTGGGATAGCGCACCATTACTTTAACTTCTTCACCATCACGAAGAAGACGCTGCGCTTCCCCACCATAGAAACTGCCGCCGACCTGCAACGCAATGTCTTGCAGATCGAGCCCGAGATCATAGGCAACTGGAGCAAGTGACAGCAGAACTTCCTGGCTCCCTGAATCAATGGATGAGGAGATATCAAACAACCCTTCGGTTTGCTGAAGCTTGCCAATCAAATCTCTTCCGGCAGCATTGAGGGTATCGATATCCGAACCAAAGAGAAGGAAACCAAATTCATCTCCGCCTCCACCACCATTCACATCATCCTGAATGGTCATGGTTTTCACGCCAGCAATCACAGGCAAGCGCTCACGCCAGCGCCGAGCCAGTTCAAAGGTGTTAAATGGTCGCAGCTCTTCATCCACCAAAGGAACAAGCAAAGTGGCAGAAGAACGACCTTTGTTGAAGGCTAAGGTATCTCTCACCATTCCCGTACCGTAGTGTTCAACTGTTTCTTGCTCAACTTGTTTGATCACCGCTTCAATCGCTTTTAAGGCCGCAATTGTCTGTTCACTGGAGACATTGTTGTTCATTTCAATGTCGATACTCGGAAAGTCGTGCGGCACTTTCGGTGATGGCACAATACGAACATGGTTCGCCATTACGAGTGCAATACTGATGGCAAATAAAGCCATAAAGCTGGCAAAAACACTCCAACGCCAGTGCGTACACAGCGTAACAAAGCGCTTGTATGGCCCATTCACCATCGCAAAAAATCGTTGGTTAAATCGGTCTCGCCAACTGCCTTTTTTGATTGGTTTGAATTTACTGTGCGCCAAGTGTGACGGCAATATGAGTTTGGATTCAATCAAGCTGAACACCAAACAAAGGATCACGATAGACGCAATACCAAAGAAAAATGCTCGTTCGATCCCCTTCGACATCAGAAACGGTGCAAATACCGCGATGGTGGTCAACACGCCAAATGTAGCAGGTGTTGCAACCCGTTGTACCCCACGCACCACGTTATCTACTCCACCACCATTTTTCTCGATTTCAGAGTAAGCACTTTCGCCAATCACAATGGCGTCATCCACCACGATCCCCAGCACCATAATAAAGGCAAACAGGGAGACGATATTAATACTCACACCAATCACAGGCATCAGCATCACAGCACCAAGGAAACACACTGGTAAACCAATCATGACCCACATTGCGAGTTTAAAGCGCAAGAAGATGCTGAGCATAATGGCGACCAACACCGCACCTTGGAGCAGATTTTTCAACATCATGTCCAAACGAGCGTTGAGGTAATAGGTCATGTCTACCAAGGTATTCAGCTTGAGATCTGCGGGCAATGTTTGGTTCTTATGCTCGATATAAGCTTTAACGGATTCCGCGACCGTCACCATGTTTTGGTCTTTGGTCGCTTTCACGGAAAGATAAATGGCGTTTTGACCGTTATATTTGAAATAGCGATCATCTTCTGTAAAGCCATCTTTTATCGTTGCAATATCTTGCAGAAGGACCTTGCCTCCATTACGCCCGATCTTGACTGGAATCGAACGAAACTCTTCACCGCTGTAGTACTGATTTTCAATCCTAACCGAGATCATGCCCGCACTGGTCCGCACTTCCCCTGCGGAATAATTGGCAGAATAACGCTGGATGGCACGGGAGATATCAGAAAGCGTTAAGTCGTATTTTTGCAGTATCTGTGGCTCGACTTCGATGGCAATTTCGTACTCAGGAGAACCGGAATCCACCAGCGCAACATGTTGTAATTGCAACAGCTCATCTTCTATCTGTTTGGCGATGGGTTTGAGTTCATACAAAGAACGGTCGCCAACTAACGCCATTTCAATCACATCCTGACGGTATTCATACTGATAGACCTGAATCGGCTCCATTGAAGCAGGAAAGCCAGAAGTGCTATCCACTTTCTGCTTTACCTTATCCAAGACATCATTAATGTCAGCGTCCACATCAATTTCCAACTCAATATGAGCAGAGCCACGAGATGCTGTAGATACGGATTTTTTGATCCCAGTAACGTCTTTTAACGACTCTTCCAATCGAATCAAAATGCTTTCCTCAACTTCTTGAGGAGAGGCACCCGGATACTCCGCACTGATGTTGACGTAATTCACTTCTAAGTTAGGGAACATTTGGCGCTGGATCAGGAAAAAGCTCACCGCTCCCATGATGAGGATAAACGCCATCATCAAGTTTGCCGCCACCGAATTGTTGGCAAAATATGCAATTATGCCATTAGGTTTATTTTCCATGATAAGCCCTTATTGCATTGCTACGTCGTTGCTGTCGCCCGCATTAGCCACTTTGACGGCCATTCCTTTTTGTGGAAATTCCGGTACCGTCGTCACGATACGATCACTGTCTTTTAAACCTTGATTGATCAACATGAATTCTTTTTCAGCACGCAACACATTCACCGCTCGTGGTTGCAAATTATCTTGTTCGTCTACCACCCATACTTGTTGATTGTTCACCAACTCCTGAGGCAAGCGGAAGACATGCTTTAGTTCCTTGCCAATGAACTTAACTTGAACATAAGCACCAAACTTCATCTGCGGTTTATCGCTGTCGATGGCATAAGGGTCTTCAACCCGTACTACCATATTGATCATGCGGGTAGCGCTATCAATAACACCAGCATCACGAACAATCACACCATTGAGCTGAACATTTTCAATACCGCGTTGCACCACCTCAGCCGAGGTACCTACGTAGTCTTTGGGTAGAAAACGGCGATCAAAACCTGCAATAGGAATATGAATTTCACCCGCTTCCACATTATTCAAGGTGGCTACATTCGCACCTGCTGAGACATATTGGCCCACGCCGATCCCACGTTCGACAACAAGAGCATCATAAGGCGCAATCACTTTACAGTTTTCAAGATCCCGCCTTGCGCGTTTTAGCTCCGCTTGTGCTGATTTAAGCTGCGCCTGCGCACTTAACAGCTGAGGTTTGCGCAAATACAGATCCGTCACCTGCTTTGTCGGTAGCTTTTTCGCTTGACGCTTAGCCACTTCAGCTTTGGCTTGTTCTTCAATTAACGCCGCTTTTGCTGCCGCCAAGCCCGCTTCTGCCTGTAACACGGCGGCCTGATAGTTATCATCTTCAATGGTAAAGAGCACTTCCCCTCGCTTTACAATACCACCAGCAACAAAATTGGGGTGCCAGCTGACAACTTCACCAGAAACCTGTGCCGACAGTTGCGTCACTTCTAATGGAGCAAGTTCGCCATGACTGGTGATCACCACATGGTGATCTTGAGACAATGCAGGGGAAACGGAAACAGTAAGCAGCTCTTCTTGAGTGGGTTGTAAGTCATCATCTGGAGCTGTTGAGGCAATCACAGCATAACCTGCATAACCCGCTGCTAAAATACCAATAGGAAGTAGCCAACGTAACGATTTTCTGAACATGGAATGTCCTTATAAGTAAAAAAAGTGGAGCAGGCAGTCGCTCCACAAAAAGTGAAAAATTAATTATCTAAAACAGAACCTGATGACTGGAGCGTTTGGTCGGAGACCGCTTTTATATGGTGAACAATCCGCCAGAAGAACACTGCATCAAACGCTAGAAATAGCAAGGTATCCCATAATTCAGATTCATCTCCCCACTCAGGTAATGCAAAAACCAGTACGATCATCAACGACATGAGCACAACAAAGAATCGAACAGACATCACCCAGCTCACGGCAAGAAATGAGCTAAGAAAGTTATGTCCTTTACTCGCTTTAAACGCATATACAATCGCAATCACTACCATCGCTGCGCTGCATGCTCCATAGATCAGGTCATAATGGTTCGACTCGTAAGAAATCGTCACGGCCAGCGTCCATACCAAACTGGTTGCGATCAAATACTTCATATTTTCACGCTCAGAGAGCGGGCCTTTCACTAAATCGCTTTTAAGTTCTTTGATTTTCCAGAAATACACGATTTTCCTTCCTATGATTTGAATTTCCACAAGCGAATCTGATTCATCAGAAAACCTGATAAATCACGATCAAACAAGCTGATATTGCCACTGTTCTTCGCATCATTTTTGTGACGATCTATGTCTAAATAGGAACACATCTCGTTCACATTAGCAAAGCAATCTCAATGCCAAAATAATTTTTATTTAAAATCAATAAGATAAAATGAATCCTATGGGTTTTATAGAATCAAACTGGTTAAATAAACCAAAAGTAGGTATTTATGACATGTCTCAACCAACATATTGCAGTGATCAATACCTAATGATGTTACTGGCTGCACTTTCACCCACCGAGTAGCGATGCTATGAATAAAGAAAGATTCACGGATAAAAAAAGGCCCTGTTGAACAGAGCCTTTTTGTTAAAGCAGTCGTTGTGGAAGCAAGGTTACATCCGATACAAGTAATTCATTTTTCCTGACTCTCCACCAAGATAAAGGTAGTGGTTCTCATCAATATGAATCACTCTGTCGAGGCTGATGTCTGAGCCAAAACTGAATTCAATCACACCATCAGAAACGTCCCATTGAAACTCGATTCGCATCTCTTGAGCTCGGTACAAAACAAACCCTGTTTGGTCGCTTTTATAACGCACTAAAATGTTTTTATCCGCACTTTGCCAGTGCCCAACCAAACGCTGAGCGATCAACTTATCGGATTGACGGCGATAGTCTTGCTTCAATGCGGCTTTCAGATAACCAATTTTCTTGTCATCAAGGTTGAGCTTTTGTTGGTTATCGACAAAGAATTGCGCCATAGAAGGGTATTGTTGAATAAGGGCATGCGCCGTATCTTGATAGTTATTGCTATATGCAGCCTCAAAAGCAGTATAAAACTGACTTGGCGCAACAAACTTTTCCGCCTTCACTGCTGAGGTAAATACCAGCCCCATTAAACATAAACTGGTAATAAAGGTTTTCATTAGACACTCCTTTTGTCTATCACTTAAGCCGCTTTAATTTGTCCTTTCGGCTGATAACGACCCGGCTTATGGTTCATCGCTAAAATTAGATTTGTCGCTACAGCACCGAGTACTGAAAGTAAAATGATCGAAATATCAACAATGAAAAGCGACAATACAACAATAGTACAGTCTAACGCCATTTGTACTTTACCCGCTCGGATACCAAAACGCTCTTGGAGGAATAAGGCTAAAATATTAAAGCCACCAAGACTCATCTTGTGCCTAAAAATAACCAACATACCAATGCCAATCAAGCCACCACCCACAATGGCTGCATATAACGGAGCAATGCTGGCAATTTGAATAACATGATGGAGGTAGTCCACCGCAAACGACACTAAACTCACAGCGATAAAGGTATTCACTGTAAAACGCCAGCCCATACGAGTGAATGAAAGCCAGTAAAAAGGCAAATTAAGTAAAAAGAAGATCTGACCGAAGCTGAAATCACTTACCTTGGTTAGAAAAATTGCCAGCCCAGCAGTACCGCCAGTGAGCAAGCCAATTTGATTGAAGAAGATGACTCCGAGTGATACCAACGCACTGCCAAGTGTCAGCGCCAACAGGTTTTCTCGCAAGCTATGTTCGTTATCCATTTCTCATTCATCCTTTTATCGTTCCAACTCACTTTCTCCGTCAGAAAAAGCGGTCTTAAGATGGCGATTATTGAGAAAATTGTCGAGAAAGGGGGACTTATTGACACGTAGCATGGTGTTTAACATTTTTTACACATGCACGTTAAACGTTGAATCATAAGCATAAGGGAGAAGGAGCAAACTCGCATCGCAAGAGGCCCTATCTCCCTTTGACTTTTATTGTTCTAAAACCCTATTGACGCACAAGTTGCATTTCAACGGTTAGTGGAAGGTGATCGGTAAGTTCAGCAAAAGGAACGGACGCTACTTTATCCATCGGCTTAGGAATTTCCACTTTTTTGATATCCCACTCTTGTGCATTTGATGTCAAAATGTAATCAATCTTTCTCTCAGGATTCCAAGCAGGTGCCGTCAACGTGAGTGCTTTATCCGTTTCATTAAACCACGCGGTAAGTTCCTTGTACTCTGTTGATTGTGGCGGAAGATTTAAATCACCGATGATAATAGGGAGCGCATGCTTAAAATTCCAAGAAGAGAACTTAGCTTGCAGGGTGCGTACCTGCTCTTCACGTAATGGCTGCGTCGTATGATCTAGATGCGTAGTGACTGCCATCACTGGCGCTGGATAATTAGGCACATCAACTTCTACCGCACACGCAGAGCGCTGCTCAGCGCCTTCGATATTAGGCAACGCCATTCGCTTAACGAACTTTATAGGGTGCTTAGATAGAACGGCAGTCCCGTACTCACCACCATCATGATCAATCGCCTTACAGAAGTAGTAATTCATTCCAAGCTGCTTAGCAATATACTCAGCTTGGTTGATTGGGGAATGACCTGCTGCACTAAAATTCTTACCCGAACGGCCCGTTTTGTTGTCGACTTCTTGCAAGCCAATGATGTCGGCGTTAAGTGACTTAACCGCTTCAGCAATCGCATCGGTGTCCCCCATTCTAGATGCCATAATGTTGTACGAACTCACGCGAATGTTCTCGGTAGAGACTGCTTTGTCGACAAGCGGTTCGTTCGCAAATGAAGAAAATACCGCAGTGAGCCCCAGCGTGATTGCTGAGAGGGTGATGGCTTTAGACATAAAAATTCCCTTATCTCTCTTTCAATATATGACTGTTAACAGTCGCGGTAGTGAACGTCACTCATGCGACTCAGGCGCTGAGCTGCTTGCTCCGCCGTTAAATCTCGCTGGCTTTCTGCCAGCAATTCATATCCCACCATAAACTTACGCACCGTGGCGCTACGTAATAATGGGGGGTAAAACAGCGCATGCAGTTGCCAATGGTTAATCTCGGTTTTTGGATTAAAGAACGGCGCATAATGCCAACCCATAGAGTACGGGAAAGAACACTGAAACAAGTTATCGTAGCGGGTGGTAAGCCGTTTAATGACCAGTGCTAAGTCATCCCGCTGACTATTATTTAACTCACTCATGCGGCGAATGTGCGCTTTGGGTAATAACATGGTTTCAAATGGCCATGCTGCCCAATAGGGAACCACAGCCAACCAATGTTCTGTCTCGACAACAATGCGATCTCTTTCTTTTTGTTCCGCTGCAACATATTCCAGCAATAGGTTGCGGCCATATTTGTGGTAATACGCTTTTAAATGATGATCTTTCCGCTTAATCTCGTTGGGTAAAAAGCTGCTCGCCCAGATTTGTCCATGAGGATGAGGCTGTGAACAACCCATGGCTTCCCCTTTGTTCTCAAACACTTGAACCCAAACATACTGCTTGCCGAGTGATTCAATTTGCTCGTCCCACGTATCAATAACATTGCGAATGCTCTTTATGGGCAGCTCTGGTAAGGTTTTACTGTGATCGGGAGAGAAACAGATAACTCGACTGACACCACGAACTACCTCTGTTTGAAACAACGGATTCACCGAGTTAACTACCTCTGGCGCCTCTTGTTTTAATGCCGAAAAATCGTTGTCAAAAACGAAGCTTCCTTGGTAACTGGGATTTAGATCACCAGAAGTGCGCGCATTCCCTGGGCAGAGAAAACATGACTCATCATAAGCAGGCAATGAGTTAGTACTTGGCTGTTCATCCGCCCCACTCCACGGCCGTTTAGCGCGATGCGGTGACACCAAAACCCACTGCCCCGTTAACGGGTTATAGCGGCGATGCGGGTGCTCTGCCGGGTGAAATTTCATGGTTCGCCTCTTTCTTTTTGCTCTCCTTATCCTTTGGTAAGAACACAAAGAATAAGGAGAGTGCTTCAACTTACTGCATTAACACATTACGAGTGAACTGTTTCTTCAACTCTGCGGAATAGCTCGCACTGAATGGTTCTGTCGCATTGTTACGCATTTCCTTTGGCACGAGAGAGTTTGACGCGTCAGCGTCAGGATGCTGAGGAGCCGTACCAAATGTTGCGTTTAACTCTCCTTGCGTTTTCGCCGATGTTAGCCAGTTAACAAAGACCAATGATGCCGCTTTGTTTTTGCTGTTGTTTGCAATTGAAACAAAGTTCCCACCGCCCGACATACCAAATTTGGGTATGTAGAACTTAATTCGCTTAGTGATTGCCCCTCGCTCTTGGAGACCTGCCAAATGATCTTCCCAAGCTGGAGCTAAGATGATTTCACCATCATTTATCCGAGTTAGGCTATCTGCATTGGAAGCCGTAATAAGCACGTTCTTTTTGTTCGCTTGAAACCAATCCCAAGTTTTGGACCACGACTTAACAACAGTTTGATCAGCTTGATCCCCAATATCTTCATCTCCGTTAATTTGGCGAATCATGGCTTCGATAAATCGACCTCCTGAACCACCGCCATTTGGATCATTCACACCAAAATTTCCCGGGTTTGTTCGAATATAGTTCTCAAGGTCCCCAAACGTTTGAGGTAAATCGGCAAAAGCAATACGTGCAGAATCATAGGCAATCCCCGTTTGATTCCCCCAAAATGTAACGCCATACCCTTGGCTATTTACACCTTCTGATTTCATGGTGAGCTGATCAAACTCTGGTAACGGGTCCAGTTTCATCAAAATTTTGCTGGCATCGAACGTACGTAATGTTGGTGCGCCAAGAGCCACGACATCCATTGAACCCTGCTCGCGACGTGATTCGGCAACCAGTTTATTTCGATTGGCATCTAGCGTCCCTTCTGGGATCCTTACTTTAATCCCAGTATCTTGTTCAAAACCCTTAATAAACTGGCGCCAAGCGGGCTGTAAATACCACACAGAAAAAGTGATTGCCCCTTCTTTTTTTGCTTGTGCTTCTATCTGCTCCCAGCTCATTTGAGTGACATCATAGGCGATTGCAGGTAACGATATGGATGCAGCCAGCAGCGACATTAGGGTGACTTTCTTCATTGTATATCTCCTTTTAACTATGCCTTCCCAGTTGATTGAGATAGATAGTTTCCTTTCAGCAACCGTTCGATCACCAGCATCAGTAACACATTAGGAATCACTAAGATCAGCGACACAACAGCGGCGTCTGGCCGAATAAAGGAATAGCCTAAAAACGAATACAAAATCGTCGGAACGGTAATAAAGTCAGGTGCTCCCAGTACGAAAGCCATATTGAACTCTTCAATACTGATCACCAGACAGAAAATGGTTGAAGCAAGTAGGCTGGGTTTAAGCATGGGTAAAAAAGCGTGCTTAAATGTTCCCCATTTACCAGCCCCCATATCAGCACAGGCATCAATGAGATCTTGAGGAATTGCATTAAAACCAGCGGATAAAATTCGAATCGCATACGGCAGCGCTAATACGGTATGAGCAATAACGATATTGAAATATGGATTGGTCAGTCCTAGCTCAAGTAACATTGAACTAAAGAACACCGCCAAAATCATGGATGGCATCACCATAGGTAACAGGGAGACCATTTCAGCAATCTTCTTGCCGCGAAATTCCATTCGGCCAAACGCATAAGCGGTTGGTAGTGCTAATGTCACCGTCAGCAATGCCACGGCAGGAGCTAGGGTATAGCTATTTTTCAATGCCTCAGGCAATGATGTAGTTGTCCATACCTCCACCCAGCGGCCAAGAGAGAGCACTTGGGGGAAAATATCGGGATAGCTCCAAGGATGGTCTGGGTCCACCACTGACCACAGAATAGCCATTGCAAAAGGAATACCTAGCCAAATAACGTTCACGATGACAAAAAAAGCAATGGAGATCATCATGACCAAACGGGCATTAGAGCGCGGTTTTGACATCAAATACTTCATGACTCTTTCTCCCACTCAACGATCGGCTTCTTGCGAGTTGCAAAAGGTTTGGTGATTGCTGTAAGCACAACCGCAGAAAACGCAGCCAACAGCATGATGACCATAGCGATCACCGCGGAGCTTTCCCACTCGTAATACTGAAGGGCTGTAATATTCATCAACATAGACAAGGAATAGCTGCTGCGAGAGCCGGCAACGGCCGCGAATGAGAAATCTCCCAGTGCTCCAATAAACACCAAAATAGACGTGGCTTGTAATGCCGGAATCGTCAAAGGGAACACTACGCTACGAAAGCGAGACCAACGCGTCGCACCCAAATCAAGCGCAGCATCCATGAGATCAGTACGAATACTAGCAATGGAACCTGTGATCAGAATCAGAGCAAAAGGTAAGTTCTTCCATATTTGCAGAACAATGATGCTCCAACCAAATTCATCATTGGTTAAACGCATCGGTTTGTCGATAATGCCTAATAGGATGAGCAACTCGTTAAAAATGCCGTGATAAGCAATCACGTTCATCAGCAAAAACGCAGCAACCAGTCCCGGGACAAACATCGGCGCACGCAACATCCCGATCACGGCAGGCTTTGCTGGGATATCTTTTTGCAACCACAATGCAATGGGATAAGCAAAGGTCACCGCCCCTAATGTCCCAAGAATCGAAGTGCGCAGGGAATAGCCGACTGAGCGCCATAAAATGGGGTCACTCAATGTCGTCGTCCAATGGCGCAGGGTAAATTCTGATTCACCCGATATCTGAAACAAACCAAAGCTCTGTGCCACAACGACATACAATGCACTGCCCATCAACACAACAATGGTCCCCACCCCGGGGATGATCAGTAAGTACGGTTTTAAATTCATACGGTGACCTCTTCCAAGAAACGAATACCGTATTCAGGTAATTGAATATGCAGTATGTCCCCTTCTTTTACTGAAAGTCTGCCCGCTAATTGCACTCTAATCTTGTGCTCATTCAGCGCCCCTACCCAACCGAAGACATTTAAAGAATCGCCTTGAAACGCAACCGAGCACACCTTCATCGCAAAACTGTTTGGCGCATCTTTAGCACAGACTGTGACATCCTCAGGACGCCAGCAAATATGAATGTTGTTCCCTCTTGGTTTGGTATCCGAACGTATCGAAAACTCTCCCATATCACAGGTTACGACATATGAATCCGCCTCCGATGCGGGCTCGACGAATGCGGTATGCAGGTTAGCCGCCCCAATAAAGTCAGCAACAAAGCGGCTCGTTGGACGAAAATAAATGTCTTCAGGTGTGCCTACTTGCTCAATTTTCCCCTGATTAAGCACAATGATCCGGTCACTCATTGCCAATGCTTCTGCTTGATCGTGCGTTACGTAAATCGAGGTCAAATTGTGGCGTCGCTGTAGCTCTTTTATTTCAAAGCGAACGCCTTCACGCATTTTTGCATCCAAGTTAGAGAGTGGCTCATCGAAAAGGATGATTTCAGGACGTGTCACCATGGCACGCGCTAACGCAACGCGTTGCTGCTGCCCACCCGACAGCTGAGCGGGCAGCTTATCTTTATGTTCTTTCAAACCCACTTGATGGAGAATTTCTATCAGCCGTTGCTGCTGTTCTCTTTTATCCATCTTTTGTTGCTCAAGGCCAAAGCAAATGTTGTGAGACACACTCAAATGAGGAAACAGCGCGTAAGACTGAAAACACATCGCCGTCTCTCTGTGCTCTGGCGGGACTTTAGTCACATTGTTCCCACTAATGAAAATGTCACCTTCACTGGGTTCATAAAAGCCCCCGATCATTTTGAGTAGTGTGGTTTTACCACAGCCACTAGGTCCAAGCAGGGTGACAAACTCCCCTTTTTTCACACTAAAAGAGACATCTTCTGATGCATAGAAGTCACCGTATTTCTTTGTGATTGACCGTAGCTCTAATACATTCATTGATTAACCTTTCCTTGAAAGCATTATTTTATAAAAACATAACTCCGGTTTATTTCAACATCAATAATTGATGACATTTTAAACTAAAAAATCATACATTGATCACCAGAACAAACATAAATAATTGTTTTTAAATCTGTTTTTATTTCAACTTTTATCAGTTGACACAAAAACACAATTACGACTAATCTAAGTTATCCTTTTTTATAAAGTTTAAATAAAGTAGGTTAAGAAGATATGTCTTTTAATTTCAATGTAGCAAAATCTGGGCAAGTGCTCGTCAACCCTCACCGAGGCGATTGTCTGTTTTATCCAGAAAATACCATGCCTGCCTTTCAAGGCGCGTTTAATAAGGGAGCGCGATGTATCGAAATTGATATCGCAATGACCAGCGATCAACACATCGTGGTGATACATGATCCTAGTGTCGACCGGACTTCAAACGGCACAGGTTATGTTGAGCAAATGACACTAAAACAGCTGCGACAACTTGATTTAGGCGGTTGGTTTTCTGCTGAATTTTCTGGCACTCAGATCCCGACCTATGAAGAGGTGCTCGACTGGGCAATCCAGCATGGTGTTGGTTTAGTGGTTGAAGCGAAACAGCGACGCAGACACCAAGAATTTGCTGAGACATACACCCAAATAATGACGCGTAAGCCGGGCGCGATAGACCACACTATTTTGCTCGGGTTTGACCACTCTCTGATCAATAAAGTCAAAGTGCTACTGCCAGAGCAGTCAATCCAAGTCGTGACCTTAGCGCGTTATCTTGACCAGTTGAGCGCTGTGCAAGCGTCCAATGCAGACAGCGTCTGCGTGGAATACCCCTTCACAACAGAGGAAGTATTGAGAAGTTACAAATCAGCTGGACTCACAACACGTTTGTTTCTTCCTAACAAAGGTGATGACGTTAATACCGCGCAGTGGTTCAATGATTACTATGGCTATGATGTAGAAAGTGAAATAACTGACTGGATAAGCAAAGGATTAATTGACATGCTAAGCCATGATGATATTGATATGCTTGTTGCCATGATCAAAAAGGCAGGAATGGAGCCCATCTAAGGAAACGTGCATGTTACAGCCAATCAAACCCGTTCAACTAGAACTCACACCCGGACAAAAAAAGCTTTTGGCAACCTGCCGTCAGCATGGCTCTGTCTCCAGAGCCAAAATAGTTGAATTGACAGGTTTAAGAAGTGGGAGTGTCACCAGCCTTTCAAAAGAACTATTGGCAATGAACCTAATTCGGGAAGGACAAAGAGAACGGATTGGCCGAGGCCAACCTATCATTCCTTTAGAGCTGAACCCTTATGGTGCATTCTCGTTCGGCGTTTCATTTCAAATCCAACGCATTGAAATTGGGTTGTCTAACTTTTGTGGTGAAGTGTTAGAGCAAGTCAACATCCCCTACAAAGAAGCCTCCCCCATCGAGGAAGTATTAACGAGCATTCATGGACTCATTCAAGGCTTGATTGATAAACACAAGCTGCACCGAGCACGGGTTCTCGGGATTGGCGTATCCATGCCCGGTCCAGCCAATGGAGATGGTAAAACTATACATACCATCCAGCCACTAGCACACTGGCGAGCCGAACCTCTCACAGAGAAGTTTGGTGAATTTTTCGACTGGCCAGTGTGGATAGACAACGACTGTAATGCGGCCGTTGTGGGTGAGTTTTACTCCGGTTGCTGGCCGGAAGTGAAAAATATGGTACTGATCGAAATCGGCCATGGGGTTGGGGGTGGTGCCATCGTCAATGGTCAGCTTTATCGTGGTAGCCGCTTAAATGCTGGTGAGATTGGCACCTATTACACAATTATCGGCGATGAAAAGAGGCCAACCGTTAGAAAACTAATGCAATCGCTTAACCAATCAGGCATCGATTGTCAGTCTCCGGCCGATATTCCAGATTCTTCACATCCCATCGTTAGTGATTGGGTAAAAGAGACAGCCTATTATCTTAGACCATTAATCGTTCTGACCATCGGTTGGTTGGATCCTGACTGCGTCATTTTCGGCGGCCAATGTCCGCCCCATTTAAGCAATGCCATTATCAAGGAAATGAACATAGAAGCCAGCTGGAAACGCTTCCAACGTGACTATCCAGTTGCTCAGATTTCAGCAACGCGTGTCGGCGTGTCTCTAAACACTTATGGGGCGTGTATGTATCCAGTTTTCCGTACCCTTGGAATTTAGCTTTCCCAATAATGCTTCAGGAATAAGATGAAAGATCTCAACGCATTACATGTTTTTATTAGCTTGATGGACACCCGCTCTACTCAGCGGGCCGCGCAAAAACTCGGACGCTCACAGTCATACGTTTCCAAAACGTTGGCACAGCTGCGTGATGATCTCAACGATCCGCTGTTTGTTCGCAGCCAAACTCAGCTTGTCCCCACCAGCTATGCGATGGCCATTGAAAGTAAGCTACGCGGTGCGCTAGAGCAGGTCTCCCTTTCTCTTGAACCAGAAAAGTTTGACCCGATGCAAGTTGAAAAAATCACGCTGCATATTGTCGAACCTTTCCTTATTGAAATGGGTAAACCGCTGATCCGCGCCATACGAGAACAGTCCAACGCCATCATTGAGCTCAGACAATGGCACCACGGTAGTGAACAAATGCTGCTTGATGAAGAAGTGGATGTGGGCGTTCATATTTTGGGTGATAAGCCACAGACGCTCTATCAAAAACGGCTTCACACCGGTAGTGGTCACTTTAACGGGAACTTAAGCGGTGAATACGTCAAATACATTGTGGCTGGATTAAACGAACATGAAGATCACTTTAAAAAACTCGATCCTTCCATTGAAGCGACGATCTGTGTCGATAACTATCAGCTCATGAACCAGTTGATGGACGACTGTTTTACCTTGCGTTATGAGCCGCATTTAAACCACGATGCTAAACAAACCCTGAATATGGATAGCGCGCTTATCGTCAAAGCCTCTCGCCGCCAGTCCGGTAAGATCCTATGGTTGAGTGCTTTACTGCAAGAAATGGTGGAAAGGCATATTATTCAATAATGCCTTTCCACCCTGATACTTACAGTGCTGATAGATACGCTTTATAGGCTTTCAATCGAACCGTCGCCGCGCCAATAATATCCATAAAGCCGAGTGCTGCATGTGGTTTGCTGGCAGAAATCCAGCCAGAGCCTGTGGCTCCTATCGGCACGTTGTACCCTTCAGGCTCTTCAAATTCGATGATCACTGTTCGCCCATGGCTTCCTTGATTATTCCCTACATGTTGACGCACATGTTGGCTGCCATTGACCACGGAAACACGCGCTTCTCCCGTACCAGCCATTAAGCTATGAACCCGGCCACGAAAGATCTCCCCCGGATACGCATCCACATAAAACTCTGCAAATTGTCCCGGCTGAATATTGGCATAGGTTTGATCGGCAATGCGCATTTCCACAAACTTTTTCGATGTGTTGTACAGATGCATGTTCCCCACACGCGTTCCTTCCGCGATGTTTGCAATGGAAACCTGCCCATCAAATGGCGCACGGATTTCACGTCGTTCATTTTGCCATTCCGCTGTCGCTATCTGTGCTTCAATCGATTTGATCTGGGCAAACACAGCCGCCACCTTAGCATTATTGGACTCAATACGCGTACGAGCGTCATCACGTTGCTGCTCCTGAGCAAAGTCATTCAACTTTTCTAAACGAGCTAAGGTTCGCTTGTCGTTATCGATTTGGTGCTTTAGGGCTACAATCTCAGCTTCAGCCGCTAATTTTTGTGCTTGTAACCCACGCACTTGAGAATCGGTATCCTCCGATTTGAGCACGTAAATCAGACCCCCTTGCTTCACATGCTGGTTGTGAGTCACCAGCACTTGTTCCACTTCTTGACCAACTAATGGACTTAGCACTGCGTGCGGCGCCTTGACAGTTGTACTGTCGGTTAAGTCAGCCGGAGACCAAAAGCGATGCGCCGTAAACAGCATGAAAGCCAAAAAACCGCCTAGCCCGATCATCACTGTCGCATTACGTAGCGTCCACTGAACAGAACCGGTTTTCACCAAAACCCAACACAGCAAAATATACGGTAGCATGATCTCTTTCATCGTGATTTACTCCTGTGCCTTGTTGATTTTATTCAGACCATTACGAATGATGCTCGACAAACTATTTGCCACCACATCCCAGCGGGTGAAAGCGATAATAATGGCGAGCACCCACCATGCTTTGTCGATAAACAGTCCACAAAGTGATAGAGCAAAAACAATTTGCGTATGGGCAGAAGACATCTCTTTCGCTTTATGCACCGCCACTTCATGCAATTGCCACAGCAGATACAACACATACACGACAATCGCGAGAGTGACACAAGCAATGAAGCCCATGAAAAATTCTGAGTCCAGCAAGGTCAAAATGGTTGGATAACCATCAGAAAAGTAGCTTTCGGGCAATGACTTGCCATGCACTTTCCCAAGCCGAGAAAATAGCCAAGACGCGACAAATAAAACGCCAACGAGACAAATTGATTTAATTGAAAACGCGCCAATGCGTTTCATCATCCCTGTAAACCGATGTCCAGAAAGCTGCACTGAAGAAGATTTTGCAGGCATAGTGGTTTACCTAAGTTTTGAACAACTTAGCTAAGGTAACCCAAGCTCAATGTAAATTTGGAATAGAGGGTATTCCAAATAAAATTGGCCTGTCACTAAACAGGCCAAATACGCACAGTTATACCATCGCGTGTTAGCAGATATCGGCCAATTGATACAGTCGTAACGACTCAGCAAACCGAGGATTACCATGGAAGGTGATATCAATGGGCTCACCCGGCAACAAAGTCATGCTGGAATCACTAAAGCGGCCATCCACATCGCACTCTAAATGGACAAAGAAGGCAGGTTTATCTGTGGAAAGTCGAATTCGATCTCCGTCAATCTCCATCTTGATTTTCGCTTTGGCGATAGGGACCGACTTCCAGTTTGAAGCCGCCATCCAGGTATTTTCAAGTACGGTCGAACCATGCTCTGTTTTCAGATAAAAGAAGCCTTTATCTGACGTTGCCATCGCCTCTTCACGCGCCATATGCCACACCATAATGTTGCTGTCGGGCTCGGCAACACAATCAATCGACCACGCCGCTAATGTCTCCCCTTGCCAGCTCATCCATACCAGAGTACCAGTGACCGATTGCTCTTGATTGAGATCATTCACAAGTCGCAATTGAAGTTGCGTTTCCGTCAGTTCAAAGGGCAAATAAACCGCTGAGAAGAAGCGTTTCGCATGGTAGTGAAGCTGCTTCCAACGACCACTGTATTCAATGCTCGACCACGAACTCACAGGCCAATTATCGTTGAGCTGCCAAAATAACATCCCACGGCATACCGGAGAAATCGCGCGCCAATGATCACACGCCGTTTTAATCGCAATGGCTTGTTGAACTTGGCTCAGATACAACATCTGATCGAACCCCGCCGGGAACTTGAAATAACGCGTAAACATTTCCGTGATGATGCTATTACCACGCGGATTTTTCTGGTGGTATTCGAAGGTGGGTGAAGTGACATTCCAATCTTGTTCAGGGACGAACTGTTTCACTTCAGCCAGAGACGGCCATGATTGATAACCAAATTCAGAGCAGAATCTTGGGTTAACCTGACGATAAGCATCAAATGATTTCCCTGAGTGCCACACATCCCAGAAATGCATGTCTCCTCGATTATCATCATGCCATGCATCACCGAAATCCAAATCTCCATTGCACGGTGAACTTGGCCAAAAAGTACGGCTGCTGTCTTCTTGCGCCACAACATCAGCAATACGGCGATTTAACCGGTCGTAGTTCACGGTATATTTCACTTTGTTGTGTTTGGATTCGTCATACCAACCAATGGCACCAATGACTTCATTGTCGCCACACCAAAGTGCAATACAGGCATGGTCTTTTAACCGTTTTAGCTGATCTTGTAGCTCCAGTTCAACATCTGCCACAAAGTCGTCCGTTGATGGATAAAGAGAGCAGGCGAACATCATGTCTTGCCATACCAATAGCCCAAGTTCATCGCACAATTGATAAAACTCGTCACTTTCATATTGGCCACCGCCCCACACTCGGATCATATTCATGTTGGCAGCCACAGCACTTTCAAGTAGTTCTCGATAGCGTTTGCGCGATTCTCGAGACGGCATGGCATCCAGCGGAATCCAGTTGGCACCTTTGGCCACAATAGGGAAACCGTTGACCACAAACTCCATAGCCGAACCAATGTCATCTTCAGCAGTATTGAGCACCAGTTGGCGTAAACCGAGTTGTTTTTCCACCACGTGACCATCACACGCAACCGCCAAAGGATAAAGATACTGCTCACCGTAGCCTGCGGGCCACCAGCGTCTTGGCTCAGCCACTGTAAAACGAAAACGCTCCGTGCCACTTTGGCTCACTCTCGCGCTTTGTATTTGATCGGCAAACTCCACACGTAAATCCGATGCTTGCCAACAGCGACATTCCACATCGACCACCACCTCAACGGAGCCATCCAGATGCCAATGTTGCTCTGTACTGACTTGTTCAATGTGCACCTTATCGACACAATCCAGTGCAATGGGGTCGTAAATGCCAGACACCATCAGGCAAATACCCCAATCCCATCCAGAATGGCACTGCGTTTTGCGCAGGGTATTCATGTGTGGGATCTGATTGTTCCCCATGGCAGATGGAATCGGAAACGGCAGCTTTTCCGCTCGTTTTCGCGCTTCTTCATCCGCTCGGTAGAACGTGATCTCAATGACATTCTCCCCTAAGCAAAGCCAAGATTTAATGTCTTTCTGATAGCGCCGAAACTGATTTGAACACTCAAAAACGGGCTGCCCATTGATCGATACTGAAGCAACGGTGTCGACTCTCGACAGTATCAGCAAGCAAGCATTTGCCTGTAAAGTTTGGGGAGACACAGTAAAGCTGCGCGAAATACGCCAGTCACACTCCCGTACCCATTGAACATCCGTCTCATTACATCCGTAATATGGCGGCACAATCTCTCCTGCTTGTAACAGCGCCGAGTAGTGGTCTCCAGGAATCATCATAGGATGCTGAATGTGGGGACTTTGGAGAGAACTGAGCTCCCACTCCCCATTAAGATTAATTTGCTGCATGGAACACCTAACTTAGTGTAATTCGCTGATATGAGCGTGTGACCCTCATCTAATCAGTAAGTTGTTTCATCAATATCAATACAATGTAAAACGCTTCATATTTAAGATGCACTTCACAACATTCGATTCAGACTGCTAAATCAAAAAATGAAACAGCATTTTATGTGACGAATTTCCCGAATTGATGACATTATTATTGTCGATATTCGACATTTGTATATTTTAATAATGTCGAATATCAACGGAGAGATTTTATGAGTGAGTTGTCCTCCACCATCAACAAAGAGCAAAACCCAGAAACCACCAATCTATCTGAATTGCCTTTGCACGATGTGCTGAGTTTACTCAATGAACACGATGCCTCGGTGGCGTATTCCATCCGAGCTGTATTACCAGACGTAGCAGATGCCGTGAGCTTAATTGCTCAACAGATCAAACTCGGTGGCCGTCTGTTTTATGTTGGCGCTGGAACCAGTGGCCGACTTGGTGTACTGGACTCAGCCGAATGTCCCCCTACATTTGGAACCGATCCTTCTTTGGTTCAAGCCATCATTGCCGGCGGCTTAGAAGCAATGTTGTCTGCTGTCGAAAACATTGAAGACTGCATTGAGTCAGCCCCTCTTGAGCTTGCCAATCGCGAACTCAACTCCAAAGATATTGTTGTCGGTATCGCAGCCAGTGGTCGAACTCCGTTTGTCCTCTCAGCCCTCAAATACGCGCAACAAGTTGGTGCTAAAACCATTGCACTGAGCACTCGCGGGCCGAGTTTGATTTCGCAGAATGCAGACGTCTCGATCGCACCCGATGTTGGCGCGGAGGTGCTTGCAGGTTCAACACGAATGAAGAGTGGTTCCGCCCAGAAAATGCTGCTCGGCATGATCAGCACAGCCGTCATGCACCAGCTCGGTAAGATACACGGCAACCTGATGGTGGATGTGAAAGCGTCAAACGAAAAATTACGCATTCGCGCCCAACACATGGTTTGTCAAATTTGTGAAGTTGAAGAGGCAACGGCTGAAGCCCTATTGGAAGCCGTCAATTACAATGTTCGTGCTGCTGTGTTGCTGCACACATTGGATATGTCGCCTTCCGCTGCACTCGCGCTTGCTGCGCAACCTTTCCAACCCCTGAAACAGCAGTTACTGCAAGGAAAATAACATGGCAAATAAGATAGAACATCTCGAAGTTATTGCCGATCACATTGAAAAACACATCGGCGGTTTTGATAACGTAGCGACTCTGACAAACTGCATGACCCGAGTACGCATCGTACTTAAAGATCGCAGCTTGTTTGATATGGAAGCGCTGCGCAGTCTTGATGGAATCAAGGGCGTGGTTGATGCCGGCGAGCAGTACCAGATCATTGTCGGCATGGGGACCGCGGCGAAAGTCACTGGCGTCCTGAATAAACGAATGAAAGGCACTGGTGTCGAACCTGAACCACAGGCAACAACCCAAGCGCAGCCATTTTCAATCCGCCGTGCACTCAACACCTTAGCTGCAATTTTTGTCCCGACGATCCCGGCACTCATCGGCTGTGGTTTGGTGCTCGGTATGGTCAATATTTTCAAACTATTGGCACCTGAACTTGTTGCAGCTCATCCTGATATTTTTGCCTTGTTTACCGTCGTCGGAAAAGCGGTATTTGCGGTTTTATCCGTGATGATCGGCATGAACACAGCAAAAGAACTGCAAGCGTCTCCAGCAATTGGCGCCGTAATGGCTGCTGTTTTGGCAGCTCCCGGACTGGCTAATATCGAGCTCTTTGGTAACGCATTAGTTCCTGGTGGTGGCGGTATGTTTGCCGTGTTGCTTGTGTGCGTCTTCTCATCAAAGTTTGAACTCTGGTTCCGCAGCCATTGTAAAGAGAGCCTTGATCTTATCTTTACTCCAACCGTTACTATTCTTGTGTCCTCAGCCGTTGCTCTATTTATCTTGCAACCTATCGCTCATGCGGTGAATGTTTGGTTAGGTAATCTGGTTTCTGTTGCCTTGCTCAATGAGTCTGCTGGCTCAGTGGCCGTTGGAGGTGTGTTAGGTGGCGGCTTCCTATTCTTGTTGCTTACTGGTCTTCACCAAGGCCTCATTCCTATCCACGCACAGATTTTGGACACATTTGGCCTGAACTACTTATTCCCAATTTTGGCAATGGGAGGCATGGGACAAGTTGGCGCAGCGGCTTATGTCTACCTTAAATCCAAGAACGAACGTTTGAAAAAAACTATTGCGGGTGCTTTGCCTGTCGGGATCCTTGGTGTCGGTGAACCGCTGCTGTTTGGGGTTTCATTACCACTGGGTAAAACATTCATTGCAGGCTGTATTGGTGGCTTTGCTGGCGGCGCGATGATGGCGGCATTTAAAATCGGCATTATCATTCCATTTGGTACAGCAGGATTGTCCTTGATCCCACTCGTCGGAGAAGGCCAAATTCCATCCTTCTTACTCGCAGTCGTCTGTGCATGGGTGGTGGGTTTTATTGCCTCCATGCTATTAGGATTTACAGATCCAGTCGAAAAGCCTGCGCAAAGTCGTTAATATCATCCGTCGTATCATCAAGATACGACGGATTTTTCACTTACTGAGGCGTCAATGAATAGCATCATCAATAAAGTTAAGACACTTGCTCACTCAGCGAACAGTAATGAGCAAAAAATTTCCCAGTTTATTATTGAGCATGATTTCGACCTCTCAACGCAAAGCGCGACCAAAGTCGGGGCCGCGCTTGGGATCAGTGATTCTTCCGTTATTCGGTATGCTAAGAGTCTCGGTTGTAGCGGGTTTCCGGATCTCAAACTCAAGCTTGCTGCACTGTCGCCACACATGAATTCCGGAACTAAATCAACTATTTATGCCGAAATTGGTGCTGATGATTCTGCGAAGCAAATCATCGAGAAATCCAAGCATCTGTTTACCAATACGATCGATCAATCTCTCAGCCTCATCGATGCAGAGACCATCGAACAGTGCGCCGATATCATGTTGAGTGCAAATAAGATTCTACTTGCAGGTATCGGTTCATCAGCTCTTGTCGCTGCTGATATTAACCACAAGCTGATCCGCTCGGGCTTCAATGTTCAATTTAATCAGGATTACCATACTCAAATCGTCCAAGCCTCATTACTTAAAGCCAATGATGTATTATTGGTCGTTTCTGCACGTGGTAATACCCAAGAAGTGCTGACCGCGATTGAAAAAGCACGTGAAAATGGTGCAAAAGTGATTTCACTGACGCGTTATGGCAAAGGCAAGGTCGCCCAAGTGTCTGATTTTGTCATTCCCTACAGCTACACAGAAAACCACACTCAACTTGGCATGGTCACACCTCAGTTGTTGCAGATGATCGCCTTTGACATTCTGTTCTTTAAACTCAACACCATGACTGGTTGTACTAGCATGCATAAAGCACTGGATTCCATCCGTAAAATTCAGCAATAAGGAATTTAGAACCATGAAAATGGGTAAAGACCCAGACTACCGATTCTCTCTTGCGAATGAGCGTACGTTTCTCGCGTGGATACGCACTGCGCTTGCTTTTCTCGCCACATCCATCGGTATTGATTTACTAAGTGCCACGCATGACTCTCCGATACTACGCCATGCAGAATGGTTAACACCCGGGCTCGCAGGTATAGCCTTGGCAACAACCACTTGGGCATTTCTACGTTGGTATCAGAATGAAAAAGCGATGCGACTAGAAGCGCCGTTTAAATACAGTAAAAGCCTACTGGCAATGACTCTTGTAGTCATCAGCTTTGCGATTCTCATCGGGTATTTAGCCTTATGAAAGCACACAGCGTGGAGCGCGATCCCGGTCTTCAACGAGAACGCACCCAGCTTGCCTGGACGCGTAGCGCCCTTGTGATGACCACGGGCACCATGCTACTGATCAAAGTCGGTACGCTCTCAATGCTGCAATTTGGGTTATTGCTGATTGCGTTGTGGTTTTTCCTCAATCAGATCGTCAAAAGAAAAACGGAAATTGCGACTCAAGGGCAAGTATTTCATCGCAAAATGATGGTGAGAAACTTATGGGTGGCCAGCGTGGTTGCTTTGGCGGCGTTGTGGGTATGTCTTCATTAAAAGCGGCAAAGCCGGGCAAAAACCCGGCTTAAACTTACGTTATTTAAATGCAATTACTTCAATTTCTACTCTCGCATCCATCGGTAAGCGCGCTACTTCCACACATGAACGTGCAGGGAATTTTGCACCACGCTGTTCAAAGAACGCCTGATAAGCTTGGTTGATCACCGTAAACTCATTGAGATCTTTCACAAACACCGTGGTTTTCGCAAAGTGATGAATGCTAAGACCCGCTTCTTCAACAATCGCCAAAGCATTAAGCAATGAACGAGTTGTTTGTTCAGCCACCTCTTCAGGCATCTGTTTTGTTTCCGGGTCAAGCGGCAACTGACCCGATGTGATCACCATATTGGCGAGGCTCACACCTTGTATGTACGGTCCAATTGCGGCAGGTGCATTTTCTGTGTTGATCGTTGTCATCTTAGTTCCTTAAAAGTTAACCGGTAAACGCTGGCAATAGGTTGACCATTGCCATGAAATGGAAGGCGGCGGTAAGCACACCAAATAAAATCACCACGCCGACCATCAATTGGCCGCCGGGTACAACAAACCCTTCACTCCCGTTTTCTTTTGAGCGAGACTTCAGCACCAATAGCGCAGGAATGATGCATGCCCAAACGGTGGCGGCTGCGCCGGCGTAACCGATGGCAATCACAAAACCAAATGGGAATAAAATTGAAAGCACCAGTGGTGGAATAAACGTCACCAACCACGTTTTAGAACGCCCTTTTTTGCAGTTTTCAAATTTGAACAGATCGGCTAAGAAATCAAACACCCCAAGGCCCACACCAATGAAGGATGAGAGAATCGCTGCCATTGAAAAGGCATTAATCGCGCGCTCAACCGTCTCTGACTCAATCACCGAATCCAACGCCATAAGTAACGCGTCTACATTGCCACCTTGTTCAATCACAGGACCAAAGCTTTCACGAGGCAAATTGCCAAAAATACTCACCATCCATAGGAAATAGAGCCCTAGAGCAATGATGGTTCCACCAAGAATCGCCTTCTTGGCGCGACGCTCTTCACCATAATAAGCACGCATTGAAGACACCGAATGGTGATAGCCAAAAGACGTTAAAGCAACGGGAAGCATCGCCATCGCATAAGGGGCGTATTCGCCATTGGGGTTAATGGTATCCAACAGCACCGAGGTATTGACGTTAATGGCAAGCCCGGAAACACCAAAAATAAAACTCAGCACCATAAAGGCAATTAATACCACTGAGATACGATCCACAGCATGAGTTGAATGCCAAACGAATATGGAAAACACCGCCACAAAAAGAACAGACGCAACTTTGCTATCGATATCCAGCAGATCTTGCAAAATAAGGCCAGAAGAAGTGATGTATGCGTACAGCAGGATGCCGCCAACAAAGTAGACTGTCAGGTTGTTAAACATGTTGACCTTATCGCCCAACATGTCTTTGGTTACGGTATTGAATGAGACTCGAAGATCGTAGTGTTTAAAAGCTTCAAGTAGCATCCAACCAGAAATGGTCATTATTATCATCGTCAGGGTAATGGCAAACATAGACCACATTGTCCACGCGCCAGCCCCCGCACTTGGTAGGCCCAACATACCAGCGCCAACACAGACACTAGCAATGATACAGGCCCCCCCAAGTAAGGAAGGTTTGGTTGTCATAGTTATAATCTCTAAATTAAGTTCACGTTATTAGCTTTTTTATCGATAGTTTGGAACAGGCCAAAAAAACGCAGCTCAAATAGAGCTGCGTTCAATAAAGGTTTATTCGCTGTCGACTTCTTTTAGACGCGCGGTAAAGTGGCGAAGCACTTCTGGCTCGTAGGTGAAGTCCAACCCTTTCACATTTTCTGCATTGGCTTTAACGTGCCCGAAAGCTTCAATAATGAAATCCATGTGGGTTTGCGTGTAGGTCGCACGTGGAATGGTTAAACGCATTAATTCTGCCGGACAAGGCATCTGCTTGCCCGTAGCGGGATCACGCCCAAGTAGCAGTGAGCCAATTTCAACCGCGCGAATACCCGCAACCTTATACAACTCACACGCCAGTGCATGTGCTGGGAACTGATCAGCTGGGATATGCGGTAGTAGTTTACCCGCATCAACAAATGCCGCGTGTCCACCTGCTTGCTGGCAAACCACACCAATGGCTTCTAAGCCATCCACCAGATATTGCACCTGACTAATACGATAAGCCAACCACTCTTGGCGCATACCATCGTATAAACCAACCGCTAAGCGCTCCATTGCGCCGCCTTCTAAGCCACCATAAGTTGGGAAGCCTTCTTGAACCACACACAACGTGCGACACTCGTTATACACATCAAGCATGCTGTCATCTTTAAAGCAAAGCAGGCCGCCCATTTGCACCATGGCATCTTTTTTCGCTGACATTGCAAGTGCATCTGCATACTTGTAGCTTTCACGCGTGATCTGCTCAATACTCCAATCTTGATAGCCCGGCTCACGCTGCTGAATAAAGTAAGCATTTTCAGCAAAACGAGCGGAATCCATGATCACTGGAATATCGTAACGCTGGGCAATTTCGTACACCGCTTTCAAGTTTGCAATAGAGACCGGTTGACCACCCGACGAGTTACAGGTGATGGTGCTCACGATATACGGCACGTTTTCTGCGCCAGTTTCTAAGATCGCATGTTCTAGCTTCTCTAAATCAAAGTTACCTTTAAAGTCTGCGCTGACGCCGGTATCAAATGCGTCTTCGGTATAAACGTTTTTGGCAACGCAGCAGTTGATTTGAGTATGCCCTTGAGTGGTATCAAAGAAGTAATTTGATAGCGCCACCATCTTAGTGCGATCAAGGCCTTTTTCTTTTTCACGTTTTTTGATCAGTACAGGAATGTAAATCTGCTCTGCACCGCGGCCTTGGTGCGTTGGGATGGTATGTTGATAGCCAAAAATATCTTTAACAGCATCTGCCAATGCGTAGTAACTACGGCTACCACTGTATGCTTCATCACCTCTGAGCATTGCTGCCTGCATCTCTTGAGTGATAGCACCGGTACCACTGTCGGTAAGCAAATCAATAAACACGTCTTCGCTGTCGAGTAGAAACGGGTTCATCCCCGCTTTTAAGATCGCTTGTTCACGATATTCGCGCGTTGTACGTTTTACTGGTTCAACAACGCGAATACGAAAAGGTTCAGGCAGGTGTTTAAAGTTTTCCATTATTCATTTCCTAATATTTAAGCAATACTTTACCACCTCGGTTATTTAATTTAAAAACCAAGGAAATAATTAATTTTGGTCAACAAGATAATCTTTGAAATATATTTCAAAGATAACTATTGAGAATCAATATGAAACAAATTGATAGAAACTCATTGATAGAATTTTCTTTAATATGAAGAGATATTTAAAATCAACAAATTAAAATCAATAAGTTATATGCACAGGACGTGCAGAAAAGATTACTTAACTGGGAAGAAGAATGAAATTTTATAATCGAGAGTAAACCAAATACTTGAATTGTTGTGATTTTCCATGTTTTCACCTATTTGAAACTGAAATATTATCAATCCCGCACAAGTAAGTTTAAGCAATTCCCCCACCTTGTCTATAAATTCTAGAATATTTTGAGAACCTATAGACAAAAAATATGGAAGCATAATAATAAATATATATCTTGTACTTTATTTTCAATTGGTTAATGTAGAACAAAATATTTTTTCAGATGCCATACCATAATAAATAACGTCATTTAATGAACTTTAATAAAACTTAACTCATATTCATTCCATCTTAGGCGATAAAGGTTTAAACCAAAGAAGTTCTAAGAAAAGGACGAAACCATGAAGATCAAGTTAAATAACATCTCTATTCGATTGCAGATCTTGCTGCCGGTCATTTTATTCGCAATCGTATTGTTCATCACGCTATGGATAACAAAAAGTAAGTTAGATGGTGAACAAGAAGATGTGGCAGCTCAAACAAGCCAGATGATTGACTATAACGAAGCTTTAGACTCCATCGATGAACTGATATTTCCATTACGCATCCAAACCATCTACGCAATTTATAATGTGGATAAGCGGAATGAATATCTGGAACAAATTGAGCAAGCAAAGATAGATTTACCCGTATTGATGGCAGAGCTGAGCTCAGTAAATCAATTTGAATCAGAAATAGAGAGCGTCAATAAAGAGTTTGAAAAATACTATTCAATCGCAATCACCATTGCCAATCATCCATCTTCTATCTCTGAATCTCAAATCGACCAAATAAGTGGCCATGGCAGTAACATTATCGATCGCGTCGACGACCTGAGTCAGGCGGTCCAAGCCTATATCCAACAACAGGAAAGAAACAACGCAGCACAGATGGATGAGATTGAGTCTGATGCCATTATCGGTGTCATGCTGATCTTCATTGTCTCCATCACTATCGCGATATGGTTATCGACAGTGATAGTAAAACCGATACTTCACCTCCAGCACGTTGTTAAAAATGTGGCAGATGGCGATTTGAGTATCCGATTCGACCAAGATGGTAACAATGAAATTGGCCTACTTGGTAAAGATTTGAATCGCACGCTTCATCAATTAAGTTCGACCATTACCTCGCTTGTGAGAATAAGCGAAGACGTTGCGGCAGCATCTACCGAACTTGTTAGCGTTATGGATCAATCGGAAGGCAACGCAACACAAGAGCTCCATGAAATCGAACAAATTGCAGCAGCAATCACCGAGTTGGCTAGCACTGCAGATAACGTCAGCCAAAACGCAACGTCCGCAGATGACACCGCAGAGCAAACAGGTACATTGGCTCAAGACAGTTTGAACATATTTTCGCAAAGCCAAGATGCAAATAAAGAGATGGGTGAGAGCCTCAATCAAGCGGCCAATGTGGTTCTTGAGTTGAAAGAGCAGTCTGAGCACATAAACAACATCGTGGATGTCATCACGGCAATTTCCGAGCAAACCAATTTGCTGGCATTGAATGCTGCCATTGAAGCAGCTCGAGCCGGAGAACATGGTCGTGGTTTCGCCGTCGTTGCCGACGAAGTACGAATGCTTGCTGGTAGAACTCATGAATCAACATTGCAGATCCAAACCATTATTGAAAAGTTGCAGCAGCAATCGACTCTTGCAAACGAGAATATGGAAAGTTGCCTCACCTCGCTTGAGAGCAACCTGAACCTTAACCAGCAAGCGAATGAAGCCGTCACAGGAATTACAAGCTTGGTTTCAACGCTAAACAACATGAATGCACAAGTTGCGACAGCCGCTGAACAGCAATCTTGCGTCACACAGGACATTAGCAAAAACGTGAATATCATGCTCGATCTGGTCAATCAAAACGTACTCGGTATCAACCAGAGCACACAAGCCAGCCAAGAGTTATCTGTTCTTGCTGAAGAACAAAAGAAACAACTCTCCTTCTTTAGACTTTAAATGGTTTGAGCGTCACATGGTTATTTCGTGGCGCTCTTATTTTTCTGTGAGTGGTACACTGCAACATTGCACTAATAAGAGGCCTCTATCATTTCCACTTCTGGCACCAATTGCGCTGCTACCGCACTGTTATCTGCGTGAGAAAGCAGCCCCCATGTCACCACCTCACCATTTTCATTGATCGCTGCAAAGGCATAGAGTGAACTGTATAGCTGATCTATGTCAGCAAGCGTTCCAGTGAGATTCAGTGACGTATCGCCCCCACGTGTAGCATCTCCCCACGCCACGACTGAGCCGTCATTTTTTATCGCCGCAAAGGCACTTCGTGCAGCGGTAATACTCTGCACACCAGTCAAAGACGCACTCACTGCGCTGCTATCTCCACCCTCCGCAGCATCGCCCCAAGTAACAACCGTTTGATCGCTCTCTATTGCAGCAAAGGCATCTCGCGTCGCCACGATGGACTGAATATCCACTGCCGTAGGCGTTAAGAAACTGCTGTTGCCAGACACACCATAAGCAACCCCATCAACACTTCCCCAACTGGTGACAGAGCCATCATTCAACAATGCCGAAAAACCAAATTCAGAGGCCACAATAGACGCAACATTGGAAATACGAGCAGCTAACGTTGCCATATCTCCACCGTAGCTTGCATTTCCGTAGACGGTGACATCACCATTCGCTTTTTTCATGGCGAACGCATAATCATTTACGGTCACGCTTGTTACGTCTGCCGCGGCATAATTCGGTACAACCCCAACCGGACTGCCTCCTGCAGCATCTAGGCCCCAAAACGTCGTCGAACCCGATTGGTCAACGGCGACAAATGCACCGACGTTACCAGATATCAGTGTGGTATTCGTAGGTGTTTGTCCCTCCAAGTCTCCACCTCGTAAACTGTCTCCCCAAACCACCACTGTGCCATCTGCCTTTCTTGCTGCAAACGCAAAATTGGTGCTAGTAATCTCAACGATATTAGTGAGCTGCGCTTGCACAGCACTGCTGTCTCCACCGCGAGTTGCATCTCCCCAAGTCACCACAGTGCCGTCGTTTTTCAAAGCCGCAAAAGCAAAATCGTTTGCAGTAATGGCGGTGATATTTTCAAGTTCATCAGCAACGGCTGACGAATCTCCTCCGCGCGATGTCTCTCCCCACGTCACGACACTGCCATCACTTTTCAGCGCTGCAAATACGCCTTCTCCGGGCGTAATACTGAGAACATTAACCAAGTCTGAACTCACTGCGCTAGAGTCCCCACCATTTGAGGCAATACCCCACGTTACCACGCTGCCATCGGTTAAGATTGCTGCAAAAGCATAAGGGTTGGTCACTATGGTTTGTGTTTGTTGACGTCGAAATAACGCATACTGGGGCGTAGAAATAACACCATTTGGGTCTGTCACAGTGACTTCTAGGCGTAGTGTTTTATCGCTATCGGCAGAGAGAAAGAGATACTGATCGCTTGTGCTGCGTAGCTCATCATCCAAATACCAACGATAGAAGATATCACCAGGGCAATTCTGACAAGAAATGGTTGCGGTGAGCATCGTCCCCGCAACCATATCGCCTGTGAACGAAATATTGGTTACACGCGCTGTTGAAGTTGGTGCACTATCTGACAAGACAGGCTGCTCACCATTATATGTAGGTTCAATTGAGTCCCTATCATGTAAGTAAAAGTGGCAAGCGGTTAACAACATTGCCAATACACATACACACCCAGCGCGCACGGCTTCACCTCCAATGAAGACAGTAGCCAATAACGCTTTCGTTGTATCTTGCTCGATCATTTGCCGACGCTTATTACATAAACTTTAGCATTAGCTTTACTCAATGGTAGGTTTCTATCGATTTAACTTCCGTCGCTACAGTAAATACTGATCATCCACTCCGCACTCTTTCACAAACGCCTCATCATGGCTGACAAGGATAAAGCCACCTTGATAACGATTTAACGCACTGGCTAACATTAACTTTGAGTCAAGGTCGAGATGATTGTCCGGCTCATCCAACAGTAGAAATGGATGCGTCGCTTGATGAGTGACGATCAACATCGCTAGTTTCATTTTTTCACCCCCACTAACGTCTTTGACTAAACGCCAGACCGCATCACGACGAAAGCCGATACCAGCGAGTTGTGTTCTCACTTCACTCTCACAAAGATGAGGACAGTAATGGCTTAAGTTATCCAACAATGTCTGCTCTGGTAATAACCGGTCAAAATGCTGATCGAGATAGAACAACGGAACATTGACCCGCTTTTCTCCAGAGAGCAGTTCTACATCACCCAACAACACCTTCAACAGCGTTGACTTACCACAACCATTATCGCCACTTAGGTGCAGTTTTTTACGCATCGAACACGTGATGTGAACGGGTTCAGCTGACCCATGAGGCAATTGAGCATTAATCAGAGAGACCGCTGTATTGCGGCTCGCCACACCCTGTCCCAATGACATACTCTGCGGCTTTAGTTGTTCAACTTGTTTCGCAACCTGATTGGCTTGCTGTGCCAACATGGTTCGTCGCACTTGCTCATTGGTTCTTCTCGCTCCAACCGAGCGTTCTGCTGAATTGCGCATACCATTGAGTAGCAGTTTGGCTTGGCTTCCCTCTCGCCGGAGTTTTACACCTTGAGCCGCTCTGCGTTGAGCCTTTTCATGGTCTCGCTGCGCTTGGCGTTCAAGTTGTTTTTGTTGGTTCTTTATCGACAATAACTGTCGCTCTACCGCTGCTGTCTCATGTGCTTTTTGTTGCCGATAAACATCATAGTTACCGCCATATTGTTGCAGCCCAAGACGAGAGAGCTCCCATATTTGGTCGACGTTTTTGAGCAACGCACGATCATGACTGACCAAAATAATCACACCTGAATAACGCGCCATCTCTGCTAACAACCACGCTTTTCCGGCACTATCGAGATGATTACTGGGCTCATCCAGTAACAACAAGTCCTTAGGGTGCTGAAACAGTCGCCAAAGCTGTAGCCGTGCTAGTTGCCCACCTGACAAATATTTGCATAAATGGTCCGGGTTATTTGGCAGCTTGAGTTGTGCCAGTTGTTGCGCCAGTTCTTCACGTATCAGCCATTGATCACCAATGGCTTCAAAGTCCGCTGGATCGCAACAACCATTTTCAACGCGGTTCAAAGCATCAATCACCACATCGAGTTTTAGAAACTGCGCAATGGTTTGGTCATTGGTTAAAAGATCAGAAGGAAGTTGACGATATTGAGCCACGCTTCCTTCACGTAAGATATGCCCAGCAAAAGGCAAGCGTTCGCCAGTTATTAAGGATAACAACACCGATTTTCCACTACCGTTGCGTCCAACGATACCAACACGGCGATGCTGAAGACGAAATGAAAGGCTTTCAAACAAAACCTCTCCATTTGCAAAACGAAAAGTCATATTTGATGCATGTAATAATGGCATAGTGCCTCCTGTGTAACAGGGGCATTAGACGCAGCTAACCTGAGTAAATCGATTCAGTGATGAGTAATGAGATTAATGACGAGCTACGCCTACTAACCCTGTAAATCCGAAAGAAAATGTAATATTTGGATAACAGGATTTAGTGATTCATATTGGCGTAAACTCCGAAAGAAAGGTTGTGGCGAATTGTAGAAGAATTCGCCAGCAATGTGCAAGAAAAAACCGCCACAACTGTGGCGGTAATTGAAATGTATTAAACTCGGAACTGATTCACCATCGACTTCAGTGCCTCAGCTTTCGACGCTAACATCTTGGCTGACGATGCCGCCATATTCGCCTGCTCATTGGCATTGCGCGACACTTCGGAGATCACTTCGACATTTTTGGCCACTTCGCTACTGGCCAGCGATTGCTCTTCCGCAGCGGCGGCAATACTGTCGATCATACTGGCGACTTGCTGCGCTCCGCCGACAATTTCATCCAAACTGCTGCCCGCTTGCTGCGCTAAGTCGAGCCCTTCATGGACGTGGTTGGTACCACTTTCCATTCGTTCAACCGCAAGCTGAGTTTCACTTTGAATGGCTTCAATCGATTGCCCAATTTCTTGAGTCGCTGTCGTTGTTCTGTCTGCTAGAGCACGAACTTCATCCGCAACAACCGCAAAACCTCGTCCCGCTTCACCTGCCCGAGCCGCCTCAATCGCAGCGTTAAGCGCGAGTAAGTTTGTTTGCTCTGCAATGTCGTTAATCACATTGATGATTTCGCCAATTTCAGCACCACGTTTACCCAGTTCAGTCACGCTACTCGATGATGCTGACACCGCGTCATTAATTGAGTTCATGCCTTGAATGGTGTTGCGTACTATCTGTCCACCCGTATTCGCTGTCACCCCAGCACTTTGTGCACTTGAGGTCGCATCCGCAGATTTCGAAGCCACTTCTTGGATACTGACTGCCATTTGTTCAATGGACGCTGATATTTGTGCGACTTTATCAGACTGCTCCTCAAGATCTTTTGCCATTAAGCTATTAGCTTCGGTAATGGCAACTGAACCTTCAACCACCTCATCTGTGGTCGTGAGTACTTCTTTCATCGCTTGATTGGTTTTGCTGACCGCCTGATTATAACTATCCGCCATCACACCTAATTCATCTTTGGACTCCACTTTAATCGTTGCAGTCAGGTTGCCATTCGCTAATTCCTCAAGGCCTTTAGCTACTTCAGCAACAGGCTCAGTGATCGCTTTTAACACCACCCAAGAAATTACCACGCCCAATGCAATTGCAATGAGTGTACCGACAACAATGGTGCTTGTTGTGGTACTGGCTGCATCTTTCGCTGCGGCTTGACGCTTAACCATCAAGGCATCTTCCATTTCAATGAAATCGGCAATTTGTGCTCGGAATTTGTCAAAGTACACTTTACCTCGCGCCTCACCGACAAGATCCGCCATATCGTTCATGGTTTTGGCGTCGCCTATCTGGGTGCGCAGTGCGATCATGGGCTCCACAATATTCACTTGCCACTCATTGATGGTTCTTTTCATCTCACCTAAGAGCTGTACCTGAGCTGGATTATCACTCACGGTTTTTTTCAATGCCGTAATACTTGATTCAAACGTAATACTGCCCTGATTGTAAGGTTCCAGAAACTCCTCGCGACCTGCTAATAGGTAGCCACGCATACCCGTTTCCATATCTGCCGCCGCTGCCAATACACTCTGCGCCGCTTCAATGACTTTATGGGTGTGATTCACCCAGCCAGTTGCATCCTTTAATTGGCTTAGTGTAGAGGACAGTGCGTTGTAATCTTGGGCAGACATAAAGCTTGCATCATCAATTCTCTTAAGCAGTTGAACACTTCTTTTGAAGTTGTCTTCATTTTGCTGTTGACGCTCTTTTAATAGCTTGGTTTCGCGTTCAATGAATAAGCTAACCTGCTCTCTGAACTTATCGAAGTACACTTTACCCCGAGCTTGTGCAACCAAATCAGAGACATCATCCATGGTTTTCGCATCACCAATGACTCTTCGAAGCTGAATGGTGGGTTCCGTTACATTACTTAGCCAAGCGCTAATAGTTGATTCAATTTCCCCTAATCGATTGACCTGTGTCGGGTTATCACTCACCGTTTGTTTTAGTGCGCTCACCAGAACTTGGAACTCTTGTTGACCATTTTTATAAGGAGTCAGAAAATCTTCTTTCCCAGCTAATAGATAGCCGCGCATCCCCGTTTCCATATCTACCGCAGCGGCTTCAATTTTCATCGCTTGTTGAATCACTTTGTGGGTATGGTCCACCATTCCACTGGATTCCACTTGCGAGCTTGAGCTTGTTATCGCCACAAACGATAAAAAAGATAATAAGACCAATGGAATGCCTGTTCCTAACGCAATTTTAAATCGTAAAGGTAGGTTCTTAAAAATCATGAAGTTGTTCCTCGACTTATTCTTATAGCGGGCAACTCCAGAAAGAGGTGCCAACAAAATCCTTTCTGTAAACAACGTATTTGTGCAAGAAATCACATGTTATCTACTTAGGTATAGACCCAATCGAAAGACAAATCGAGAAACACCCAAAAGTATTAAGTAAAAAGAAAAGGTAGAGAAAGCAGGCTCGGGAAAGAGCCTGCTAAGAAAGGCTTACAGTTTGAAACGAGAGACAATTTGTTCAAGGTTACGGTTAATCATCGCAATGTTCGAAGCTTCATCCTTAACTGATGATGCACTGTCGTTCATTTCTCCCACGATGGTATTAATCGCGGTCAGATTGCGGCTAATTTCTTGAGTGACACTGCTTTGCTCTTCAGATGCAGTCGCCACTTGAGAGCTAAGATCATCAATTTCAACCACACGATCAGTAATTTTCTCAAGGCTTGCTTCAACATTGCCAATATCAGTAGAGGTTTCTAGACAACGTGTTTTGGTCGCTTTGATTGAATTCACTACGGATTGATTACCTGACAGTAGCTCTTTGAGCGCCGCTTCAATTTCTTCAGTGCTATTTTTGGTACGACTGGCAAGGCTACGCACTTCATCCGCGACGACGGCAAATCCGCGTCCTTGCTCACCCGCACGAGCAGCTTCAATCGCTGCATTGAGCGCTAACAAATTGGTTTGCTCAGCAATGTCACTAATCACCGTTAAGATCTGATTGATATTCTGGGTTTCATTGCTCATGTTAGTCACATGTTCAGTGGCTTCTTCCATATCATTAACAAGCGCTGATATGTTGCCTTTCGCTGTCATGACTATTTCTTTGGAGGTGGCCCCAGCGATATTCGCTTCAGCTGTATGATTAGCGGTCGCAACAGCATCTTTCGCAACGGAATCGGCTGTTGCACTCATCTCTTCAACGGCTGTTACCACCTGCTCTGTTTCAGTTGCGTGCTGGGCTAGTATGTCGGCATTATGATTACTCTGCTGATGCAACTGCTCCACTTTCTCCGATAACTGGATACTTACCGTTTGCACCTCAGTGATGATGCCTTGGATCTGTTCAATAAACAGGTTAAAACCATGAGAGATTTGTCCTAGATCGTCGTGACTACGCACTTCTAACCGCTGCGTTAGATCCCCTTCACCTTGCGATAAGCTCTGCACTGTCTGTTTTAATGCAACGACTGGGCGATAAAGCAGTTGGATCACGACAAAAACAATCAAAGCACTAATGATCGTCGCAATGAGTGTACCCATAATGGCGCTGTTTCTGGCTCCTTTCAGCACGGCAAATTCTAGCTCTTTGTCTAAACCGATTAAGAAGTACCAGCTTTTGTTCTCGATATCGATGCGATAGCTGAAAAACATTTTTTCGCGCTCATCCACAACGGCCTGAGTCACAAACTCTTGTTTTCCAATTGATTGATTCGCAATATTCTTTAGCCATTCATATTGAGTTGCATTGTTGCCCGCTTTTAGATTGGTTTCTGACGAAGCTAAAATTGTTGCATCATCAGTCAGAATCACACCTAAGGCGCCTTCTCGCTCTTTCACTGCTTTAGCAAGTTCATTTAAAAACGACAATTGCATGTCGACAGAGATCATCCCATTGGCCGTTTTCTGAACGAGGCTGATCCAATAGATATCTGAGTCTGTTCCTAAGTAAGGGTCGGTCATCGTCGCGGTATGGCTATTTTGCCCTTGTTGATACCACGAGCGAGTTCTTACATCGCGATTAAGCTTGTGATTCGGCCAGTTAGCGGATGTTTGGTTCCAATACGCATCACCATTATCAAACCCGACTACCGAACTATTGAGATTCATGGCCGCAGCAATTGTGTGAGTCAAATTGATATAATCTTCAGCGCTACCTGTAATTTCATTTTTCTGAAAAAGTTGGCCTAGCTTTGTTAATCCCTCTATTTTTTCAAGTAACCGTGTCTGGATAACACTGGCCTGCTTAAATACATACTCTGATCCTGAGTTATTGATGGCTTCAATGAGTGCATCCTTGCGTTGAAGATAGAAATAGTAACTGGTAAGAGACACCGAAAGTGTCACTAACACGGTTACTGCAATCAAAACGTACTGCTTAAATCCAAGATATTTCATTATGTATCGCCTATGTTGGTCACATTAGGTTGGTTAAAACCTCATCCCGATCGCCAGCAAGCAAAAAGTATTAATCTTTATTTATAAATATATTAATTATTGATAAATGATATCAATTAAAGAAAACTAATCAACAAAATGAATGAGGAAACCAGCCAAAAACTAGTACTTAAGTTTATTTTTAGTGATTATCTATATGAGAAATCATGTTAGTTAAAGGATATTATTGGATGTAAGTGTTCACTTACAAAGGCGTTACAAAACTCATCAGCAGCTGAGGCCAAAAACCAGTATTGTTAGCAAATCTGAAGTATCCAAGTTGGCTGCACTGCCGAATAACTGCACCTACCCCCTTACTTTGGTGTATTGCCCCGTATCCATGCGGGGCTCTTTTTGGTCAGTGGTTTGCGAGGGATTCAACAAGTTAAATGAAACATTGCAAGTCTCTTCACAGTCATGCATTTGTAAGTAAATCCTTACAAAAAAGGCACCACTCATACAGCAATTTATATTTCCATCAATTGAGACCAGATCGAACTTGTCGCATCATTATCGGCGGTATGACTGGGAGGTAATGCATGGATGATAAGTTGATTTTAGTCGTGGACGACAACGCCGAGCTTCGCGAAGCACTTTCCGACTATTTAGGTAAGGCCGGTTTTCTGGTTTTAGGGGCTGAGAATGGTGAGGCTATGTGGGCACAGCTTAGCCAGCACAAACCTGATCTGATTATTTTAGATATTATGATGCCAGGCGACGATGGATTTACATTGTGTCAGAAGCTGCGACGTACCTCAGACGTCCCTATTATTATGCTCACCGCCGTTGCTGAAGAAGCAGACCGTGTCGCAGGATTAGAAATGGGAGCCGATGACTACATCACCAAATCTTTCAGCCCCCGGGAGCTACTTGCGCGCATCAAAACCATCTTACGTCGTAGCCAGCTGACTAGCAGCTCAACGTTAGCAAAGAAAGTGAATTTTGCTGACTGGCAATTGAATACCGTCACACGCCAACTCATTCACTTACCCACTAATCACATCAAACAACTTAGTGGGGCAGATATCTCTTTGCTGAGCCTCTTTGTCACACATGCCGAATCCATTCTATCCAGAGACGATATTGCTCGTGAAATATGGGGCCGAGATGCGGATCCATTTGAGCGCGGAATCGATGTCCAAATCAGCCGCTTGCGTCATCACTTGGAAGACAAAGATCGCTCCTTGATCCTCACAGTACGTAACAAAGGGTACATGCTGACCACGGACGTCCATTATGAGCGTTAGATTCTGGTCCAACTCCCTCGCCACCCGTACCAGCTTGTTTCTTCTTACCGTGATCATTCTTGCTCAGTTGCTTGCCGGGGCAATTTGGTATCAGCACACCAGTAACCGCGACAAGCAAGGGCTGGTGACAACAGTGCGAAGCCTTGCGATGAGCGCATCCTCGACGGTCTCTTTCTTCCAGACGTTGCCTGTGGAGTATCGCCATTTAGTACTCAACCAATTGAGGAACATGGGAGGCACCCGCTTCTTTGTCTCCCTAAACAATCACCAAATCGATATGGCTCCACTACCCGAGAGCGAACGTAAGTCCCTTGTAATAAACGAGGTTCATGACGTCCTAGCAAATGAATTGTCTGAAATTGGCAATATCCATGTTGAGTTTACCCGTCGGGATAAACTCAGAGTCTTCAATAATGAATTACCTATCGATGAGCTTCCTATGCTGTGGGCTCATTATTCGCTCTCGTATGGCGCACTCAATCCTCCCATTCTTGTCATCCAAGTCGAAGTCGCACCGAATGAATGGTTTTATCTCGCAGCCGTACTTCCAGCTCCTTATATTCAGCTTCATACCCGTTATTTTGATGTTCGAGAGTGGCTGACCTTGGCTTTGTCTGCGCTATTGCTCTTAATTTGTACGTGGTTTGTTGTACGCAAAGAGATTCGCCCGATGCGCCGTCTCGCTAAGGCGGCAACTTTGATGTCGAGTCGCTTAAACGTGCCTGAAGTTAAAGAGGAAGGCAGTAATGAGCTGCGTGCCGCCGTTCGAGCCTTCAACAAGATGAATCGTCGTATCGACAGCTACATTCAAGATAGAGATATGTTATTTGGCTCGATCTCCCACGATTTAAAAACCCCTATTGCTTGTCTTAAGCTACGAGCAGAAATGCTGGATGACGATCGTGACAGAGAACGATTTTCACGGCTCGCGAATGACTTGGATCTCATGGTCAAAGGGGCGTTGCAATGTATACGGGAAACGGATATTCATGAAGATGTCGAACCGATTGACATTAACCAAATGCTACACCACATCACTGAAAACTTACCCTATAAACAAGAACAAGTTGTTATCCACGGCCAAGCCGTACAGCCTTTTATTGGTAAGCCTCTTGCCATGAAGCGTTGCCTACAAAACCTTATCGATAATGCCGTCAAATATGGCACTTGCGCCAAAATCAACATTGAAGACGGTGATAAAGCGTTAGTCCTTACTATCACTGATGAAGGTAATGGCTTAACAGCCGACGTACTAGAAAAGCTGTGCGCTCCGTACTTTCGGGCGGATTCAACACAAGAAGGCAATGGACTTGGCTTAACCATCTCTCAAAGCATTGCTAAAGCACATGGTGGGCATTTACAACTCAGCCTCACTTCAAACGGTGGGCTTAACGCAAGTTTGATATTTCCAAGAGGCTAATATGACAAAAACAATGGCACTGATGGCTTCTTTGCTATTTAGCCACACAACAATGGCCCAAGTAGAATTCCTCCATTGGTGGACATCGCAAGGTGAACAGCGAGCTCTCAATGAGCTAAAACAAGAGTTAGAAAAACACAATATGCCCATCTCGATGTCGCCAGTAACCGGAGGCGGAGGTGACAGCGCACTTACCGTGCTTCAAGCGCGCGCACTGGCAGGGAATACTCCCACCTTTGCACAAATCGAGGGACCCAGTATTAAAGCGTGGGATGCCATTGGCATTCTCTACAACTTAAACCCAACCGCTAACGCTCAGCGTTGGGAACAAACCTTGTACCCACTTGCCATTGATATCAATAAGACTATCAATGGTTATGTTGCACTCCCCATGACATTGCATCGCTTAAACTGGCTGTGGGTTAACAACACTTTGCTCAGCAAACTTCAGCTCACTCCACCACAAACGTGGGAAGAGATGTTGTCCGCAATGGAAACCGCTAAAACTCAAGGAATTATCCCGCTGGCAATTGGCGAACAACCGTGGCAAATCGCCCAGCTTTTTGAAAGCTTGATCATTGCCTATGGTGGTGTTGAGTTTTACAAAACAGCATTGGTGCAGTTAAAACCGGAACAGATTGATTCACCACAGATGCGCCGTGCGCTTAAGAAGTTTCGCCGACTCAGTTTATTACTTGAAAAGCTCGAACCTAATCAAAAGTGGGATACCGCCACCCAAGCACTTGCAGAAGACCGTGCGCTGTTTCAGTTGGGAGGAGATTGGATTCTCGGAGACTTACTTGCCCGCGGTAAGTCAGTCCCCCAGCAGATCGCTTGTTATCCAGCACCCCAATCCCATGACATTTTCCTCTACAATATGGACAGCTTTATCTTCATGTCTGGCAACATGACTTCCCATCAACAAGCGAATAAGCTGGCGACTATTATGGCGAATCGTGATTTTCAAATCCGCTTCAATAAGCTTAAGGGTTCCATTCCACCTCGGCTTGATATTGATATGCGCCATTTCAATGACTGTCAGCAACAATCCTATCAAGACTTCAAACGCGCAGTTCAACAAGGGCGTGCGGCCCCTAGTATGACTGACTCGATGGCGCTTAATCCCGTCGCTCAACAAGCCATGAACTCCGCAATCTTCCGCTTTTATCGAGACAAAAGTGTTACTGCCGATGACATGATCAAACGTATTATTGGTATTGCCGAAAGTAATTAGACCAAATGTTTATATTGAGAGCTCAAAAGAAGTGAATCTTATATGCAACATAGTGTGAATTTACAATGTAAATTCACACTATGTAAAATTAACCACATAAAATATATGCTTTTAATATCATAAAAAGCTAAATATTGACGTATTTTTGACGCCAAACCATATGTCGGCACTATGGTTTTTATAAAAACGCCTGATAAAATTAATAATAATTAAACTATAGACTTGAAAATGTAACATCTTTACTAACCCAAGTTTGTGGACTTTTATTAATAAATAAGTTGATAACATTATTCAGGTAGCGTGTGGTGATGAAAAAGTGGGTACCAAATAGGCCATTATTTGTGGCCTTTATTTGCGTGTTTTTATTTAGCTGCTCGCCAGCGAAAGAGCCGATAAAGGTCGGAGTGGTGTTGCCACTAACCGGAACATTCGCGGTATATGGACAGCAAGCATTAAAAGGCGCTCAGTTAGCGGTGGAGCAAATTAACGCTCAAGGTGGTGTGCTTGGTCGACCGTTAAGCCTCATCGTAAAAGATAATCAAACAGATCCAGCCAAAACCGTCGCCTTTAGCCGTGAGCTCGTTCAGGTTGAGAATGTGTTCGCATTGCTTGGGCCAGTGAGCAGTTCATCACGCTATGCAATGTCAGAGATCGCCGATGAGTTTAAAACACCAATGCTTTACGGCATCGATTATGAAGGACGACATTTTAGTCGCTACTTGATCTGCTACAGCACCATCCCTGAACATTACATTACTCCTGTCGTTCCTTATCTAACCGAAAACGTCGGTGATAAATTTTATATCTTTGGTTACGACTATATTTGGCCACATAAAATGTCAGAGCACATTGTTGAAGAGGTTGACCGAAATCATGGTCAAGTAACCAACGTCGAGTTCACGGCATTTGGTGTAGAAAACTACCAGCCCGTCTTCCAACGCATCAAAGACTCGGCCGCCCAAACGCTGATGCTAATTTTGCCTGGCGCAGACGGTTTCCAATTCCTCTCTCAAATGGCCAATTTTGATTTTGGTCGCAACATCCAAGTGGTCGCATTTGCAGCCGATGAAACCTACTTAAGTAATGTCGACAGTGCGGCATTAAATGGGGTACTGACTGCGCTCCATTTCTTTAATGAACTCGACACCTCTACGGCGCAAAAGTTCGTCGAGGATTATCGCAAGTTCCATGGTTACGAAAGTGTCGTCACTTACTCAAGCAAATCGCATTATGATTTGATGTTCATTCTTAAAAAAGCCATTGAAGCTTCAGGAGAATTCAATAAAGAGACAACCGTTAATCAGCTGCAAAATATAACGCTCTATGACGGTGATGCTAAAGTCAGCCTACGGGTCGATCATCACTTTAATTTGCCGATGTATCTAGGGCAGTTTAATAACGGCGACCTCACCGTTATTAAGAATCTCGGCATCATTACCCCACAAGATCAAAGAAATATAGTGGATGAATAAACTCAGTGTTAAAGTGTTTTTGATATTGTTGCCTTTGGCAATATCCATAGTTTTGTTTAGTTATGCTTATTATCAAGCACGAGAAAAAATCATCATTGATCATGTGTTTCAAAGTAGCCAACTTGCGGCCACATTGGGAGCACACGAACTTGGTCACTCGATAGAGGGACGTTTTGACGAGTTTGATCGCCTGAGTCTGGAGCTTAATCGTTGTTTTGAAGGGCAGCGCCCAATCGCGGAAATGGCTTCCAGTGCATTGAGTTATGGCAATGGTTTTTCCGCGCTTATCGTATCTGATCTAAATGGGGTAGTCAGTTTTTCGACACTCTCGCCAAATAGCAGTAACCGTTACGTGCTGAGGCAAAACATTCTTAACACACGCGTATTATCCGACTTAACTGTCGATCGGCTTTATGATTCTTATGAGCAGTGGTCCAAGCAATACCCTGAAGCCGTGCGCCAAGAGCGTGAAGTTGAAAATGCCATTTATGCGCTAAAGAATCGGGGCGAAGAAAACTCGGCCGCCAATCGTGAATTAAACAGCCGCTTACTGGTACTGCGGGAACGAAAGCAATTACCAAAAACAATCGTTGAACTTGCAAGTAGTGACAAAGTCGCCGACCTCGGACTTATTTTCGAAACAGAAACCTACTTTTACTCGCGCCCAATGCTCAATTGTAAAAAAGAGTTGATTGGCTTTTACACCGTGGTGCTGGATAAAACTCAAGTTGAAGACCAACTCTTTGAGATCAAGAAAAATCTATTAGCGAATGACTTCAAAGAGGTTGATGTGGCGCTGGTACTGAATGAAAACATGCAGCTCCTATCCGCCACCAACTATTTAGAAGGGGAGCAACTTGCTCGTCATAAGATCAACCAAACAAGTCAGCCGCAAATACGCAATGATTTAGGTGGTGTGTTGGTCAACATCAACATTCCTGTCTCCTTAAAACGGCACTTAGTCCACTTTAGATACGCACCGAACGCCCCTGACGCACACAAATACGGCGTCAGTATGTTGGTGTTTGTTCCCATGCAGGAATTGGAAAAACAGTGTGATGAACTACTACGAGAAGTGCTGTTGTACCTAATGATCACACTGATCCTGTTTATCATTCTGACCTTGTCGCTATCACGCTATATTGCCGCCCCAATTGCCATCTTGCGCCGCCGAGTGGGCGATCTTTCCATGGGGCGTAAAGTGAAGACTGAGTACATGCTACGAGACGATGAAATTGGTGACCTTTTTAATGCATTTTCAAGCATGGCCTCAACCATTAAACACAAAGAATCACAGCTCGTAGAACTCGTTAGACAAGACCCATTAACGGGCGTATTAAACCGACGTGCCTTATTGTCCATGGCAGACGACATCAGGCGAATGAATATCCCGGCCTGTGTGTGTATGCTCGACCTCGATCACTTCAAAACCATCAATGATACCTATGGGCACCCTGCTGGTGATGCGGTTCTTAAAACATTTTGTACGTTAGTATCAAGTGAAATCCGGGGCAATGATGTGTTTGGCCGGATGGGTGGTGAAGAGTTTGCACTGATTTTGCCAGAAACAAGCCTTGAGTATGGCGTTATCATCGCCGAGCGAATCCGTCATCGCGTCGAAAGCCAATTGCTCTATTCTCTTGGGCTAGAGCATGCCGAGCCCGTCACCGTAAGCATCGGCATCACTGAATGGCAGAGTACTGATGTTTCAAAAGCACTTTCAGCTGCTGATCGTTGCCTCTACAAAGCTAAAAATCGTGGACGTAACCTCGTGATCGCCTGCGAATAATCCAACTAATCCCACTCTAAAGCCAGAATCTGCCATCGGATTCTGGCTTATAAGAACTCACCAACATTTTACTTGCTTAAATCATCACCAGTGAAATAAGTCACATAAACAATAAGGATATTACTGCATACTGAAAACTCTCATCCTTGTTTGGGGAGTGTATGTACCGAGTCATCCGCAAAATGACATGGAAGACGGGCAGGCGGTAATCCCGCCTACTCCAAGGTCTTTCGTCTTTCATTTTGTAAGGAACTCACTATGCCCATCAACAAGATCCGTAATATCGCCTTTGTTGGTCAATCTGGTAGTGGCAAGACAACCCTCATCGAAAAGCTCTTGTACACCACTCATACCACCACGCACCTTGGTAGTGTTGACAAAGGAGATACCGTCACCGACTTTGATAACCAATCTATTCATTACCAACACAGTATTGAAGCGACTCCAGTCGCTCTGAGCTGGAAAAAACATCGCCTCAATATTATCGATACCCCCGGACAAGCCGAGTTGCTTGGTCGAACACTCAGTATTTACCCTGCGGTTGAAACATCGGCTTTGGTTATCGACCCTCAAATGCCAATCAATCAAGTATCCGATCGGTTATATGCCTTCGCTAAAGAGCAACAAAAATGCCAGATGATCATCATCAATAAGCTCGACAGCCACGCCAATAAACTTGAAGAAATTTTACAGCACATTGAGCACCACTTTGGCGACAGTTGCCTCCCCATCAACCTACCCTCTGCTGATTGCACCGAAGTGGTGGATTGTTACTTTGAACCAAACGAGCAAGCTTCAACCTGTATTTCCGACGTCACTTCAACGCATGAACGCCTCATTGACCAAGTCGTAGAGTTAGACGAAGACCTAATGGCGCTTTACCTTGAGCAAGGTTCTGCTCTCACCCCAGAACAGTTACACGACCCATTTGAGGAAGCTTTGCGTACTGGGCACGTGATCCCTATCTGTTTTGTTTCAGCACAAACAGGCGCTGGGGTTGAGCTGCTACTTGATGTACTTTCTGAAATTATGCCAATGCCAAACGAGGGCAATCCGCCACTGCTGGAGAAAAATGGGCAAAAAATCAAAGTCAATTGTGAAACATTGGAGCACAGCGTTGCTCACGTATACAAAGTCAGCGTCGATCCTTACATGGGGAAACTGGCCTATTTACGTGTCTATCAAGGTGAGATTAGTACTGGCAGCCAACTATTCATAGGCGACAGCAATAAAGCCTTCAAAGTCGGCCATCTATATCAACTGCAAGGCAAGCAACGAAGTGAAATTTCACGTGCATTGGCGGGAGATTTTTGCGTATTAGCTAAGGTCGATGACCTTGAGTTTGACGCAATTGTGCACGACTCCCATGAGGAAGATGACGTCAGCTTAAAAACACTCAACTTCCCTGAATCCATGTACAGTTTGAGCATTAAACCCGTCAAACGCGGCGACGAACAAAAATTAGGTGAAGTACTAAACCGTATTGCCAGTGAAGACCCTTCGCTGAAAGTCGAGCATCGTAAACGAACCAACGAAACCGTCCTCAGTGGACAAGGCGAATTTCATCTCAAGGTAGCCTTGGAAAAAATGGCTGATGTCTATAAGCTCCAGCTAGAAACCAGCCAGCCAAGCGTGGAATACTTTGAAACCATCACCAAGCCAGCCGAAGGCCATTACCGCCATAAAAAGCAAAGCGGTGGTGCCGGTCAATTTGGCGAAGTGAAACTGAGTGTACGACCATTGGAAAGAGGCAGCGGCTTCAAGTTCATTAATAAGGTTGTGGGTGGTGCCATCCCAACTTCTTTAATTCCTGCGGTCGAAAAAGGCATCCTGCAAGCAGTTGAAGAAGGTGCGATATCCGGCAACCCAATCAAAGATGTTGAGGTCACGGTGTTTGACGGCAAATACCATTCCGTTGATTCGAAAGAGATCGCATTCGTTATTGCTGGGAAAAAAGCATTTTTGGAAGCCGTTGAACAAGCCGCACCTATTGTTTTAGAGCCCATTGTTCAAATGGAACTGACAATTCCGACCAACAGTGTTGGGGATGTTTCTGGCGATCTCTCTGCCAACCGAGGTTTAATCGAGAGCACCGAACCACAAGCAAATAACTTTACCTTAATGCAGGCCAAATCGCCTATCAATGAACTGCAAGATTATGCACGACGTCTTCGTTCACTCACTGGCGGACAAGGCATGTTCAATATGACATTAAGTCATTACGAACCCGCCCCTCCGGGAATACAAAAAAAAGTATGCTCTGAACTGGGATAAATAGGCAAATCGGGGCAGAATAGGATCCTGCCCCGTTTAACATCACAAGGAAGCGAATGAAGGCCGAATACGACTTAATTGCCAGCCAATGGCAAGCAATGCGCACTACGCTGCCTAAACCTGACCAAGCCCTATTCCGTTGTTTTTTGAACCAGCTACCTCAAGAGAGCGCTATCTTAGACCTTGGCTGCGGTACAGGTACTCCCGTCGCTCAGTTGCTGATTGAAAACGGCCACCGGATCACAGGAGTTGATCGCTCAAAGAAATTGCTGGCAGTCGCCCAAGAACGCTTCCCACTGCATCAATGGCATTTGCAGGATCTGGAATCATTCAATACCAATCATATATACAATGGTGTGGTGATCTGGGACAGCCTATTCCATCTATCTCGCGAACAACACCTCCCCTTATTGATCAAGGCTTATCAAGCCCTCTCTCCGGAAGGGTTACTTATCTTATCCAGTGGCGGTAGCGACACCAACATCGCACCTTTTACTGGCGTTATGTTTGATGTCAAATTTTTCTATGATGCTTACCCTGTCGCAGAGCTCATCACCCTATGTGAAAGCATTGGCTTTACTGTGATTGATAAAAAAATGGTCAACCTGCCAGACGGAAAGAAAGATAAAGGAAGGTTAGGGCTAGTGATGAAAAAAACAGGGTAAAGCAACGGCTTTACCCTGTTGTGGCTATCCTCAACATTTGGAGGAAATGGCTAGGAGTTATACGTCAAGCGACATCCCTATTTGATTAAGCTTCGATTTAAACTCATCGACGCTATTCGCCTGATAGGTTGGTGACCCATTGAAGTAGCGCGGCTTTTCTGGAAGCATCGCGTTTTTCAATGCGTTTTCCTGATCAAGATCATCATGATAAACCGTTACTCGATTCGGAATGTCCTGTTTGAATGTCGCCATCGGATTCTCCTTTTTCTGACGTTGTCGTAATACTCTTGCTGCTGGTTGCTGTCCTCAATACATCTCGTTTCGGATTTAAGCGCATGACATTAAGAGTAGGAAATAACTCACCACTGTCAAAACAAGAAAATACACATCACTATCATTAAAATTGCACATAACAATTTGTTTAATAAGAATAAAACTAACAATTCAACACTTTCTTGCTGTTCTGCTTTTTTGATATTTTGTGAGCACCTATCCAGAGTTGCGACAAATGAAAAAAACGTCTCGTGGATTTTACAACTCTCTGTCACATTCCCCCTGTTCAGAATTACAATTTGTCTCAAATGAACGCCATCAAACATCGACATTATGAAAGCTGTAACCCGACTTGCTCCTCTGCTCCTTACTGCCACGCTGTCTTTACCTGTCCAAGCCTCAAGCTCAGATCACTGGGACACATTTAGTGATATTGGCGCATATAGTTTGGTTGGTGCGGCGCTGGCTTTGCCTGCCTACAAAGAAGATTGGCAAGGCTTTCAGCAAGCTGGTCTTAGTATGGCAGTAGCAGGCGGAACTGGGTTGCTAGGCAAAGCTTTGATTGAAGAAGAAAGGCCTGATGGCAGCAGCGATGACAGCTTCCCCTCTAACCATACCGCCATGGCCTTTTCTTCCGCCACGACTCTGCATCTTCGCTATGGTTGGGAAGTTGGCTTGCCCGCTTATGGCGTTGCCTCTCTCGTGGGAGTTGGCCGCGTCGAAGCCAATCGACACTACTGGCGAGATGTTTTGGCAGGAGCAGTGCTCGGCTCTGTTTCCGCATGGATATTTACCGACGCATTCGACAATAACGTCCAGCTTATTCCATGGGTGGATGATGAATCAGTCGGTTTGCATGTATCCATGGCTTGGTAAACAAAAATGACGTGCTCTTTGCAAGCACATCATTCTTGTTTGGGGCTGGATGTTAATCCTCATATCCAACAAAGATAGGAAGAATGTCGTGTTTCATGATGCTGAAATCATTCGTCTGCCCTGCATAATTGGTGGCTGTTTTCACTACGATAAGATCCAGCTCTTTCACAACAGCAATAACCTGACCGCCATAACCAAGACCATATACAACACGATACGTTTTACCATCAACAAAATGGTCATTTATCCACCAGTAATAGCCATAACCACTACCGTCCCAATTGGTGGCGACATAGAACTGGGTTGAGCGTTCAATCCAATCTTTACTGACGATCTGCTTTCCTTTCCATTGACCATCATTTAGCACCAGCATCCCAAGTTTCAACATATCCCTTGCGCGTAAAAAGCCACCTCCGGCCGCGTTACTCACATTCCCCATTTGGCCTGACATATAAGCATTTTTAAAACAAAGCTCTGCCATTTTGCTTTGCGGAATATAACCAGCTAAGTTCGCTTTACGGTCCCTATCTGCCAGAATTTCCCCCACGACAGTGACTAGACCACCGTTATAAGTAAAGTGAGCTCCTGGAGATTGAACGAGTTCTCTATCGAGGACAAACTTCACGGGCTCTGAGTTGAACATTTCTTGATAGCGGACGTTATTTGGATCTGAATAAGGTAAGCTCCACTCATCCCAATCCAATCCAGAACTCATCGTTAGAAAATGCTTTAACGTCAGTTGGCTCTTATCTCCTTGAAAAAATCCCGTGTAATGCGGCAAATAGGTCGATAGCGGCGATTCTTCATCTTCGATAAGCCCCTCTTCAATAGCTACACCAACCATTAACGAGGTCAAACTTTTTGATATCGATTGAATACTATGAGGATACTCGGCCTGCCAACCATTCATGTATTCTTCTACAATCAATTGGCCCTGTTTCATCACAAGCAAACTACTGGTTTTTTGATAAGGATCTTGTTCGCCGTTAAGCTTCTCCAACAGTGCATCCAACTTGGTATGATCAAAGGTCACCTCTTCTTTTTTGACCAACCAATCATCATCGCAATCATCAACTGGTGATATAGGGTTAAACCAGTTGGAACCATACAGCAGCTCGATTAATGCCTCCCCTTCAGCATCTTCAACGCGCGTTAACTGATGGCTCTCACCCCAATAATTGATTACCACCTTTTGGTACACCCCCTCTTCCAACGAAGACAACGTGCCAGTAGCATCCTCACTGCCTGCAACCGCGTCAAAGGTACCGTCTGGTTTAATTTGAATTTGCTGGTGCCCCCAAGGCGTGATCAGATAATTTTTTCCTTCTGAACGATAGAATTTCACATGAGGCAAACCGGGATAAGTTGAAGAATAGACGCCTAAATGTGATTCAGAGGTCACAGGTTGCTCGCTACATCCCATTAACAAAACAGCACCTAGAGCAGCTCCAGAACCATATATCAAAGCGTTAAAAAACCATTTATGCATTGCACTAGTATCCTTAACCAAATAATGGTCAAGGTATGATATAAAACACCACTCATACATAGATACTGTAAATATATATTTTGCGAGCTAACAGCGTGATATTTTATAAAACTAGTACTAACCCCGTATAAAGCTTCAGTACCAAAGCATGAAAACCATTCAATCTCCCTCACAATTTCTCATGCCTATATCAAACGCTAAGCCTATAAATTACAACAGTATTATTGAATACAGAAGTTGTTGATTATGCGACATTGGTGTATCAACTCTAATCACGTTGCATTGCAAAGATACCAATTGTTTGATGTCAATTCATTATTTAACAAATTAATAACTTAGTTACGTATTAATCAACCTTATTCAAGGTAAGAATGGTTGGGATTCATAAACACAAGGAGTCACAAATGCAAGTAAGCATAACAACAACGAAAACAATCCTCGCAACTCTGATTAGCTCAACAATGTTAACAGGGTGTTTCTGGAACGATCCCAGAACAGCGGCGGAACACGTCAGTGGCAAAATCGATCGTGAAGACGTCGTCGAGCACTTAGCAGAGCTCGAAGCACGCGCTTCAAAAACCAGCGACGGGAACTCTATTACCCGTGCAGCAGGTACAGTGGGCTACCAAGAGTCATTGGAATACATCATTGACGTCATGGAAGAGCATGGCTATGAGGTCACCACTCAAGAATTTGACTTCCGCGCATGGGAAGAGTTAGCAGGCAGTGCGCTGAATGTTAATAACGCCGATTTAGTCGGTGTGCGAGAAGCAGGTGAAGGCGTGGATCCTGACTACGCAGTCATGTCCTACTCAGGTAGTTCAAATGGCGAAATTACTGGTGAAGTAGCATTTGTGACACCAGATTTTCGTTTTGACGCAGCAGATTACGACAGTACGGATGGCTGTGAAGCATCAGACTTTGAAGGCAAAGATGTCACAGGTAAGATCGCAGCTATCCAACGTGGTGGCTGTACTTTTGATGCGAAAGTGATGAACGCTCAAAACGCAGGCGCGAAAGCAGTTATCGTCTTTAACCAAGGTAATAACGAAGGCCGTAAGGCAGTAGTTAGTGGTACCTTGGGTAGCGATACCAAAGTGACCATTCCTGCAATAGGCGCACGCTTCGATCTAGGTGCTGAATGGCGAACTCTGGTGGAACAAGGGCAAAGCGTTCCTGTGAAGCTTACTGCGAACGTTCAGGATGAAATGGTCGTAACACAAAACATTCTTGCAGAAACCAAACGCGGTAACCCGAATCAGGTTGTGATGTTAGGTGCGCACTTAGATTCGGTACCGGAAGGCCCAGGTATCAACGACAACGGTACTGGTACTGCTGGTCTACTTGAATACGCAGTTGCACTGGCAGAAACAAAAGCACCAGTGAAAAACAAAGTCCGTTTCGCTTGGTGGGCAGCAGAAGAAGCAGGTCTTGTTGGCTCTGAGTACTACACCAATGAATTGTTTGGTCCGTTGTACGATCAAGCACAAACCGAGATCATGGCGGAGCTAGAAATTACCGATCCAAATGCATTGACACCAGAGCAAGTGGATATGGTTGAAGCACGTTACAACAAGCTAAACAAAGTTAAGTTGTATCTAAACTTCGATATGATTGGCTCTCCAAACTACATCTACGGTGTAATGGATGGCGACTTGTCTGATACCAAAGACAGCCCAGACAACGCCTACACTGGTGATTTTGAGCCACCGCACGGTACATCAGATATCGAGTCCATTTTCAATGAGTTCTTTACTTCGAAATCTGAATCGACCGTACCTCAAGCACTATCTAAGCGTTCTGACTACGCAGGCTTTGCGGATTGGGGCGTGGCATTTGGTGGCCTGTTTACCGGTGCAGAGAAAGTGAAATCAGCGGAAGAAGTGGCTCAGTTTGGCGGTGAAATCGATGTCGCTTACGACAAGTGTTACCACCAAGCGTGTGATGATCTCACAAACGTGAGCCAGCAAGCGCTTTACGTCAACACTCAAGCTCTTGCTTACGTCACCACTTACTACGCGTTTAGCAAAGAGCTGTTCCCAGCGGAAGAAGCAGCACCACGTATGGCTCGTTCATTGAGCTACGAAGCGCCGGCAGAAAAACTGCGTATCGGTGAGAAGCTGAAAGCCGCAGACAGTGTGTCAGATCACGACCACTTCCATGGCGACTTCGACCAAGATCGTAAGTAATCTTGTTGAACAGAACCATTTCCTACTAAACCAACGCCGCATTTCGATGCGGCGTTTCTTTTATCACACTCACAAAAAATCCATCTACGCCCCCTTAACGTAAGCAGAGGATGAGGGAAAATCCTCCGTGCTCTTCTACGCTAGAATGAAATCACTTTCACAGCGTTAGTCATGAGCAAATTCAATATTTATCAGGTTTTTACCCGCCTCTTTGGCAATACCAATACCACCAATCAAGCGTGGGGCACCATGCAGCAAAATGGCGTGGGTAAGTTTTCTGATTTAACACCTGAAGCGTTAAGCGCCATTCGCCAGCTCGGTATCACACACATCTGGTATACCGGCGTGCCGCATCATGCGCTTCTCACCGATTATTCCGAATTTGGGATCGCGGCAGATCACCCAGATATAGTCAAAGGTCGCGCAGGCTCTCCTTACGCCGTCAAAGATTATTACTCCGTCAACCCAGACTTGGCCGATGACCCAGCACAACGAAACCAAGAGTTCGAGGCGTTAATCAAACGGACCCATGAGGCCGGAATGAAAGTGATCATTGATATTGTTCCTAACCATGTTGCTCGCCATTACCAAGGGCTGAATAATCCCAAAGATGTTCAAGATTTCGGTGAAAACGACAACAACAAAGTGGCTTACGCTCGAGACAACAACTTTTATTACATCCCTGATCACGCATTTAAAACACCAGATCTTCCCCCTCATATGCAGCCATTAGGAGGCCAACAGCCCTCAAGGCAAGAAAATCCGTATGTAGAATACCCAGCAAAATGGACGGGTAATGGCTCACGGCTTGCCAAACCACAAGCCGATGATTGGTACGAAACCGTTAAAATTAATTACGGTATCAAACCTGATGGTAGCAAGGACTTCCCGACACTTCCGCAAGGGTTCCGAGACAAGAATCATGCAGCGCACTATCAATACTGGCAAGCACACAACCTACCTGACTCTTGGTATAAGTTCCGTGATATTGCTTTGTTTTGGCTAAGCAAAGGGGTTGATGGATTTCGTTATGACATGGCCGAAATGGTGCCTGTTGAATTCTGGAGCTTTCTCAATGCCACCATTAAACATCACTACCCAGAAGCATTCTTGATGGCTGAAGTCTACCAACCTTCGTTATATCGAGATTATATCCAGCTTGGGAAAATGGATTACCTGTATGACAAAGTTGATCTCTATGATCAACTCAAAGCCATCATGCAAGGAGACGGCTCCACCAGCGATATTGGCCGTATCGAATGGGAAATGCGCGATATTGAGCAGCATATGCTGCATTTTCTCGAAAACCATGATGAGCAACGCATTGCTTCTCCCGAGTTTGCTGGCTTAGCTGAAGCGGCTAAACCTGCCATGTTGGTGTCAGCTTGCTTATCGTCAGCGCCGACACTGATCTACTTTGGCCAAGAAGTTGGTGAACCCGCCAACGAAATCGCAGGATTTGGCCAACCATCAAGAACATCGATTTTTGACTACATTGGCGTTCCCCATCACCAACGCTGGATGAACCATGGCAGATTTGATGGCGGTCAGCTTAACCCGCACGAAAAGGCGCTGCGACAGTTCTACCAGCAATTATTGAATCTCTGCTTAAACAGCCCTGCATTGCTTGGGGAATATCATGATCTTTACGCAGAAAACCATAAGAACTTTGCTCCAATGCAACATCAGCTCTATGCTTTTGCCAGAAGCTGCAAGCGCCAAAAGCTCATCTTAGCCACTAATTTCAGCAAACATGAGGGTCAAACCATCGATCTCACTTTGCCTCAGGCGCTCATCCACCACTGGCAGTTAAAGCCCGGCGCATATGCGGTACCCGACAAACTTTCACAGCAATGCTTTGAGCTGGTCGTTACTCAATCATCAGCAACTATGCAGCTTGATTTGCCTCCTTTGTCAGCACGCTTTCTTGAATTATCCAATTAAAAAAACGCTATCGCAGTCATGCGATAGCGTTTTAATTCTTGCTAAAAGTCTCTATTTCTTATTCACGGCCTGAACAAAGATCTGCTGCGCACCTTCGATATTCAGGGCTTTGGCTTCTTCAAGTAAGCTGAGAGCTTTATTGAGATCATTGGCTTCAACCGCCGCTCGAATGGCATTGTGGTAAAAGGCTTGTGTCTCTGGTTGTGGTGCAGCGATACGTTTAGCAGGTGGTGTATCGGTTTTTTCTGCCTCAGTACCAATCCGAATAAAGCCAGCCCCTTTTACGGCAACTTCAATTCGACCTGTGTTGGCATGGGGTTTAGGGATGTCCTTGATCTCTGGTAGATAGTTACCACGAGCCTCCGCATCCAAACGAGCGGGATGGATCACCCCTGTCGTTCCTTTCAATGCTTCCTTTGTGGTGTAGACGATTAAGTACACACTCTCTTCACCATAGGGAGGAAAAAAACGCTTTTCAGCTTCAATGCGATCACCCAGATTCAAACGTGGCTTTCGGTATTCAAAATCCGCACCTTGGTAAGACTCTAGAATTTTACCACTTTTGCTCATGATCACTGCCGACGGATAAAACACCGAATCTTCAATCAAAGATGTAATGGTAATGTCTAACTCACCACGATTTGCAGGGATCTCAAACGCCGCAACCGGGCTCTCAATGCCATTCATGGTTAGGATCTGGCTGCCTTGGGTGATGTCGACCACCACGGAACTTGGCAGCGTCAAAGGCAATTTACTTAAGCCTTCAATCGAGCTGACCATTTGAGCATTTGCAGCGAGCACTTGTTCAACAACTTGCGTTGTTTGACAGCCGGTCAGGGCAACACAACCACTTAAAATCAAAGCACGGAAATACATAAGCGATTCATCCTTCTGGTTATTTTTTTAAATCCTCGGGGGAGAGGGCTTAAAAAAATAGCCGACGGAAAACGCCGGCTAGTAATGACTTAAGACAGTTAGGACAAAGCTGGGTTTACCACCAAGCTTCTACTTGGATACCAACCACGTACTCGGTATCTTCGTTAGTACCGAACGCGTTGTCGTTTTCAGTATCAAGCAAGTATGAACCGTAGACACGTAGCTCTGGACGAGCCCAGAAGCCGTTACCCATCGCCCAAGACTGAGCTACCGTGAACTTACTTAGACCGAAATCTTCTGTTGCAGCACCCGTGCCATCCACACGTTCACCTGCGTTGTAACCTGCTTCAAATACGGTACGCATGGTGTCGTTCCACTTATACATTGGACGCGCCACAAGCGAGTATTGGTCAATATCTAGCTTGCTCGCACCGATATCGGAACCGGCTAAGTAAGCAAGCTGGTGACCCATTTCCCATGATTCACCAAGGTTAACCACACCCCAGTTAATTAAACGGTAACCTGTTGCGTCGTTTTGATCTGCGTTACCACGGTTGTAGTAAGAGCCAGCGCCCCATAGGTTAGCCGCTTGAACACCATAACCATTCGTACCGTATTGCAGTACAGTTTGGTTAAAGCCCATTGACATATTTTGGTGAACAATTGCAGAACCTAAAACGCCATCTTTTGCCGCTTCTGTTGCATCACCTTTATCAGTCGCAAAGTTGTAAGCCAGTGCTAGCTCAAGGCTCGCATCTTGCCACAAACCAATGTTTGCCAAACGTGCGTCAAAGATATAACCCGTTGAATCATCGTGGCTACCATCTTGGATCAACGCAACAGATAGTTTCTGATCACCAACAGAAAGGTTTTGGATACCACCACCGGTACCTGATGTGTTCAAAAAGTAAAAGTCTGTGATGTGAATGTCTTTACGTTGGTAGTATGTCTTACCAGCCCAGATTTCAGCGCTATCATCACCGGCAATCAAACCTTTCGCTTTCACCGCAAACTGAGCAACGTTGAAGTCACTGTCTTCCCAGCCGTTTGCACCTTGCGTACCTGAAGCGATCATCGACTCTAAACGCCAAGTTTGCTCACCTGTTTTTAGCTCTTCAGCAAAACCAAACTCATAGTAGTTGTCGTTTTCATTACCCAAACGACCCACACCATTTTTGTCTACAGAGATATCACCATTGCCCTGACCACTGATTCCTGTTCCAGCGCGGAAATAGCCGTTAAAGTCGACTGCAAACGCCGAACTTGCAGCGAGAGTCGCAGCCACTGCAGCAGCAATTACACTTACTTTTTTCATTATTAACTCCATTTAGGGTTTTGTTTTTTTAGTCTCTCCCCGACAGAACCCATAAAGGCAGAAATAGGCGACATCGAGAAGAGAGGTAAGACGGGGCAAGCCCCCATTCGTTTCAACTGTGAGAAAGGTTACCTAAGGAGGAGAAAGTGCACTTCCTCCACCTCCTGTTTATTTCAGGGGGATGAGTAAGGAGTAGAAAATTTACAGAACACGATTTTATTGCCGCGTGTCACAATATTTGGGTGGAGATATTTGCTGACTGATCAAAATAATCAGAACAAAACGCCAAGCCGCTCACTTTTTTACCTTTGAGCGTCATCAAAATGAAAATAAATTACACTTAAATTAATTGCCCTAGGGCGCTTGACCAAAGAAAGACAAAGACATTTACTTAAGATTCAGAAATACAAAAATAATATTGAACAATGACAGTGACGAATTCTCGCCCGTATCCACTTGGAGCCACACTCGATGAAACGGGGTGCAACTTTTCGATTTATGCCCCAGACAGCCAAGACCTCCAATTGGCGCTCTTTGACGATCAAGGTGGTTACACAACCCACCCGCTGGGCAATGAACAAGCGGGAGTCCGTTATACTCATATCGAGGGTATTCAAGCAGGGCAACGTTATGGCTATCTCTGCACTGTTGCAGACCTAACTCATTATATTTCCGACCCCTATGCCAAATCGCTCGACCAACCACTGACGTATAAGCTGCCTTTTACCGCGGACACCAGTTTTACCTTAGCCAAATGTGTGGTGATCAAAGACGATTTCGACTGGCAAAACGTTGTGGCTCCTAAGCGTTGCAGAAATGAAATGATCCTTTTTGAAACGCATGTGAAAGGCGTCACTATGCTCAATCCACAGGTGGAAGAAGCCTGCCGTGGTAAGTACCTTGGCTTAATCAGCGAAAGCATGCTCAGCTTCTATCGCCAGCAAAATATCAATACCTTACAGCTACTGCCAATCACCGCCTGTATGCATGAACCACACCTGCTGGAAATGCACAAAACCAACTATTGGGGATACAACCCGTATTTGTTCATGGTGCCCGACCCTCGCTATGCAGAGCACGATGCGGTGACTGAATTGAAAACCACAATTCGTGAACTGCATCGACATGGCATTGAAGTGATCATGGATGTGGTCTACAACCATACGGCTGAAGGGGGAGAAGGAGGTCCTACTTTCAACTTAAAAGCATTGGATCATAAGTATTACCTCAAACACGGACACCATTACGCCAACTACACGGGGTGTGGCAATACCGTCGACTTATCGCATCAAGCCTCTCTCAATTTGGTTATGGACACACTGCGCTACTGGGTGAAAGAGTTCCATATTGATGGCTTTCGTTTTGACTTAGCGGCCACACTGGGGCGAGAGGGAGATAACTTCAATTCTGGCAGCGCTTTTTTTAAAGCCGTTGCTCAAGATCCCATCTTACGAGAGGTAAAGCTGATTGCAGAACCTTGGGATATAGGCCCCAATGGTTATCAGGTAGGTCATTTCCCGTTTGGTTGGAACGAATGTAATGATCGCCTTCGCGATATCACACGAAGTTTCTGGCGTGGTGATAAAGGTTATTTAAAAGAGTTTGCGACCCGATTAATGGGCTCTCGCGATCTTTACAGCGCCGCCAATTGGCCCTATCGAATGACGGTGAATTATATCACCTACCATGATGGCTTCTCTTTGCAAGATCTGGTGTCTTACAAGCATAAACACAACGAGGCTAACGGCGAACAAAATCGTGATGGTCATGGAGATAACCGCTCCGACAACTATGGCCACGAAGGCCTCACGACCAGTATCACCATTCAAAGTAAACGCGAGCGACAGAAACGCAACTTCATGGCCAGCTTACTGTTTGCCTTTGGTATTCCCCATATTTTAATGGCTGATGTACTCTCTCACAGCCAAAAAGGTAATAACAACGCCTATTGCCAAGACAACGCCATCAGCTGGCTCAATTGGCAAGAAGCACCATTAAAACACACATTCCGCACTTGGCTTTCTGATATGGTCGCTGCTAGGCAGGAATTTATGGTGCCTTTTATCAAGGCGTTCAGTGGTAAACAGCGTAATTTTAATCGTATTGTTTGGCGCAGAATTGATGGCACAGTGATGGAGCATGACGACTGGAATCAACTTAGTGCGGTGTCATTACATCTAGGCATTAACGAAAAGGGGCAAGAGCTGCTTTACTTGATCAATCAAACCAATGCCCCCGCACGCTTTACCCTTCCGAGCGATAGGGAACAGGACTGGCTAGTAATCTGCGACACCAATCAAACCAGTGTGTTAACCGGACAAGCGCATAAACAAGTGCTTCAGCTTCCGATGTCGATGAGTATTTTGTGTTACCAACCCACTGAGCTGTAACATACATTGAAGAACGGCCACGATAACGTGGCCGTTTGTATTTTTATTGCAATGGTTATTGAGTACTTTTATTACTAAATCAATGCAACACTAACATAGCTGAAATATATACGACTCCATTCTAACGAATATAAATCGAATAAAACGGTCAAAGAAGAGCAGAATTTGAAGTTTTTAATATTGTGAGAAATGATGCTCAGACAGTATACTGAACCTCTTTATCATCCTTGTACAAAATCGCTTTTGACGTAGGAACGCCAACAGGCCACCACTCTCGGGGCTCAGTAATAGTGATGATTCCTTTCATCCTATCTTCCGTTTCTCCACAACGAAATGTTGTTATCTTGCCAGTATAGTGACATAAGAACTGATAACGCTTATCAACGATGAAACAATGTCCGTCCATGTAGACTTTATGTTTCTTTTCACAACAATCACAGTGGGTATTTAATATACAAAATTGCATAAGGCATTCTATAAATTTTATGAAAGACAATATGTTAGTTATAGAATACTTCTGCTTGTGTGCATCCACTAATTTTGTTAATTCGACACAAACCTCAAATTAAACATCTGGCTGAACTGTAAATTGTCACTATTGAGACGAAAAATGGCGATTTAATAGTCAATTAAGCTCATTTATCAATAATATCAATTAATATTCTCTATACAAAAGACTGATTTATAACCCATACGACATAAACATAGAATATAAACTTGTAGTTCATCGCAATAATAGTGGTAATAGTTTGTTTTTTCCCGCCCCAATATAGACGTAGAGTCCAATTTGTTAATTTTATGTACTATTAACTCTGGACTAATATAATTTGATGTGCATGACGAACAAGTTTAAGATACGCGACCAACTACTATAAATCATACAGTTGGCTCCAATCATGGCATTACCTAAAATACTACTCCGCATTCTTAAGCCATATTTGATATTGCTTGTTGTCGGAATGGTATATCTCGCTTACCAACAATTTAAGTCTTCAGAACAAAATGCGTATCAGCAATCTTTCGCCAACTTAAAAACATCTTCACAGTTAATTTCTGCCCAAATTGAAGCTGCCGCCAGCAAGCTTTATTTACTGGATGAAAGTGAAAATTATTCCGATTTTGTTACGACGGCACAACGCTTTCTCAAGCACACTTCAGTTTATTCGGATATTTACTATTTCGACAAAACAAAACAAAAAATACAGTCGATGGCCAATCAACCCTTAAATTCCGATACATTAAATTCTGTAGTCTGGAATTCTCTGTCAAAGCTTTCTCCAAAATTAGAGCTCTCTTCTATTTACGAAAAGCAACCTGGAGATTGGGCGGTTGCTGTTCGTTATACACCAGATTCCATGTACCAAATATGGATTGAGTTTGACTTATTCCACGCAACACAAAATATGCGAGGGTTAAAAACACTCAATCACGGATATGTATTTGTGGTCGATAAAACCACGGGACGTTTGGTATTCCACCCAAATCCTGAACGAATCGGGACACCTTCCATCAGTTACCATGGTGGGATCAGCGAACTGGTTGATTCAGGTCGTAAGTTTGGTACCCAAGAGTACTATTACAAAGATCAGTTCAAGATTTCAGCTTTTGATGCAGACAATCAGCTTAACTGGGTATTTATTTCTGGCACGGATCGCTCTGATATTCTCGCAACGTCTTATCAGTTTTCATTGACCGCCATTGTGATTGCGTCTCTATTGTTCCTTGCGGTGGTGTTTAACTACCTTACTTATCAACTCAACTTGTCCTTAGTTATGTTGAACCAAAAAGAGAACGTTGCGGATTTTAAACTTCATTTAAAAACAATTCTTGACCGTTTTTGCCATCATGATGGCATTCAGTTTTGTCTTTATGATGCCGATTATGGCCACTTCAGCACGGTTGACTACCACGGTAATACCAAGGTTGTGCTGACTAACCCAGACTTAGCCAAACGCTTCACACCACACAGCTTTAACTACCTTGGCAAACAGGATGCAGACCCACTGGCCAAAACATTAAAAGTAAAGGGACGCCACTACTCTATCCCTTTATTCGATAATGACCGATTGATCGCCGTGCTTTACATGAAGGCGATATTCCCAACCTATCGAAGCATTTTAACTATGGTTCGTAACTATTCCGAAGTGGCCTTATCTAATCTTTTGCTTCATAAGCAGCTTCGCTCCAAAGACGTCATGACCCATCTCGATAATAAGCTAACAATACGTGATGTGCTTGAACAACACTTGCATACTGAGCAAGTCTATTTTGCTCTGATTGATATTGACCACTTTAAACGCATTAATGACAACCATGGTCATCAGTGCGGTGATCACGTGATCCTACATACTGCTGATCTGATGCAGAAATGTTTCACCAAACCAGGCGCACTGAGTTTGGCTCGCTACGGCGGCGAGGAGTTCTGTGTGTTATTTCATGCGAATGATGAAAACGATGCCTATGAACAGTGTGAGATGCTGCGCCACTTGGCAGAGAAAGCGATCATTGAACACGAGAGCGAAGAAGTAAAATTCACCATCAGCATCGGAATTACATCAGCAGAAGATAGTCAGCATGCTACTATCGGCCGGGCAGATAAAGCACTCTTCCAAGCAAAAGGGTTGGGCCGCAATCAGGTAGTACTCAATACGTTTTAGCGCACAAAAAAAGCCTGTCGAAAGACAGGCTTTTTAATTTCCACCAGTAACTTAGCCCATGAGTGGCATCACCACTTCCGCAGTCTCTACCACCGCTTCAGAATATTGCGGGTATTGTTCTAGCAAGTTATTGACTAAGACATCCACCAAAAGCAACGCACCTACCTTTGAGGCAAACGCCCCTCCAGTCAGTGGGCCTTCTGGCCTAGCAGCCACTAAAAGCTCAGTAGAGACTGACGTTAGTGGGCTATGACTGATATTGGTTAAAGCTACAACAGGGGTACTGCGCTTTGAAGCTTGGGTCGCTGCGTGGAGCACTTCCTTCGTCGAACCAGAGCTGGAAACCACGAACCATAGATCGCCTTCGCTGCTTTTTACTGCATTCATGGCTGCCATGTGGGTATCTTCAAACATGGTCACTTTCTTACCAATGCGCAGCAGACGATACGCTAGGTAGCGACCGACAATACTGGAAGCACCAATCCCCAAACAACTGATGTAACTCGCGTTATGGACCAACTCACAAATGCGTTGCAGCGACTTACGATCAATCAATTTAGCCGTATCTTGCAAACTGGCTACCGCACTTTGAGCAGACACTTCGCAAATATCACCTTCGATATTTTGTGCTTGTTGACCCGCGTTTTGGCTTAAGTCTACTGCCAGCGCCATACGAAAATCGGAATAGCCTTTGTACCCTAAATCACGACATAGGCGTACAACGGTTGCCTCACTGGTTTCCGTATTGCGTGCTAAGTCGGTGATGGTCTGGAACTGCACGTCATTGGCATTTTCCAGAATATAGTCTGCGACAATACGCAATTTTTTACTGAGAGGTTCAATGTTCGACCTTAATCGAACCAATAAATTTTTACGCGAGCTCACTCTGGCCCCTTATGACTCTCGAATGTGTGCTAAAAGTATCAAACTCATTGACACTTTGATACTGGTAAGACGGCTTTTATCATTAGCAAAAGTGAATATTTTCCAATATTTTTTCAAACTTTTGCTTATGGGTTTGGCTCAGCGGTAAAAACGGCTCTCGGCACACCCCGTAATCAACACCCAGTTCTGTCATGGCAAATTTGATGCTTTGATATAACCCACAATCCAGTAGTTGCTCCGTGACTCGATTCACCTGATGTTGAAGATGCATCGCTTCTTCAAGTCGGCCCTGTTCCATCGCATTATATATAGCGACATACTGGCCAGACATCAGGTTATACGTGCTACCGATACCACCACTTGCTCCCATTTGTAGCCCATTGACCAACATGGTGTCTTCACCGTGAAAAATGACTTGGTTTGCATCGGCATTGCGTAAACGCTCAATAAAGAACATATCGGTCGTGGTATGTTTAATCCCAATCACATTAGGCATTGATGACAGCTCAAGTAATTCACTGTGCGAAAAATTCACCCCTGTCGTGCCCGGAATGTTATAGAGCAACAACGGCAGTGCGGAGTATGCACTGAGTTCACGATAATAATACTCGATTTCTGATTTAGAAAAGCCGTAGTAGAAAGGCGGCGTCGCTGAAATTACCTGATAGCCCCAATCACTTGCAACGTCTGCCAGTTGTTTGGTTTCAAATAGCGAAATAGCACCAACATGAGCAATAAGTGGCACTCGCCCACCATTGATCTCTGCAATCGCTTTGAGCACATCTTTACGCTCACCCAAGCTCATCATAAAACATTCTGATGAGCTACCACCGATATAAAAGCCATGTACACCTTGATTCAGGTGGTGTTCAAACATCGCAGCTAACTTACCAAATTCGATATTCCCTTGGTGGTCAAATGGTGTCATTAAAGGTAAATATATCCCTTTCATCTTGCCTCCTAGTTACAGAAAATCTGCGTCACGTAACTTGGTGAGTACGTCTTCTTTTTGCTCTGCGGTTAATGCACGAATTGGAGTTCTCGGGTCACCAACATCAATCCCATGCAGCTGCATCGCCGCTTTACCCGCAGCGACACCGCCGTACGCTACAAGCACGCGAATAATGGCGATAACTTTATCCATCAAAGAGGCGACTAATGCGTGGTCGCCGGCATGGAAAGCATCAATGATCTTCAAATACAGAGGAGCGGCATAATTGTATGTACTGCCGACAGCGCCAACGGCTCCGACGGCTAAACCTGCAGGTAGAAATTCATCCACACCAAACGGAACATCAAACTTACCATTGGCAACCCGCACACAACGCTGATATTCATACAGATCCATGTTGTTGAATTTGGCGCCCAATAAATTCGGGATACGTTGTTCACCTTTGATCAGGAACTGCTCCAAATCGAGATTTACCCCCGACATTCCTGAGTGATAGTAGTAAAAGCCTTTGGAAGGCGCTGCTGCTGCGATCTGAGCGCAATACTCAACCAAATCATCCACACTGCCGGGTTTAAAGAAGCATGGACCAATGGCCGATGTAGCAAGAATATCGAGCGTTTCAGCATGACGCGTGAGTTCTAACGTATCGACAATGCTCAACGCTCCGGTGTGTACAATTAAATCCAATTTACCATTGCTGGCTTTAACCCAGCGTTCTGCGATTGCTTTGCGCTCTTCGACGCTACAGTGGATCCCTTCACCGGTTGTACCGCAAATGTAAGCCCCTTTCACACCTTGCTCGATCAGCAATTGTGCAATCTGATCAATCACGGCAAGGTTGACGTTATTATTGCGATCAAAAGGCGTGTGAGGTGCAGCGATCAAGCCTGTTAGTTTTTGCATTTTTTTGTCCTGCGATAAGGGGTGACCAACGTTGTTGGCCACCTGTAAATTATTGTCCGTAACCCAGCATTAGCTCAGGAAGCAGTAGCGTAAATTGAGGGAAAACAGCAACTAAAATGAGTACGATGAATAATGGAACCAGCAGCGGGATAACACCGCGGGTCAATGTATGGAATGGAATATCTCCAACACGAGAAACCACATAAAGCGCCATACCCATTGGTGGTGTAAGAATGCCAATCATCAAGTTCAAGATAGCCATCACACCGAAGTGAACCGGGTCAATGCCAACCGCACCCGCAACCGGGACCAAAAATGGCACTAACAGTAGTAGTAAGGCGAGCGACTCAATGAAGGTTCCAAGGAAAAGCAACAATAGGTTGATGAGTAGCAGCAATACCAATGGGTTTTCACTGATTGTGAGGAAGTAATCAGCCAGCATTTGCGGTAGCTGTTCACGTGCGACAATCCAACCAAATACGGTTACACCCATCACCATCAAAGCAACAACTGCGGTGGTGTTGACTGTTTCTTTTAGGATGTCGACAAAGCCTGAAAAAGTCAGTTGCTTGTACACGACCGTACCTAAAAACAGTGCGTAGAGTGAAGAGACGACCGCCGCTTCTGTTGGGGTGAACTTACCTGAAAAAATACCACCAATAATGATCACAGGCGTGAGCAATGAAAGAAACGCTTCTTTAAACGATTTGAACTGCTCACCGCGCGTCGCTTTAGGCAGCGTCATGTAGCCACGTTTTTTACATATGAAGTAGCTCATAACCATCAATGCGACACAGCAAAGCAGCCCTGGAATCGCGCCAGCAAGGAACAACGCCCCGATGGATGTATTAGACACCACACCATAAATAACCAATGGAACTGAAGGTGGAACCAACGGGCCAATGATGCAAGACGCTGCGGTTAAACCACCAGCAAAGTCATCATGGTATTTGGCATCGCGCATTGATTTAATTTCCAACTGCCCTAAGCCACCGGCATCTGCCAGTGCAGAGCCTGACATACCAGAAAACAGAAGGCTTGCCATGATGTTTACATGACCTAAGCTGCCTGTGATATGGCCGACCATAGATTTAGCAAAATTGAAAATACGTTCAGTAATACCGGCACTGTTCATTAAGTGCCCAGTTAGTACGAAAAATGGAACCGCTAGTAGCGTAAAGTTATTGATACCCCCCAGCATTTGCTGAGCGGCAAAGTTAATGCCTGTACTTTGCGTGAGTAACAAAAAGACCAGAGCAACAAAAATGAGTGAGAAACCCACTGGCATCCCTGCAAATAGCAGCGCTAGCCAGCCAAATATTGAACCTGCCATGACAACTCCTTAGCGCTGGGCAACCTGTGATGATGAATCCGATGTTTTACCGCAGTGATGCCACTGCTTGGCAATACCCCACATTTTTTCTGCCTGACGGAGCAACATAAATACCCCACCCAGCGGCAGGCTGTAGTTCATCCATTGGCTTGAGATCCCTAAGGTGATCAGCTCAAAAAATGCGGTTCTCTGTACGTGCTGATATCCGAGATAGATAATCGCAACAATAGAAACGAGTACCGCCGCTTCCAATGAAAGCACCAATGCAAGGCGAAGTTTTTCTGGCAGTTTGTCAGAAAAGAAAGTGATGTTGACGTGCGTACTGCGTTTCACCGCAATCGCACATCCAATTAACGACATATACATGAATAGAACGCGAGCAAGCTCTTCGCTCCAGAGGGAAGGATCATTTAATAACCAACGGGTTCCAATTTGCCAAGTAAGGACAACCAGCAAAGCCGCCATTAATGGCACCGTTAGGATCTCTTCAAAATTATCATAAATCTTACGTAACATCTTAAGCTCCAAGGCTGGCCAATATTGGCCAGCCGAGAGAATGGAATTGAATTACATTGCAGCCAATTTCTTCACGATTGGCTCACCAATTTTGTCTTCAAATTCTTTATACAGTGGCGCCATGGCATCGCGGAACGGTGCTAAGTCAGGATAAGTAACGTTCACCCCTTGCTCTTTAAAGAACGACACCAACTCTTGCTCTTGTTTTTTCACTGAAGCAGTATGTGCCTCACCGGCTTTATGAACGGCTTTGTTGATGACATCGCGTTCTTTGTCAGACAATTTCTGCCATGTCGTTTCTGAAATGATCACCATTTGGTCGTTCACGATGTGATTCGTCATAGCAAGGTTGCTCTGAACTTCGTAAAACTTCATGGTCTTAATTGTTGGCAATGGGTTTTCCTGACCATCAACCGCATTGGTTTGAAGTGCTAGGTAAACTTCAGAGAATGCCATTGGTGTTGGTGATGCCCCTGAAAGTTTGGCGTAATTTAGGTTTGGTTTGGCATTTGGTACACGCAGTTTCAAACCTTTGAAATCTTTGATGCTGTTTAGCGGACGGTTCGACGTGGTTTCACGCGTACCATTGTACCAAGTGTCCAATGCGCGCCAGTTAAACTTCTTCAGCATTTCATCGCGAACGCCCTGCCCAAAGTCAGAATCGAACATACGACGTAAATGGTCAAAATCGCGGGCAACATAAGGTAAGGTCACCGCTTCTGCTCGCGGAATCCAAAGCCCCATACGACCAAACTCCGCATACGTAATATCCAGATCACCTAAGCTCAATTGTTGCAGCATGGCGCGGTCATCACCCAATTGTGCACTTGGGTAAATTGCAATTTTCAGTTCACCATTACTCATCTGCTCAACGGTGTCTGCCATCATCTTCGCAGAGGTATATTCAACCGAGCCTACTGATGCCTGCATCCCCATTTTTAAAGTGGTTGCAGCTTGAGCTGAAACAGCAAATCCAACAGTCAGCAATGCAAGCGTAATTTTGTTTATGGCTTTCATAATGTTCCCTTTATTTATCTGTATTTCACGTTATACGAAAAATTTTTTATTTAATTTGAAAAAAATCTTCGTTTTGGATTATTATGCCCATGAAGATTATTTTCAAACCATGTGGTAATGAAATGTGATCACGTACAAATATTCGCCAGCCTTTATCGTTAAAAGCAGTAAATAGCTTGCTATAACGTCAGGCCAGCTTTAAGCCTTACCCGACTGGAAGGCCCATTTAAAAGAGGCTCAATGTGAAGAATAATTATTTAAATATTAATGACTTAAGAAAGTCACTTGCAGGTCAAACCGTCGTATCTATTCAACCTGTTACTGGGAGCCCTTTGGAGAAAACGGAGTTTATCGTGGCCATGGCCCTTGCCGCGCAGCAAGCCGGTGCAAAAGCTCTTAGAATCGAAGGAGTCTTAAACGTTCGCGCGGTTACGCAGGCGGTCACTATTCCGGTAATTGGTATTGTAAAACACGATTTGGAAGACAGTGATGTACGGATCTCCCCTTTCATTACCGATGTTCAAGCACTCGCTAACGCAGGAGCAACCATTATTGCTTTTGACGCAACCAATCGACCTCGCCCAGAGCCGAGAGACGTGATTGTTACTGCAATCCAACAATCAGGCTGTTTTGCGATGGCTGACTGCAGCTGCTTTGAAGATGGTGCGTGGGCGAACTTAAGTGGTGTCGACATTATTGGCTCAACCCTTTCTGGCTATGTAGGTGGCCCAGAGCCAACGGAGCCAGATCTTCAGCTCGTCAAGCAATTTGCTGATGCAGGTTTCTTTACCATGGCGGAAGGCCGTTACAACACCCCCGAATTGGCTGCTGAAGCAATTCGACATGGTGCCGTTGCCGTCACCGTCGGCTCTGCTCTTACTCGACTAGAAGTCGTCACTCAATGGTTTAACTCAGCCACTCAAGCCGCAGGAGCTCACTAATGCATACTCTCGCTATTGATATCGGCGGCACGAAGATCGCACTCGGATTATTTGAAGATGGAAAAATGAGAAGCCGTCGCCAACTCGCGACACCAATTGCAACCAACACCATCATATTTGCGGAAGAAATTCTCGAACACTGCCAAGACTGGCTCGAAGTGGTCGACAATATTGGCATCTCGACCACTGGGTTAGTCACGCCAGAGGGCATCAGTGCAATCAACCCTGATACACTAGACTTTCCTACTCCCTTCCCTCTGCATACCGCATTAAACGCCATTACCCAAAAGCCTGTTGAAATGCTCAACGACGCACAAGCCGCTGCATGGTTTGAATATCGCCAGCTACAGAATCGCTATCAAAATATTGCTTACATTACTGTCTCAACTGGTGTCGGCGGCGGCATTGTCCTTGATGGGAAATTGCTGAAAGGCGCAAATAATTTAGCGGGACATGTTGGCCATACGGTACTTAGCCTTTCTGGTCCTGAATGTGGCTGCGGCCAACGAGGCTGTGTTGAAGCGATGGCTTCGGGCACGGCTATTCACAAAGCCGCTCTCGAAGTGTTCGATGAAACAATCTCCAATATTGAGCTGTTCGAATTGGCAGAAAAAGATCTCGCTGCCGATCACTTAATTTGTCAAAGCGCCGCCGCAATTGCCACCTTATGTTGTAACCTCAAAGCGTCGCTGGATCTGGACGTAGTGGTATTAGGCGGAGGGATCGGGCTTGCTAAACGCTACTTACAACGTGTCGAACACCATATCTCACAAAAGCCCGCCGTATTTCAGGTACCCATTATCCGAGCTAAAGGTGATTATGATGCCTGTTTATATGGTGCCGCGCAGCAGTTTCAGGAGTAACTAAGATGTTGAAAGCAATCTCTGCCCCTAGGATTTTTGACGGAGAGCACTACCATATCGACTCTGCTCTACTTTGGAGCAAAGGTCAGATCGAAGCAATCGTCCCCATTTTAGACGTTCCGCCTCATGCCGAACACCAACACTTTGACGATGCGCTGATCGCTCCGGGTTTCATTGATCTTCAAGTTAATGGCGGTGGTGGCGTGATGTTTAATAGCGACACCAGCGTTGAAGCAATCGATGCGATCTGTAAAGCGCACCGCCGCCACGGCACCGCCTATCTACTACCCACTTTGATCAGTGAAGCACCAACTCAACTTAACCACGCATTAAACAATACCGAGAGAGCAATCGAACTCGGTATTCCCGGCGTACTCGGTGTTCATTTAGAAGGACCTTGGCTCAACCCTGACAAAAAAGGGGCCCATGACGAAGCACGTTTCTACGCCCCTAATGTTGAGCAGCTTGAAGCCATGCCGTGGTTAAAAAAAGGCAGCACATTAGTCACACTGGCTCCCGAGAAAAACACACTCAATGCAATGAGGTGGTTAAAAGAGCATGGTATTCATCTTTCCTGTGGCCACAGCAATGCAACAACCCAACAACTGACCCAAGAGAAACTGCATTGCCTTGACGGATATACTCACCTCTTTAATGCGATGTCTGCGTTTGAAGGCAGAGAGCCCGGCGTAGTCGGTAGCGCACTTAGCCAAGACAGCGCTTGGTGCTCCATCATTACTGATGGTATTCATGTACACCCGCAAAGTGTCCTGTTGGCACACAAAGCCAAACCGAAGGGTCAATTAATCATCGTGACCGATGCCATGGCAACAGTAGGCAGTGATAGCCCTCATTTCGAATTAGACGGTGAGATCATTTCTGTCATCGACAACAAACTTGTTAATGCCAATGGCAGCCTCGCTGGTGCTCATATCGGCATGGATGAGTCCGTGGCGAATGTTATATCTTGGGGAATTGAAGAAGCAGAAGCGTTAAAAATGGCTTCAACCTATCCAGCCCAAGCACTAAAATTAAATAATCTTGGTCACCTCAAAATGGGGGCCACCGCTGCAGCGACGATTTTAACCTCGCACTATCAAACCGCTGGCGTGATGGTCGATGGTCAGTTGTTCACAGATTAACGCTCTTTCCTTTACATAAACGGAGGCATCGCCTCCGTTTCTCTTCCTCAAGTAAGGCATTACTTAGCTTCATCACTCCTCGTGTCATTCCACATCTGTTATTTATTCCCTTTATAAATGCCAAAAGAAAAAAGCTCGACTTCTATGGAACCAAACGATAGTTTTGTTATCTATCAATTTTATAAATGATAATTAACTACAAGAAATAATACTTATGTTTAAACACATCATTAAGCCTGCCGCTGTATTTTTGCTTGCTAGCTGGTCGTTCACAGCGCTGTCGGCACCCTCTCTCAATTCACTCTGGTACCCCAGCAGTGACATTCCGGTCGACGATCAATTTAAAGTCTCCATGCTGAGTAATGGTATGCGGGTGGTTATGACCGAAAACCACTTACCAAAACAAGGCCTCTCGATACAAATGTTTATTGATGCAGGCTCTTTTCAAGACCCTAAAGATTATCCCGGACTTGCGCACTTCTTAGAGCACATGGCATTTAACGGTTCTACTCATGTCGCGGAAGGCGCTATGATTCCGATGCTGGAGAAGCATGGCCTTGCTTTTGGGGCGGATACCAATGCCACCACCAGTCTGGGTTATACCTCTTATGAGCTTGATCTACCAAATGCAACACCTGAAGCAATTGATACGGCGCTGTTTTTACTTCGTGAGACTGCCTCTGAACTGACACTCGCACCGAAAGCGATTAAACGCGAGCGTGGGGTGATCCAAGCTGAACGTAGAGTACGAAACAGCCATGATTTTCGTAGCAGCCTGTCAAGAATCCAGTACTTACTTGGTGACACCAATGTGTATCAACGGTTACCTATTGGTACAAAAGAAGCCATTAATCAAATCGATCAGGCAGCCTTAAAAGCGTATTACCAAAATTACTATACGCCAGAGAACACGACACTGGTGATATCCGGCAATATCAAAGACAAACAGCTTGAGCAGAAAATTGATAAGTACTTTGCCAGTTGGAAAACCAAGTCAAGCTCGCATGAAATCGTTGACCCAACGGTGACCTACTCACTACCCAATAAAACCGAAGCTTACGCCAATATTAGTCCCAAAAACCAATCTGCTTCCGTTGGGCTCAATTTCATTGCACCAGAAGAAGACAAACCTTATTCAAAAGCCGAGCATATTGAATTCCTCAAAGAATATATCGGCATCAGAGCACTGAACTATCGGCTCGAACAATTCGTTAACCAAAGTGATGGTAAGCTTCGTGACCTAAGCGCCTCACTGTCAACAGAATCCGATGTGGTAAGCATTCGAAATATCTCTGTCGAAACAGAGCAAGGGGAATGGCGTCATGGTTTACAAACCATTCAACGATTGTTGAAACAAGCAACCACTTACGGCTTTAGCCAACAAGAAATCGACCGCCAGATCAAAATCATCGAACACAATCTTCAAGTGGATATAGAGCAGTCAAGCTATACCAACAATTCCGTTTTATCGGATCGCGTTGTCAATGCATTGGATTCGAAAGAGCCCTTAATATCAGCAATGACATACCAAAAGATGTTCAAAGAAGCGCGACCGCTATTCACACAAGATGCGATTAACCAAACTTTCCAACAACAATGGACAAACAAGAATGCGCGGATCTACCTTGCTGATCGTCAAGCACCTGAAGACATCAATCAGCAACTGATTCTGGCCTATCAAGCCGAGCAAAAAGTTGCGGTAAACCCTTATGAGTCTAAGCAGGCCACAGCGTTCGCATACACAGACTTTGGCCCTGCAGGTAAAGCAGTACCATTGCCACCCACTCAATTTGGGGATATTCAGCGATACCAATTCGATAATGGCGTACGACTCAATATTAAACCAACGGACATCGAACCAAATACAGTTTATCTGAACATTAACTTCGGTAATGGACGCCTTGGTTTAAGCAACGAAAATGCCCCTCTGTCAGCGATATTTGGCGTGGCTGTCGCAATGAGTGGCATGCAGCAGCACAACATTAATCAATTGCAGGATTTATTTACTGGTCGCTCTATGGGGCTCGATCTCGCAATGGGCGATTTCCACAACATCAGTAAGATAGTGCTGGATTCCGCGGATGTTCTAGACCAGCTACGAGTCTATGCAGCACTGTATACCGATAATGGTTTCCGTCAAGAAGCTTGGGATTCTGGAATTCGTCAATACCAAAACCAACTTGCAGGTTCTCAAAATGACCCCAATGCGGTACTAAACAATTACTTGTCAGCGTACCTTTTCAATCAAGATGCTCGCTGGACAATGCCAACCGTTGAACAATTAAATCAGTTCAATGTTAAGGATTTAAAACCCTTACTTGAGCAAGCTATTTACGCAGGACCTGTTGAAATCTCATTGGTAGGAGATATCACAACCGAGCAAGCCATTGAAGCGGTATCCAGCACCTTTGGTGCATTGAGCATCACAGCGCAAGCACCAGCAAAACCATATTCAGTCACCATGGGGCCAATCAAAAAGAAGACCGTGACTCTGTTCCATACTGGTGAGGCCGACAAAGCCGTTGTCGCCGCCTATTGGCCAATTCCAGACGGACGACACCCTGAACTCAACGTCAAATACACCGTATTAGCACGAGCTTTGCAAACAAAACTCGACAAGATCGTTCGGGAAGAGATGGGAGTGTCGTATAGTCCGTGGGCTGGCATCAACCAATCAAATTGGTTTGCCGACTTCGGTTATATCAGCCTAAACAGTAATACAAATACAGAAAATGTTGCGGCTGTCGAACAGGCTTATAAAAAAATCTGGCGATCACTTCAGGCTACCACGCTCACACCAGAAGAAGTGGAACAATTGAAAAAACCAATACTGGAGTCTTTGGCCCATAATCAGCAATACAACCAATATTGGTCGAACCTATCGACTGTAGCGCAATCACAAGCTGATTTGGTTGAAAACGAAACAAAATATACCGACGCGTTAAAAGCGGTAACCGCTACCGATATCCAACAACTCGCAAAATCTATCGATATCGATAAAGCACTTAAAATTAACGTTCTCCCCAAAAAATAACCGACAAAGGAGGCATCAGCCTCCTTTTTGTTGCTCTTCATCCTAACCGATACAACTCTGAAATCCGGATTTAAATGATTGATTCTATCCAGATCCCTCACCACAATAGAGCATCATTAGGAGAGAATTATGGCCGATAAATTATCCACTACAGCGCTTGCAAAGCTGCGTGATATCGAAGCAAAGCAGCTATTCACAGACTTAAAAACCGCTGGATATATTAACCGGGATGCTGAACATTGGGTGCTGACGGAATTGGGGGTTAAATTTGGTGGTGAATATGCCTCCCACGCTAAATTTGGCCAATTCATTGTCTGGCCGACAAACCTCTTAATTGATATGGAGGCCACCAGCGGGAAAACCCTGAGCGCTACCCAAATTGGTGAACGTTTCCAGCTCGCCGCGAAAAAAGTGAATCAATTGCTCAGTGAGCTCGGATGGATAATAAAAGTAGAACAAGGCTGGGAGGTAACAAAGGCAGGGCTGAAAGTTGGTGCTTACCAACGTGAAGATAAAGCCAGCAACAATCAATTTGTAGTCTGGCATGATTCTATTGTACGCAATAAACGGCTAAAACAGTCGGTGATTGAGTTTCTCGGCCAAGATTCCGAGGCTCATGCAACCGATAAGTCTCTCTCTAGTTTTCGCCAAAAATTCGAAGCGAAACATCGTACACTTGATGGCCATTATGTTCGCTCAACTGGTGAGCTGATCATCGATAATTGGCTCTACATGAACGGGGTGGCTCACGCATACGATCGACAACTGCCAATCGAACAAGATGTACTCAGTGACTTTTATTTGCCAACAGGCAAAGTCTACCTTCAATATTGGGGCGATGACCACGGCCCAAGTGATCCAAAAACCATCGCCGACCTGAAGTCCATTTACCAAGAGCACCAATTTGCTTTAATTGAGATTTACCCCGAAGAGATTGCTCATCTGGACGAGGTACTCCCCGCTAAACTGCGCGAATATGGGATTAAGGCGTATTAAGCTGCGTTATCCGTTTTATCTCTTCTTTGGTTAGTGGCGTAAAACGTGCTGGCGTTTCTAAAATATGCTTTAGCGCACCAATCGCGACGACTAGAGTCTTACCTTCAAAGCTAACTTGAATCGAGTGATAGTAAACATCATCACTGAGATAATCCTGAGGCTCAATATCAATAAAATACGTAAATGGTGTTAGCGGGTAGCCCGTACTTAATTGCAGTAGCTGCACCCCTCCAGCCGTGTAAAGCGCAACTTGATCATTGTCTTCATCCAGCAAGAAGTAAAGCGCACTTTCTCCATAATCACTTAGGTTCAATGTTGCTTGCCAATACCTAAGCCCTGTTTGTATGTTTCGGAGGATCACCCTATCGTCTTTTTCCCGGTAAAGCAGGCGATCATTTCCAACAAAAACAAGGCTTTTATTTTGCGAATCATCAACAAAACCACCACTCAGTGGCTCACTCTGATCGTAACCTGAATCATACAACTCGGTATTAAATTGTTGCGCTAATTGGAGCTTGCCAGAGTGATACTGGTAGAGATACACCGATTCATCATCAAACAATGCAAAGTGGCTTTCATCCGGACTAAATGCGATATGACTCTTGCTGTTAACATACAGGTAAGGCATCTCTTGCGTAACTTTGACCTGCATGGTGTTTGATTCCATTAACGTCAGCCGTTGCCCTCCTGAACCTACATATAGCATTAATATCCAACGCCCACTTGGCGACAGTAAGCTGCTATCAAGCATGTCTGTATATACGACTTGCGAATGGCACGCCTGGATCTGGTCCTGTTTCTCATCCAGCAAACAATACGTCAGTTTCGCAGTTTGAGCACTCATTAGTTGATAACCACCCAGCACCACTCCGGTTGCAGTTCGCGACGCCCAAACCTCTCGTGCTCTGCGCAGGTTATCCGCTTCTTTTGGCCATGGCTTGTCCGGTGAACTTTGCGTTAATATCGCGTCCACTAACAAGTGGGCACCAGCGATACCCCACCCCATTAAGTCCCAATGTGCGTTTTTGGCCAATGACAACAACTCAGCCGGTGTCGCACGTTGTAGCCGCTCCATCGCATAATCTTGTTGGGGTGTAATAGATTCAACCGTGGTTTTCCACTGAGATTCAAATGCCAGTACCTGAGGCAATCGAAGTACCTCCGTCGACTGATCTCGGCTGCACCAATCCGTTAAGCCATCGGCGACCCATTGACCAACAAACTCGACATTGCGGTTATAAAGCGAGATCCCTTCATCATCTTTAATGTATATCAACCCTTGCGTATCAATTTGTGCCTGCAGCGCTTTTCGTAGCTCTGCTTCACTGGGTACCGGCCCATGACCAATGTCATAAAAGTCCTTCGGCAGATTGCCCGTTAATAATTCATACGACAGCTGATGAAAGTGAATTTTGTTCTGTTGGATCGTGATCGCGCTATCGCACTGTTCTGAGGCATAAAGCTGACTAGGCGACTGCGCTTCCCAACGGATCATGGGTTCAAGTCCGGTTGGTGTCACCTTGAAAAAATCTGGGTATTGATTGCGCTGACCCTGTTGCTCCCGATGCGCACTTAAAAACACGCTGTCATTCTCTGCCAAAGCAATAAATGTCGGGGCCTCCATTGCAATGTCATCTAACGGATACTCCACTTCAAGAGTGAGGTCACGCGTTCGATAAATACTAAGCCACAATTGCTGCTGGCTATCGAGACTCAACACATAAAGTGTGTCACCCATGTCATCATGGGTGTAAGTCACAACCTGTCGCTCCGGTAAAAAATGGGCTGTTCCTTGCTCTGGAAGATAGAAAAAGCGCGAGCCCCACGAGTAAATCTGATAAGGCTTTAAATAATCCAATACTTGTTCCGCGGGGATTAAGCGAGAAGACCAGCGATCAGCCAAAGGTTGAAGATAAGCAAGATCTGGCTCAGAAAAATCCACGCGAGCCAGTGTCAACGCCCCTTCTGCAACATCACCACTTTGAATCGCCATGACCGCAGACTCAATTTGCTGCTCTGTCACTTGTCGTTGTGTTTGCCGATTCTGTTGCCAATAATGATAGCTTGCCGCTGTTATCACTGACGAACCCAGTGCAATCGCAACCAGTAAAGCTAAAGATCGTCGTTTGTCAGGTAAGGATGAAGGCGCTTGCTCCATAAACTGGTTGTTTCCTAAATAATTGATACCTTAATTTAAGCATCAAAGACGACATTGCTAAACTGGCAGCAAGCAAAAACTCTAGGTGGATATCAAGAGTTTCCTCTTTTCAAGGTGGCATTGTTTATTGAGTCACATAAGAGAATGAGATGGAATGTTTACGAAAATAGATGGGAATGGTACTGGTGAAAGTAATAACGGGTACAGTATGTACCCGTTAGTTAGTGGTCTACTTAGCACATGTTGTCATTAATACGGCTGAATCGCTCACATACCCTTGAGCTGCACCAGTATTTAAACTCACCGGACGATGTGTCCCCGATTTTGCCGCAGTTGCACTATTGTACTGATTATCGACCGGCCAGCCCCATGTGAATGAAACACCATCACGGCTTGCACCACCAGATATCACCGCATCGGCAAACGTATCAAGGTTTTGTCCAAGCCCAGTTGGCGCCGCATTACCTCCATTTGAACCAGCGTGACTGTCAGTATTGAAACTATCACTGGTCACAGGTAGCGACCAGTTGTCTGCGTCCGCACTGGTTAAGTTAGAGCAAAAATCCAGTGCTTTCGAAGAACCCGCCATATTCGATGGCACACCATTTCGGTACATTACCCAGTCGATGCCTGTTTGCATCGTGGTGCTATCTGGCTCGGGAAGATTTCCTAAAGCCAATACGTCTCTCATCTCATACTCGGCCATTGAAATCGGACGGTGGAACGTTGTCGGTGCGGCAATTTCAACCACATCGTGTGGTTCTTCAATCGTAACGGCTCGGGTTGGCTCCACACCGCGAGCGGTGATACCTACCTGACTGTCATAATACACCCCACCGACAACACACGCTGTTGCATCACTACATAGAGTGCCATCAGAGGCTTGCGTTTCGGATGCAAGCTGACATTTCTGGGCTGGAGTATAGCCTGCTGGCATGTCCACACAAAACTGAACATCTTTACCAATGTACTCGCGTGCCGCTGGTATTGCTAAATCACCGGCGTACTGCCAGTCATGGTCATCAACAATGCCATTGCCATTCACATCCATATAATATTGCTCATCTTTTAATGCCTCGATTGAGCCCACATTAAACTGAGTGGTAAACAAGGCTCCATCGACGGCACCAGTACTTTGATCAGCATATGTTAGATTGCCTTGCGGGCCATCATCATTACTCAAGTCCATTTTCCAGTGAAATGTAGAGCCAGATGGTAGGCCAAAGACATCGGCTTTCAAGTCTTTGCGATATTGCAGCTCACCCGTTAATGCGATGCCCCCCCCTAACGTTTTGTCACACACTAACGGACCCGGAAGATTATTTTCATCCACGGGGATCACACACGATTCGATCACTTTGCCATTTAGCGCATCAGGCACTGGCAAGATACAATCTTGATTCGCGCCAGTGGCACACTGTTGTACCGTTGGGAAGTTATCCGTTAACTCAACCCATAGAAAGAGGGATTGCCCTTCATTGGCCGATACTGGAGAACTGTAGCTATAAGATGAACGGATCTCTTCTCCAACAAACGGGACTGTTGTATCGTCAATGGTGACAACCGCTGTTGGCGCATCCGTCAAGTCAATCTCACTCACCACTTCAATTTCGGTACAGGCCTGTTGTCCTTCTCGTACGCCAGTTTTGGCTCTCGGTGTCACACAAGCAGAAATGGTGACATTCGCATCCGCTTTAGTTAGCGTGTACTTGTAGCTATCCGCTCCGGAAATTTTATTGCCATTGCGCAGCCAAGTGAAAAGGTGCGTATCACCTTCATCACCCTCTGCATCGTAGTAATTTCCGCTCAATATTACCGGTAAACCGGGAATAAACAGATCAGCCAGTGCACTATGAATCTCAAGGTTCTGAGCTTCAGGCGCATGATTTCCCCCAGCTGGGTCAGTAGGAAAACCATCATCACCGTTGCCACAACCTTGCAAAATACCCAGCGCAATTACCGGAAAAACATACGAAAGCTTCATTGCACATCCTCCGCTTGTTGTGAAACGACAAATTCTGGGATCACAATTTCGACGCGGCGATTCATGGCTCTGCCTTCCGCAGTCTGGTTATCAGCAACTGGAGCCGCTTCTCCACGGCCAATCGCCGTAATACGGTCACTCGTAATACCTGATTCAATAAAGTAGTTGGCAATGGCCTGAGCGCGTCGTTCTGACAATTGTTGGTTATAGCTAGCACTACCGACACTATCGGTAAAGCCTGCAATGCTCACGTTAGACTGAGGATAACGAAGCAACAGATCACGTACTTCTTCAAGTGGACCAGTCTGAGCCAGTTCACTGCTGTCAAAGGCAAATAAGGATGTATCGACCACAGTCTGATGAGACTTAACCACGGTTGTCGGCATAGGTTCAGGCGGCACTTCATCAGGAATCGTCGGCTCATATTCTTGATGACGTTCAACAGCTTCTTGTGTGCCAAACAGATACGCCAGACCAAAGGTGACTTGATGATGATCCGACTGACCAACCCATTCATCACCAACACCATCAATAAACTGGTATTCGATTTGCGCTTGCCAATCTGAGCCTAATCGATAACTCAAACCAGCACCAACGCCTAAATCCACACCATCAGCACTGCGTGATTGAAGTGGATGAGAGACTTCAGCATCCCAGCGTACCGCACCTATTTTTGAAAATATGGACCAACGCTCCGTCAACGGGTAAGAAGCTTTTGCAAAAAGGTCATAGGAATACATGGTACCTTCAGAAGTACCACTGCGATAATCTGCGACCGCTTCCCCTAAGTACGTATATCCGCCTTCCACACTTAACCATGGTAAAAACTGATAACCCGCATATACACCTCCGGCAACCGAATGGCGATCACAGCTTAGCGACCAAGCTTCACATCCGTCTTGGAAATATGCAGCTCCAACTTTTCCTCCGATATACCACTGATAAGGGTTTTCTGTGTTGAGTGCTTGCTCAGCAATGGCATAAGGAGAGGTTAAAACAGTAACGAGTAACAACTGACGACAGGCGCGTCGTGAAAAGTTCATTTCATCTTCCTCGAGTTTATTGGCTAACCGAACGCGTAATAAGCGTCATGCTAAAAAAAGTTACCCAGAAGATTGCGAAACAGTTGCAGGAGGGGCATTTAAGAAAAACTGTCATGTCCACAGTTTTTAAAAACACATGACCTTCCCACCACCGAAAAGTACGCTGGGCAGCTCATATATAAGTTAAGGAGATGAACAAAGTAAAATCAGGGTAAGAGCATAAATAACGCAGTGAGATATTGAGGCAATTTACAATTATTTAATGAAATTCTCGCATTAGTGACAAGTAAATCAATAGTGACAATATAACCGTGCAGCGCATCATAATAATTGCGCACATATGAAGAATATTTCTATTTCTTTCGTATTCATACCGACTTGGTGCCTGTATCTGTCGACACGTACACTCTTTGGTATTATCAACAATGAAACACCAGTATCATTTTTGATACAGGTTATATGAGAAAAATGAAGGATGGAACAACACGAGATAATAAAAAAGCACTAGGGAGAACCAGTGCTTTTTTGGTGAGGTAAGTTTTGCTCTTAACGATTATTCATAAAACGTGCAGCGGCCGCTTCTTCTTTTGAAACGACAGTTTTACCGATCGGCGCTAAAGAGATGTACGCCAGTTTCAAATGCTGCAACGCAAATGGAATACCAATGATGGTTACAAAGCATGCAACCGCAGACATGATGTGGCCAATTGCCAACCAAATACCTGCAAGTAAGAACCAAATAACGTTACCAATGAATCCTAGCGGGCTGGTACCAATATCTGACTCATTAGTCAGCTCGTCACGTCCAATCGCTTCCTGACCAAATGGGAAGAAAGAAAAATTCCCCATCACGAAGCACGCTCGGCCCCATGGAATACCAATGATGCTAATAAAAGCCAGCAAGCCGAAAAACCACCACAATAGCCCCATGATGACACCGCCAAACAGGAACCAAATAATATTACCTAATGTACGCATTGTATCTCCTTAGAAAACCCGCTCATAATGCTCTACGTTCGGGAATGGATCGTAAAAATGGTGTAAAAGTTTTTTCCATTCCTGATATTGAGCTGACTGACGAAAGCCTTGTTCGTGATCTGCCAATGTTTCCCAATTCACTAATAAAATATATCGATTAGGCGTTTCCATACAACGTTGAAGTTGATGAGAAACATACCCTTGCATCCCGGAAATAATACTCTGCGCCTTAGCAAAGTTTTGCTCAAATGCCTCTTCCTGAGCTGGCTTTACATCCAATATTGCAACTTCCAGTATCATGATCTTCCCTTAACCTAATATGAACAATGGCTTATCTTAACAAAGTCATGCGATACCGCGACTTAAAAGAACAATAATAAAGCTACAGTTGTAGCCCTTGCCATACTGCCGTCGCACCACTGATTGAACATAACAGGAGGGCCCCCGTACGTATTTTCTCCTTGGGAAGTGAATGCGTCGTCACACGAGCCAACTTATACCCTAACCAAGCGGCTGGCAGTAAAGGAACACTGATCCAAAGATGGTGTAACGTAAAGTATCCCGCCGGGATTTGAATGATCAGTGAAATGATTGAGCTGAAAACAAAGAATGCCGATAAATTGCCACGAAGTTGATTCGCTTCTTGATGTTGCAGTAACAATGCCATTGGCGGTCCACCGATAGCGCTGCTCGTACCAAAGAAACCAGAGAAGAAACCGGCTACCCCCATCCGCGTTGGCGTCAGTTCAATTCGAAATGGTAACAAGCTCACGACAACGGCAAACAGCACTAATACACCCAACCATAGAGCCAATACATCGGTCGACACCATGACTAATAGTACCCCACCCGCGATAGAACCTGGGACTCGACCGATCAACGCCATTTTTAACCCACCAATAGAGACACTGGCGCGATGTTTGAGTGCATTAAGGATCGAAATAAACAAGGCCACCAGACAAATGGGTGCCGGCACATAACTAGGAGAGATCAGAATAAGCAAAGGAGCAGCCACAATCGCCAAACCAAACCCGATTGCTGTCTGGACAAATGAGCCGAGAAAAATCAGAAAGGCAGCAATCAGCGCTGGTGTGGTAAACCATTCAGAAAACATAAAACCAACCGCAAGTTATTATTTGCTACCATCATAAACAATCACGCGACAATTCAGTTATCAATTTATTCAAGACTTAGCCGGTTTTCTGAAACTAACGGACTTTTAGCACAGGATGCGTGAGCAACTCACTTGCTAAGAAGACAAAAGATGGAGCCGATTAGCAGCTCCAACACCCGATTTCTTCCCTATTACAGTAAACAACTAGCTTAAATGATTGTTCTAACAAGAGTGCTATTTGGCTATCCCCTATGTTTTTACTTTACTGTCTTCATTTTTCTATAGAAATAACAATAACACTTATTAAGAAACCTCATAATATAAGCGCCTCACGACTATTAATTTAAAATTAATAGTCTTATTATAAAAAGTAATAAACATCTAATTATTTTCACCGAAAATTGACAATATTAGAATTCAATTAAGAAATACAGATATGTCAGAACAAAAACAATAGTTAATAAAAATAAATCAAAATAAGATCTCAATTCACGAAAGCTTATTTGCATAACTATCACCCCATAAAAAATGGAACCAAGATCAATTCATTCAATTTATTTCATAAAGTTATTCGTATATTGTTCGCATCACCAATATATCGATGAGGAAATATAATTGAAGTACCGCCCATCCATTTCAATACTGTTTATTTTTTTAATTATCATTACTTTCGTATTTATCTTTAATGCAAAAATAATTGGACCAGATACCAGTATTAAAACAAAAGAAAAACAATCTACCGATGTTAATAAAACAACTAATGAAGAAAACACTTCTAAAGTAAGCTCAATTAATACACAAACACTCCCAAGTCCAACAATTGATGAACTTAACAAAACAGAGCGAGCAGCAATAGAAAAACAACGAACACCTGAATCTATAGGGCATGCTTGGCAAGACATCCACACAACGCCAGAACTGGATAAAATCAAACCACACAGCCCTCTCATTAACAACATTAAAGCAATTAAAATCAAAGATATAGATAAATTCAGAACATTAAAAAAAGGAGATAAACTCACACTCGATCTACCAAATAACTCCAGCATTAATATCGTGATTAAATTTAGCGTTTTTCAAAATCATGGTATTCGAAGTTGGTCTGGCTATTTTGAAATAGAAGGCAAAAATTACCCGGCAACCTTCACCTTTGGTGAATCTTCAATATTAGGTTTTATTGGCCATCCAAACCGTGTTATTAGAGTAGAAGGCAACGGTTCGAACGCCTGGGTATATGAAGTGCCAAATAAACAAGGCCAACGTAACAATGACAAAAAATAAGCCTAACTTATAGTTTCATTGCACGTTTCATTCAAAATTAATATATTTCAAATAAAATACAATAATAATCTTACAATAAAATATAACAAACTATTATCATGATGATTGGTATATCTCATGTACTAGTTCAATATCAAAGTTGGCATTATGGATTTATATATAGAAGCACCTCCAAAATAATTAAAAATAAATACGAAATTAATACTAATGCATTAAATTTTGTAATAATGATATTAAATAATTGACGAGCAACCATGATATAGCTCCTTTTTACAGGAGCTATTTTTACACTTAAGTAAACGGTCTTTTAACTAATAACATTCTATTGTTCAAAAGATTAACATTTCATGAAAACGACTATCGGTTCTTACTCCACACATATTCCATTTGCTTCGCTGTTTGTTGGGCCAGTGGCCAAGACGCCAGTTTACCGACCAAACCAAGGCTCATATCGATGCCAGCAGATATGCCCCCAGAAGTCAGCACATTACCCTGCTCGACCCAGCGCTGATTTGCTATCACATCAAGAGCAGGATATCGCGATTCGAGATCAGCTAAATCTTCCCAGTGGGTAGTCACTTGAAGGCCATCTAATAACCCAGCTTCGGCAAGTAAGAATCCCCCTGTACAAACCGACGCTAAATATGTCACTCGCTCGGCTTGCATTTTCAGCCAATGAAGCACTTGTTGATTTTCTAATTGCGCGTGATGTTCGCCTCCTGATATTAGCAATAAATCATACTGTTCATGATTGCTAAAATCTTGATGAGGTATAACTTGAAAACCACCCCGTGCAGCAATGGGTTGCCAGCTCTGTGCAACTAAACTGATGTTCCAATCCTTTCCCGCCAACCGTTTTGCCGTACTGAAAACTTCAAATGGTCCCGAAAAATCGAGCACCTCGGCACCATCATAAATATAGATACCGATATTCATTTCGCTTTCACTGCCTCACTTTTAAGCTCAAAGCCTTCATCCAACCACCCTGTGATACCGCCAATCATCTTTTTTACTGGCCTTTGTAACTTTGCCAATCGGATTGCCGCTTTCTCCGTACCATTACAGTGAGGTCCGGCGCAGTAAACAACAAACATGGTCTCCTTGGGGTAACCTGCTAATGTCTTCTCATTTAATCTTGGGTGGGGAATATTCACGGCCCCCTCAATATGTCCTTGTTGAAATAACGCCTCCCCACGAACATCAACTAACACAAAATCTTGTTGCCCATTATTCAACGCATGGTGTACATCCCAACAATCCGTTTCAAAACGTAGTAAAGCCGAGAAATGGGCGTGTGCTTCTTCACTGCTAGCAGCAGGTATCCGAGTAACTGCACTCATCATGTCCTTCCTTTCCTTGATGCCTTTGTAACCAGTTTGGACACATTTCCTTTGCTCAAAAATTGGCTTATTAGACAAGGTTCGTTAATATCAAGCCAAATTGAAGAATGTCATATCGAACATCAAAACTGGAAGAGCTAACCAAGGAGAGGTCATGCATCGAGTAGCAATTTTAAGTCACCGTCACGTGTCACTGTTTGAGCTTGCCTGCGCCGTCGAGTTGTTTGCTCTGCCACGGCCAGAATTTAACCCTTGGTACCAAACCGATGTGGTTAACCTCGAAGATTGCGCCATCAATAGTACAGGGCAAATATGCCTTAATACGCAGTTTGTTGAGTCATTAGCGCCGTACGATACCTTGGTGATTCCGAGTTGGCCGACGGAACGTTACCCCATCCCAAACCGTATTCGAGAGCAGGTTAAGCACTTTGCATTGCAAAACAAACGCATCCTCTCATTTTGCTCAGGTGCATTTTTGCTTGCTGAATTAGGGTTAATTAATCATCGAAACGCGACAACACATTGGATGTTCGAAGACAAATTTAGACAGCGTTTTCCTCAAGTTAGCTATACCGCTAACGTGCTGTATGTTTTTGATGGAAAGATAGGTTGCTCTGCCGGCAGTGCTTCAGCGTTAGATCTTGGGCTGGCAGTGATCCGGCACGACTTCGGTTACCACGTCGCCAATCAAGTGGCAAAAAGGTTAGTTGTCTCTGGCCACCGCAATGGTGGACAAGCTCAGTTTGTCGACTCCCCTATATTAGAAATCCCCAATCAGTTTTCACAAGCGCTCGAATGGGCATTAAGTCATTTAGATCAACCAATATCCATCGATCAGCTCGCCACACAAGCCAATATGTCGCGACGTACATTTGATCGAAAATTCAGAGCAAGTTTTGATCTCTCAGCCAAAGAGTGGCTGACTCTCCAACGAATTGAACAAGCAAAAGGGTTACTTGAAAGTGCTGAGCAAAATATGGAACGACTTGCGCAGCGTACTGGCTTTGAAAATGCCGTCACAATGCGCCACCACTTTCGCCGTGTTGTTGGTGTTTCTCCAACACAATATCGGCAACAATTTAGCAAGTAAGCCTGTATATCTTCTCTTTTTGAAATTACTTTTAATTAATAGTGTTTTTAAATTAATTGTTCTAACGATAATAAAATAATCAACTTTTAATCTGACATTAATAATAAAAACACTAAATTAAGCTGTTCTTAATATGTCAGTATAGAAACAATAATTTAAAAGTTAATTTAAAGTGAGAACCTAACCCATAAAACTATATTTGTAGATTCATTACTCTACAAAATATGGAACCTATATCAAATCAATTTTATTTATTTTAAAAAATTTATTCTTATATTGTCCGAATCTTGGAAGTTTACAGATGAGGAAATATACATGAAATATAAACTGTCCATCTCATTACTACTTATTCTATTGGTTAGCGTGCTTTTCGTTTTTATCTTTGAAGCACCATCGTCCAACCCAAAACAAAATATAAAAACCAACAGCAAGCAGAATGAATCGTTTGAAGTGATTAAAGAACCGAGTCAAGCAGTCAGCACTTCTAAGCCGTCCCAGCTAGATGGCAACAATGAAGATGTCATGATCCCTAATAAAACTGATGAACCTGAGTCAATGGTTCAACCAGCGATGACTATAGAAAAAAAACGCGCACCCGAGAATTTAGGTAGCGCTTGGCAAGACATTAACTCCACCGTTGAACTCGATGTCCTTAAACCAGAGAGTTCACTAATTGAAAACATCAAAGCCATTGAAATAGAAAACATTTCTAAATTCCGCGCACTCAATCAAGGTGACTCACTCACGCTCAATCTGCCGGATAGTTCTGATATCAATGTCGAGGTGGAGTTCAACGAATTTCAGAATCAAGGCATTCGTACCTGGTCAGGCAATTTTGATGTAGAAGGACAAAATTACCCAGTGACGTTTACCTTTGGTGAGTCTTCAGTTCTTGGCTTTATTGGTCACCCAAATGGCGTAATTAGAGTTGAAGGAAAAGGAAGTAGTGCTTGGATATATGAAGTACCAACTAGACAGCCTCAACCTCATGATCACAGTCATGATCTCCCGGAGGGTATGTCTCACTAATTTCCATATTTAAACTAAGTCTATTTTAAATCAGAAAATTAAACATAGAACTTAATAAAGATTAAACACAACACTTAGGAAACTATTATGAAAAAAGCGTTATTGGCTGTAGCTGTAGCGGCGGGTATTTCTGCGCCTGCGTTTAGTGAAACGACAAATATTGACGTAATGGCAGTATATACAAAAGGAACCGCTGAATGGTTTAAAAATAAATCGAAAGATCATATTGCAGAGATGCAGCACCGTTTTAATGTGGGTAACCAAATATTGAAACGTAGTGGTCTTGATGTGCGTGTTAATATGGTTGCAACCAAAGAGTACAACTATGACTCATTACCAGGGCGTAAAAAATCACAAAGTGAAGCCCTCAGTGACTTGACCCCTGACGGATATTTCTCTAATAAATCTGCGCAAGATCCTGCGTTTAAAACCGTAGAAGCCGATCGTAAAGCAGCAGGTGCAGATATGGTTGCACTTCTGCGTCATTTCGATTTAGACAATACGCCTCAAGACTATGATCCGGTAAGACGATTATTCAGTTGCGGGCTTGCGTGGACCACATTCAAACAACCAGCGAAACAAACCATGTTTAGTCACTCGTATATGAGTGAGTTGTGTGGTGAAGATACCTTAATCCACGAGCTTGGTCATAATTTCGGTCTACAACATGCTCGCGCCCAAGGGATCGATCAGCGTGCCTATCCTGATGCTTATGGTCATGCCTCACAGAATAAATTCGCAACAACCATGGCTTACGGTTTTAAATTTGGTGTGCATGGGCCGTCTTACACCTTCTCCAACCCAGATACGCTTTGTGGCCCAACGGGTGACCAAGAACCTTGTGGCGTGAAGGGCGAAGCAAACTCAGTACGTGTTATCAATTTGCATGCACCAATCATTGCTAACATGTTTGAGAGCACCGGCACCGATACAGGTACTCCACCTCCAACAGAGCCTAAACCTGACGGACAATCTGAGTACTCTATTTCTAAGCCAATTGCTTTATTGGATGCCCGCACAACAGAAGTGCCATTTAACGTTGAATATAACGGTGAATTAAATGGTGTCTTTTTCTCTATTAATGTTAAACACCAATATATTGGCGATTTAGACATCAAACTGTACTCCCCGACCGACAAGTTCCTCCATCTTAAAGCGAGTAACGGCAACGACTCGGGTAAGGTATTCGAAACTAACACTCCTATTAACGGTTTAACTAAGGCAGATATCAATGGTCAATGGCGTTTAGTCATTCAAGATAAATACGCCGACGATGCCGGTACATTGAACAGCGCAACGCTTTCATTTAAGTAATTACTGGCAATTTTTATATGGCTCCTTTCAAGGAGCCATTTTGTATACAAAAACATCAGTTTTTTTAGCCTATTTTCAACCTGATGTAAGCACACTGTCAGAAAACTTTTTTCTAAGCAGTCTCTCAACTTAGATACGCACAGTTCGAGTCGGAACTCTATAGAATCCCATGCGCAAAAAAGCATTTAGTTAACCGGAGATTCCAACATGAAAACTATGTCTCGCAAGATGGCGGCATCAGCAATTGCAGCCACATTGTTGCTTGCAGGTTGTGCGACTTCAGAAAGCCCATGTAGCACAAACTACCTACTACCATCTCAGATCAGCGATGACAATTTCCAGTGTCAGGAAGCCTATAGCTCAAGCGAAACAAGCGCTGATAGTGAATACAACTACGATTACGACGCTGGTCTGAATAACCAAGATCCAGCAGATTCAGCATTGGTAACAAACACCATCCCTGAAGATGTTGAGATCAGTGAAGAAAACTCCGTTTCATCAGAAGAAGCTTACGCAGACTTAAACCCAACACATTACACCGTACAGGTACTTGCTCTACAAAAAGAGAAAGATCTGCGCAGCCAACTTAGCTTTTTACCAGGCGCAGACCCAGTTTGGGTAAACTGGACACGTTCAAACGGACAAAGTTGGTACGTGGTCATTTACGGTGATTACAGCAGCTACGAGCAGGCAAAACAGGCAATCAGCCGTTTGCCAAACCAAGTTCAAGCGCAAGGCCCATTTGTGCGCAGCTTCTCTGATGTACAGCGCGCTCAAGAAACGAACGTTGTACGATTACGATAAATCATGAATAGGCTGGAATTATATTCCAGCCTATATTTTATAAAGTCTCACAAATAAGACGAGCTTGTCGAATCTCTTTCCCTACACTTTGATCATAGTGATCACGTAATGAGAGGATATCGTGCAAGGACAGGATGTCGTTATGGAACCGAGCAAGTCAGGTAAATCAACACCGCAGTGCACCGTCAGCTTACCCATCGATTTTTTCGACGAACTGTCACGAGCCAATTCACTTGAAGAACTGCTGTCGACAACCACACACTGGATAAGACAAGTTTTCCGTTCAGACCGTACCAGCATTACGTTTAGTGCTGATAGCGAACACTTAAGACTTTATAAAGTTGATGGCAAAAACATCATTCCTCAAGATACATTGATCCCCATTTCTGAAACCTTTGTCGGTCAGGTATTTTTGCAAAAATTAGTCGCCATTTGTCCTGACACACGGGAATGCCAATGGAAAGACTGTCGCTGGTTAGAAAGTGCAAACTTGCTTTCATGTATGGACGCCCCTCTGATACACAACCAGAAGTGCTTTGGTACGCTAAATATTGCGCATCATAAATCCGATGCGTACTCACAACATGACGCCCTGATATTCTCGACCTTAAGCCAATGGATTTCTAAGCAAATTTACGAAAAGCAGCATCTGGATGAATTGCAGCTATTAGCAAACTTGGACCCACTCACCGGGATCCTAAACCGCCGAGCATTTCTTGATGCAACCAAAACCATCGGCCAACAACCGCGCCATTATGATGTGGCTAATGCCATTTTATTTATCGACATCGACAGCTTTAAGCACCTCAACGACACTTATGGTCATATGGCAGGAGATGAGATGTTGCAGGCGATTGCCAAAGTTGTTGAGCAATACAAGCGAGAGGATGATCTCTTCGCTCGCTTTGGCGGAGAAGAGTTCACGCTCCTACTGAGAAATGTCGATAAGGATAATGCGCTAAGAATTGCGGAAACGTTAAGAGCCTTAATCGAAGGTACTTATATCCAGAATAACGGTAAACGTATTCACTGCACGGCCAGTATTGGTGTCACCGTACCCGAACTTTCCGACTCTAACTTCCATCAGGCTATCGCAAGAGCTGACGAAGCTTTATATGAAGCAAAAGGACAAGGTAAAAACCGCGTTGTCTTTAAATGCTCTTGAGACTATTAGTTATAGCATTCTATAAAATAGCTTAATTTATCAACAACCAAACTACATTAAAATTTCGACATATAAATCCATTAAATACTAACAATCCAGAGTAATTAATTAAAAAATTAGCTTCAGTTAGTGAGACCGTAAAACACACGTTACATATCCAGCACATTCATCTAGCTCTCTAAAATGATCCACCTCACTAATTTCGTTACTATCCACCGCCTAAAATTCCAAAACAAGTTAATAACGAAGTGCAAGAATCTAGAAAAACAAGATATTTCAGTGAATTAACCAATAGATCTCATTGGTCAAAGCTGGATACTCACTGGATGCTCAGTTTATTTGGTACCGCCGTTGGTGCAGGCATTCTCTTTCTTCCAATCAACCTCGGTATTGGTGGCTTCTGGCCACTCATTCTGATGGCCCTGTTAGCTTATCCGATGACCTATCTCGCGCATCGTGGTTTAGCGCGCTTTGTTCTATCGTCAAAGAATAAAAATGCGGATTTTACTGATGTGGTCGAAGAACACTTCGGCTCTTATGCAGGCCGGTTAATCACCTTGCTTTATTTCTTTTCCATTTTTCCTATCTTATTGATTTATGGCGTAGGTCTTACCAACACTGTCGATAGTTTTCTGGTCAATCAGGCAAAAATGACACCACCGCCTCGAGAGCTCTTATCTGCAACGCTTGTCTTTAGCTTGATTGCGATTATGCTCGGTGGGGAAAAGTTAATGCTGCGTGCCTTTGCCATCATGGTTTACCCTTTGGTTGCAATTCTGGCGCTGTTATCACTGTATTTGATCCCAAACTGGCAAATGCCAGATCTTTCAATTCCTGATGGGCAACAATTTATCAGTACCGTTTGGTTAGCGGTCCCTGTGATTATTTTTTCATTTAGTCACACACCAGCTATTTCAAGCTTTGCGAACAAGCAACGACGCGAATACCCAAACAACTATCAGAAAAAGAGCGAGCAGATCTTAAAGCGAACCAGTTTGATGCTGATGGCGTTTGTCTTGCTGTTTGTATTTTCTTGTGTGCTGGCGTTATCACCAGAGCAGCTACAACAAGCCAAGTCCCTCAATGTTTCCGTGCTTTCTTACTTAGCAAATGTTACCGATAATCCGTACATCGCAACATTAGGGCCTTTAGTTGCATTTATCGCGATAACATCCTCATTCTTAGGGCACTTTTTAGGGGCTCGCGAAAGCATGAATGGGCTTCTCACCAAATACACCAAGTTGACTGCGATTCAATCTGACGCTGTTACCACGCTGTTCTTATTTTTGTCCATTTGGGCAGCAGCGGTGCTTAACCCAAGTATTCTTGGCATGATCGAAGCCCTATCAGGGCCTGTCATTGCGATGATTTTGTTTATCATGCCGATGGTTGCGGCTTTCAAAGTTGAAGCACTAAGACCGTATCGTCAAACTGCAGCGACTTACTTTATTTTGCTCACTGGGTTTGTGGCTATTTCTGCACTGATCTATAACTTGCTTAGTTAACCCAACGAAAAAGCGCTTACTGATAGTAAGCGCTTTGATAATCCTCAGCGAATGCCCGTTTGCTTAACACCCCTTCCCCCTAAATGCTTTACAGCAAAGTGGTAAAGCTTTCTTGGTTTAAAGTCACCCAACATCTCTAAAAACAGTGAATCAATCTGTTCTTTGGTGACCGGAACGGTATCAAGATATTGATAAAGCGCATCATGTACTAGTGATGCATGATAGGTATAAGGGCGCATGGTGCGGTAATCGATGTGCCCATCTGGCACCCCTAGCACCCATAAATTACAAATACTCCATTTTGGGGTACACCCATCCCATGCATAACCCGTGCGGTTGGCTTTTACGGTAATCACACCATCGACAGAAATATTTAACCATTCTGAGTCAAAGGCTTTCTCCAACTTCCAATTGGTTTTCTGGGTGAAATCCTCTTCGATTTTGAAGATATAGGGGAAGTTACCACTTCGCATGATCTCCCTCGGCTGTGGCCACTCTTCCATCGCACGTCTCCTGCAGTTACTTAACTCGATAAACCATTTATATGTGAAACACGTTAAAAAGCAATTCACTTAATAGTGAATTGCTTTTTCAATAAAAACTCACACTAATATAGTTGGTTTTTGTGTATCGGATACTTAACCGAACAAGGACTCTCTTAGTTCAGAGACAAATAACTAGTCTTCGGGAAACTCTGCACTTTGGGGAAGAGCTTCACTACTTGCATGCCATCGCTCAGAAGGATCAAACGACTCATCGCAAATATCGATTGAGAACCCCATCTCAGTGATCTCTTTCAGCGTAAGATTATCGGCAACATTGGCAATATCTCCGCGCTCATTACGTAATTCCATGTGATTTCCTTAGTTGTATTGCGACATCCATAATTATAGTGGACAACGCTCCCTTTAACCCTTCTATCGACTTAACTTCCTACGTTGTAGCTCAGCAGTCAATTTGGCATCAGTCACACAATTATCAACATCAAGACACCGTTATTGCATGATAGCGTGACAATCATCGTTTTATGCACCTATTTGAGTCTTTACACTTACAGCCGCCCTATCAAATGATATAGAGAACACGATGAAACTACTCAAAACTACGCTTGCTTTAGCCGTATCCACTGTGCTGTTAATGGGATGCGATGATACCAATGAAACTAACGATGAAGTGACTATCGCCGCTTTTAACCTCTCTTTTGATAGAAGCTCTTTCGAACAATTAGTCGACGAGATGGAAACCTCACCAGAGGAGCAACAAACCCTAGTCGATCAATACGTTACCGATAAAGCCAGTATGAGCGACAGTGACAAAAGCAAAGCGGAAAAAATCATACAGATCCGCAACGTGGCTGCAATCATCCAAACCAATCGTCCAGACGTTCTGATGATGGGTGAATACAACAACAGTGGTGACGGAAACGATCTGCGCGCGTTAACTGGTTTTCAAAACAACTACCTCAGCGTGGGTCAAAGCCCGAATAGCATTGATGGTGGCGACACGCTTAAGCCTATTTCATTCCCTTATGCAGAAAGCTTTGCCACAAACACTGGTCTAAACAGTAATCTTGACCTAGATAATGATGGTGTCGCAGGCAAAATGCCTGGCGATGCTTGGGGCTTTGGTTTATACCACGGCCAGTATGCTTTTGCGTTAATGTCTAAGTTTGAAATCGACAAAGCCAACACACGTACCTTCCAAAACTTCAAATGGAAAGACATGCCAAGCGCACAAATGCCAACCATTACAAACTGCAGCGATCCGCAGAACCCAATCCCGACAGGGATGGCTTGTGGTGACAATTGGTATAGTGATGCAGAATGGAATGACGTGCGTCTTTCTTCCAAAAATCATGTTGACGCACCAATCATCGTGCCAACAGAAGATGGCAACCAGACTATTCACCTCTTGCTATCACACCCGACTCCTCCGGTTTTTGATACCGTGACTGAACACAATAAATTAAAGAACAGAGACGAAATTCAATTTTGGGCAGATTACATCGACAATGCTGATTACATTTATGACGATGCGAATATGCGTGGTGGCTTAGCAGCCAATCAGCACTTTGTCATCATGGGAGATCTCAATGCCGACCCTGTGGACGGCGATGGATTCCAACAAACCATTGCTGGGTTATTGAACCACGACAAAGTCAATGGCAAAGCCACAGTGGGGAGTCTGGTGCCGACCAGTAATGGCGCGGCAGAAGAACACAGTGATAAGACCTACCCAGACCGGGTCACCAGCACATTTGGTTTACGTGTCGATCACGTGATCCCTTCTGTCACACTTGATGTAGAAGAGTCAGGCGTATACTGGCCTGCATCCAGTGAAGCCGGACATCTACTGATGAACGATAGTCGAATCGGTAAATATGGCAACGGCAAAGACATCTCATCTGATCACCGTATGGTCTGGATTAAAGTCGACCTTGATTAAGCACGCTTAATTAATTCATTCCCCCTAACACGGCATAGCCGCCAATATGGCGGCTTTTTTGTCCATAATCAGTGGTATTCCTTGAACGCTTGAGGTAGCATCTGCGGCCTTTTTAAAATCGAGCGGAGGTAACAATGTACATTGGTTTTGATTACGGAACAGCGAATTGTTCAGTAGCAAGAATGCAAGGAGACCAACCGCAACTCATTCCGTTAGAGGGAGAAAGCTTCTACATCCCTTCAACACTTGCGGCACCCACCCGCGAGTCGGTTTCAGAGCACCTGTTTCGTCACCGTGATATCAAACCGTTCGATGCCTTAGGGGAGCAGCTTCTCAGACGCTCGATTAACGCCAATAAAGAAGAAGATATCCAACTTCTGTTTGACGACGTCACCTTCGGACAAGCCGCATTAAATCAATATTTAACCGACCCACAAGAAGTCTATTACGTTAAATCGCCTAAATCCTTTTTAGGTACGATGGGGCTGCGCGACGTTCAGCTAAGCTTCTTCGAAGATCTGGTGTGCGCCATGATGGCAAACATCAAAACACAAGCCGAACATAATAGCGGTGGCGAGATCAAGCACACCGTGATTGGTCGCCCAATCAACTTCCATGGCCGAGGCGGCCATGATTCTAACCAACAAGCAGAAAGTATATTACGACGCGCGGCAAACCGAGCTGGGTTCCAGCATATTGAGTTTCAATTTGAGCCAGTGGCTGCTGGGTTAGAGTACGAAGCAACATTAACTAACGACAAAACCGTATTAATTGTCGACATTGGCGGGGGTACCACGGACTGCTCACTGATACAAATGGGCCCGACTTGGCGCGGCAAAGCCGATCGCAATTCAAGCCTCATTGCCCACAGTGGTCAGCGGATCGGCGGTAATGATCTCGACATTCACTTAACCTTTAAGACACTGATGCAATCTTTTGGTTTGGGTAGCCAAACCTTAAATGGCTTAGACATGCCACTGACGCAGTTTTGGAATCCTATTGCGATTAATGACGTCAGCGCACAAGGTAAATTCTATGGCCGGGAAAATCGTCGTGATTTGATTAACCTACATAAAGAAGCGCGCGAACCGGAAAAACTGGCACGATTAATCAAGGTTTATGAAGACACATTAGGTTATAGCCTGGTGAAAAAAGCAGAGGAACTGAAAATTGCCTTATCAGAACAAGGGATGGCGACAGCCCAGCTTCCTGTAGCGGCAGAGTTGCTGGATATCACCATTCAGCAAAGCGAGATGATCGACGCTATCGAAGTACCTAAGTCAAAAATGACCGAACTGGTCACTGAAGCGATTGAGCTTGGTGGCACCAAACCTGATGTAATTTTTATGACAGGTGGCTCAGCACGTTCACCTATCCTTCGCGCGGCGGTGGAACAAGCGCTGCCCGGCATTCCTGTCGTCAGTGGCAACTACTTTGGATCTGTGACCGCAGGGTTAGCTCGCTGGGCACAAGTCTGTTTTCAATAACGCTCTTTCATTTAGCCAGAAGATCTACTCTTAACTTCTGGCTAAATAGTGACCAAAGCAACATAAATCGTCTTGTCTTTCATAAAACATACTCACTTTGATCCATATCAAATCCAATTCAGCGCTTACCACACCATCCCGCCTATATTAACTAAATCTAAAATAATAAATGAGGCTAGTTATGGCGACATCAATCACCCAAGAACAACAATTTCATGAGTTACCCTCCACCCGCTTTACCGACAAACTACAAAATGTCAGTTTCAGGCTAAAGCTGATCATCGGACTGACCCTTCTTTCCTTTTTACTATTGGGTTACAAAGGTATTTCCGGAATGCAGACAACCGCAGCTTTTATTGAAGATCTGTACACCCAAGGCATGCAGCACACCATTCGTTCAGGCCGAGTACTTGATGAACTCGGCAATGCCCGAAGCTCCTTATTACTCGCATTTCAACATGATCCATCTTCTGAATTTGCCAACATGCATGACCATCCGATAAGCAAACACATTCAAGATATCCAAACGTCACTCACAACACTGCACGACATTATCGACAATCAAATTCTGACCTCAGAATTAACAGGCACAGAAATCAGCACCATTAATCCACTCGCTGTCACCCTAGATAAAATCACTCAAGACGGTTTTAATCCAGCGATTCAACAACTGGAAGCAGGTAATTACCGCGCCGCCAACTTAGTATTGCTGACAAAAATTAATCCACTTTTTCAAGAAGCGTATCAGTACACCGAGCAGTTCCTTGACTTGCAAGTCGCAGAAGGTAAACAGAATTTTCAGCAGGCCAACCAGAACATCGACCACTTTATTCTCGTGGTCGCAAGTGTTGTCGGGGTTGCGCTTATTGTGATCACGTCGCTTTCTATGATGATCGTCCGCCGTGTAAACAACGCTGTGAGTCAGCTCGAACTGTCCGCCAATTTTATTGCCGAGGGCGACTTAACCCAACGAATTACGATTCAGGGAGAAGATGAGTTTGCGCGTATCGGCCAGTCGGTTAACCGCATTGTTATGGGCTTCCAACATGTAGTGCAAACCAACCGTGATTCTGTCGCACAACTCGCACGTTCTGCTGAAGAAAGTTCAGCGGTAGCCGATCAAACAAAGCAAAATGTCGAAGATCAGCAAAATCAAACCCAACAAATTGCCACTGCAATTAACGAGTTTACCGCCACCGTTCATGAAGTTGCACAAAGTGCCAGCTCTGCAGCCGAAGCTTCAGAGCAAGCAGATTTAGCCGCGGCTCAAGGTCAGAAAATTGTGGAACAGAGCGCCACAATGATTGAACAATTGTCTGCAGAAATGCATGAATCCGTACAGGCCATGCAAACCCTTGCCCGGCATTCAGAAGAAATTGGCAGTGTGGTTGATGTAATTCAAGAGATATCAGAACAAACCAACTTGCTTGCCCTTAACGCAGCGATTGAAGCAGCACGAGCAGGTGAGCAAGGACGCGGATTTGCCGTGGTCGCCGATGAAGTCCGTACATTAGCCAGTCGAACCCAGCAATCAACAGAAGAAATTTTAAATACCATTCAAAGGCTGCAACAAGGCAGTCGAGATTCCACCGCTCGCTTGGAACACGGGGCAGAAAACGCAAATCAGACGGTAGAAAAGGCTCGAGAGGCAGGGCAAGCACTGCAACAAATCACGACTAGCGTTGATCAGATCACCGCGATGAACGCTCAAATTGCCACCGCAGCCGAACAACAAACCCTAGTGACTGAAGAAATTAATCAAAACATCATTGCCATCAGTGATATCTCTAATCAGACGGCAACAGGTGCAGAGCAAAGCAGTTACTCCACTCAAGAACTGGCTAAGCTTGCAGAAACATTAAGGATGGAAATTGATAAGTACAAAGTATAATTTTGTCACTGACGCCTAGACATTACTGGCCAAAAAGCAGTGCAGCTTTTTGGCCATTTTTGTATCAATAACGACGCCACCACCTAACAACCACAAGCAAAATTCCTCACCTTTAGATATATGAAATTTATATCAATCAATCGATTTTATATAAATGAGATCTAGAATAAAAACTCGCCACAAAAAACCTTAAAAAAATAATGGTTATGATCTAAGTCAAAAATACCTACCACTAAAGGAGTAGCTTTGCGAGAGAATGCATAAATATATGGTTGCAATTTATGACAATAAAAAAAGGAAATCTCGTATTACTGGTGCTAGCTGGTGTTGCTATTGGCTGGTTTACACTTGGGGGCAGTGCCGCGGTCATGAACTACACTTCCAAAACCGAATTTTGCCTGTCGTGCCACTCTATGAGCATTCCTTACGAGGAATATCAGGGCTCTATTCACTTTAGCAATGCGAAAGGCATCCGGGCCGAATGCGCCGACTGCCATATTCCCTCCCAACCCATCGATTATCTCGTCACTAAGATCCGTGCTTCAAAAGACATATTCCACGAATACGTTACGGGAAAAATCGACACGGAAGAAAAATATGAACAACACCGCATCGCAATGGCGGAAACCGTATGGGAACAATTGCGCGCCAATGACTCAGCAACATGCCGTTCTTGCCACACCTTTGATGCAATGGATAACTACGAGCAATCAGAAGATGCTGCAAAAATGCATGAATACGCACAGAAAAATCAGCAAACCTGTATCGATTGCCACAAAGGGGTGGCACATTTCGCTCCAGAACCAGAGATGGACAGCGAAGCGTACGATAACTTAATTGCTTTCACCCAAAATACATCCCCTGACGCGACATTCGTGTATCCAATCGAGCCCGTAACCATTGATGACATCGGAACCATCAATCCAACCACTCAGCTCAAAGTACTCGCCAATGAGCAAGGCAAACGAAAAATAGAACTTAGCGCCTATCAAATGAAAGGGGCCGAACAAGTTCTTTATTTAGACAAAGGAAAGCGTGCCATTGTGGCAATGCTCAGTGAACAAGGGCAAGCCGGGTTGGAGGTCGGACAGTTTGAGACTGATGAATACGACAACCAATGGCGCACAGCCAAACTTACCACTGAAATTGATGCTCCAGTACTGGACTCTCAACAACCGATTTGGGATTACGCTGAACAGTTAGACACCGTGTACTGCTCAACCTGTCACGCGAAAATTCCTGCCAATCACTACACCGTCAATGCTTGGGGTCCTGTTGCAAAAGGAATGGGTGAACGAACGGATATTTCTGCTGCCGATCTTGAACTATTGACCAAGTTTTTCCAGAACCACGCGAAAGACGTGGCTGGCCACTAAGAGTAAGGACAATAACATGAAAGATATTACGACCACGAGACGAGGTTTCCTCAAAGGAACGGGGATGACTGCTGGGGCATTAGCCTTTACCTCCCTCACGCCGCTAACTGTCAACGCGTCTAACAAACGGGGATCAGGTGTACTGACTGCTGGCCGAATGGGGCCACTGTTATGTGAAGTAAAAGAAGGCACGCTCGTTTCAACCACCAATGCGCTGGCTCAAACTGTCCCTAATAGCTTGCAAAGCACTGGGCCAGATCAAGTGTACACAAAAGCACGGGTCAAATATCCCATGGCGCGCAAAGGCTTCCTCGCCAATCCTAGCAAACCGCAAGGTACCCGTGGAGACGATGAATTTGTGCGTATCTCTTGGGATGAAGCATACAAACTCATCCATGAGCAGCACATGCGAATCCGTAAAGAAAACAGTGCCGAGGCCATTTTTGCAGGCTCTTACGGCTGGCGTTCCAGTGGTGTGCTTCACAAAGCACAAACCCTTTTACAGCGTTACATGAGTATGGCTGGCGGTTATTCTGGTCACTTAGGCGATTACTCTACGGGGGCTGCGCAAGTGATCATGCCTCATGTTATGGGTTCCATCGAGGTATATGAGCAACAAACCACCCATCCTATGGTGCTGGAAAACAGCGATGTCGTTGTTTTTTGGGGCATTAACCCTCTCAATACACTCAAAATTGCTTGGACATCAACCGACTGCACTGGCCTAGAGTTTTTCCATCAGCTGAAAAAATCAGGCAAAACCATTATCGCCATTGACCCAATGCGCTCTGAAACCATTGATTTCTTTGGAGATAAAGTGGAATGGATCGCACCAAACCCAATGACAGACGTCGCGCTTATGCTGGGTATTGCCCATTCACTGGTGAAAAAAGGTAAGCACGACCAAGCCTTCCTCACTAAGTACACCACCGGCTACGACAAGTTTGAAGCTTACTTACTTGGTCAGTCTGATGGCGTTGAGAAAACACCACAGTGGGCAGAAAAAATCACTGGCGTACCTGCTAAACAGATGGAAATGTTGGCAGAGATCTTCAGCAGTAATCGCACCATGTTGATGGCTGGCTGGGGTATTCAACGTCAACAGTTTGGTGAGCAGCGCCACTGGATGTTGGTAACACTAGCGGCCATGCTTGGACAAATCGGTTTACCGGGGGGCGGCTTTGGTCTGTCGTATCACTACTCTAACGGCGGTAACCCAACTCGAGATGCAGGTGTGTTACCTGCGATATCCGCCTCTATCGGTGGCGGCTCATCGGCTGGGAATGACTGGGCGGTTTCAGGAGCGGTTAACAGTTTCCCTGTCGCGCGTATTGTTGAAGCGCTGGAGAACCCAGGTAAAGCCTACAAACACAATGGCCATGATCTTACCTTCCCTGATATTAAGATGATCTGGTGGGCTGGCGGTGGCAACTTTACCCATCACCAAGACACCAACCGCTTGATCAAAGCATGGCAAAAACCTGAACTGGTCGTGATTTCTGAGATCTACTGGACGGCAGCAGCCAAACACGCCGATGTGGTTTTACCAATCACGACATCCTTTGAACGTAACGACCTCACCATGACCGGTGACTACAGTAACCAACACTTAGTACCGATGAAACAAGTGGTGGAACCACAAGGCGAAGCGCGTAACGACTTTGATGTCTTTGCTGATATGGCAGAAATGCTAAAAGCTGGCGGCCGTGATGTGTTTACTGAAAGCAAAACAGAGATGGACTGGCTTAAAGAATTTTACTCAGCGGCACAAAAAGGCGGTCGAGCAGCACGAGTCCGTATGCCGAAATTTGGTAAGTTCTGGGATGACAACCAACTGATCGAGATGAAGTTCAATAAGAAAGCCGCTCAGTTTGTTCGCCATGCCGATTTCAGAAAAGATCCGGTTTTAAACCCACTCGGAACCCCAAGTGGCAAAATCGAGATCTACTCGAAAACCATCGAAGGTTATCAACTTGACGACTGTCCTCCACACCCAACTTGGTTAGAGCCAACTGAATACACTGGCAATGCCAAACAAGGCGAATTACAACTGATGACGGCGCACGCAGCGCACCGTTTACACAGCCAGTTCAACTACGCCAAGTTGCGTGAGCAATATGCGATTGCTGGTCGCGAACCTGTCACCATTCACACTGAAGATGCGAAGTCCCGAGGCATTAAGCAAGGTGATTTAGTGCGTGTCTTTAATGGTCGCGGACAAGTTTTGGCAGGGGCATTGGTCACAGACGGAATCAAACAAGGCTCAGTCTGTATCCATGAAGGTGGCTGGCCAGATTTAGATAAGAAAACCGGTTTGTGTAAAAACGGCGGGGCAAATGTGCTGACATTGGACATTCCAACTTCACGCCTAGCAAACGGCTGTGCAGCCAATTCATCACTTGTCAAAGTCGAGAAATATGAAGGGGCACCTCTTGAGTTAACCGCATTTGTTCCACCGAAAAACGGCTAACACTCACCCATACTAAAAACTCATCGATACTAAAAAAGGCAACGCCAATACGGCGTTGCCTTTTTATTTATATCTGAGCAGCCACTTATTAGTTGAACTGCTTTACCACACGTTCAAAAACAGATTCAGCAAGGCGATGGGAAGCAATATTCCGCTCTATTACCGACTGGGCAAGTTTCCCTTGCTCGACCACTCGAATCCAGTCATGGATCATGGTGTCAAAGCCTTTACTGGTCAGCATAGGAGTCCAGTCTTTCAGCGCTAGCTGACGTTTGGTATTTTGCTGCCATTCACAACCCGCAACAAACGAATCAAACTCCAACGCCCGATTTTCATAGCTGGCAGACACACGCTCTGTCGTTATACCAAATTGGCGATTCATTGACGCATGTAACAAGGTCTCACCGACCTGCCACTGCACATCCAACCGAGCGAGTTGTTCTCCGCATTTTTGATGTGTGATGTACACATCTTGAAGATCGGCTTTTGCACCGAGGTTAATGCTGTCCAACGGATGGATGAAGTCATCAAAAATAAACGTACGTAAATCACCCGGCAAGTCAAAACGATGTTTTTCCCAGCGTAATGCACGTAGCGCTCCCACCTGCCCTCGCGCCAATTCAGGAATGTATTGATTGTACAGAGGAATATGGCGTCGATTGAACCCAACATACAGTGGCTGATGATGTTGCTGTGCCAGTTGATACAGCGTTTCTACTTGTTCTGCGCTATCAGCCAGCGGCTTATCAACAAAAGTAGGGATGCCATTTCTAAGGAAAAAAGAAGCCAGCTCAAAATGGATGCTGGTTGCCGCGTGGATCATCACCGCATCAACATTCATCGTCAGCAATTGTTTATAGTCCTGACAAATCTGTTCACAGCGATACTGGCGACTCAACGCGGCTAAGGTGTTGGGATCGCGAGTACAAAATACTGGCTGCACCTGACCCAGTTGCGTCATAACAGGTAGATAAGCCTTCTGTGCAATATCGCCTAAGCCAATAATTCCAATTTTCATGGTGAATTCCTTTTTATTTCTTGCGGATAGTCTATTGCACATAGCACCACACACCAAACATTGACCCCGCCAATCCATTGGTATGCCATATTATATGTTTCACATATGAACCTAACCATTTGTAGATAAAAGACTTTTGTCTAACTTATAAGATCAAGTCTAATAATTCTGACAAATATTATTAGTCGACATGAAGTGTCTGATCTGAGTCAAGACAAGCTACCTCTAAAGGAGTAAATTTGCGGCGCAATGTAAACATTCTTAAAAAGATATTACTAATTATGTCAATAAAAAAACGCTATATCGCACTGGTAGCGGCCGCTGGTATGGGTATCGGCTGGCTGACCCTAGGCGGCACCGCCGCTGTAATGCACTACACATCAGATACCGAGTTCTGTGTATCTTGTCACTCAATGGACATCCCGTATAAGGAATATCAGGGCTCTGTTCACTTTAGTAATGCGAAGGGTATCCGTGCAGAATGTTCAGACTGCCACATCCCATCGGATCCGATGGATTACCTCATTACAAAAGTAAGAGCATCAAAAGACATCTACCACGAGTTCGTTACTGGCAAGATCGATACACCAGAAAAATACGAAGCTCATCGTAAAGAGCTTGCTGAAACCGTTTGGCAACAGTTCCGCGAAAACGACTCTGCAACGTGTCGTTCATGCCACGACTTTGGCGCCATGGAACAGTTTGAACAATCAGCAGATGCTGCGAAGATGCACCAATACGCAAAAGACAACGATCAAACCTGTATCGATTGTCACAAAGGTGTGGCTCACTTCGCTCCAGAAGCCGAGCTAGACAGCAAAGCATTCGACACCTTAATGGCGTTCACTAAACAAACCGCAGCTGACGCTAAAGTTGTTTATCCAGCGACGGCCATCGATATGGGTGAACTGGGCACCATCAATCCAACAACGGAACTGAAAGTGGTAAGCGCAAATGGTGATGAGCGCACTGTCGAACTAGACGCGTACCAAATGAAAGGTGCAGAACAAGTGCTGTACATGGATCTGGGTAAACGCTCAATCGTTGCAACTCTGACCGAGCAAGGTCAAAAAGCGCTGAATGCTGGCGAATTCGAAGCTGATGCTTATGGCAATGAATGGCGTCCAGTAACACTGACTGCGCAAATTAATCAGCCTGTACTGGATGATCTAGAGCCAGTTTGGACTTACGCACAAGAGCTGGACAACGTTTACTGTTCAACCTGTCACGCTAAGATCCCAGCCAATCACTTCACAGTGAATGCATGGGGCCCGGTTGCGAAAGCTATGGGTGAACGCACCGATATTGCCGATGAGAACCTAGAGATTCTTACCAAGTTCTTCCAGCACCACGCAAAAGATGTGGTTGGTCACTAAGAGAGAGAAATAATTATGACTCAATTAACACGTCGTGGATTCCTGAAAGGCTCAGGCATGGCTGCTGGCGCAATGGCATTTACCTCTTTCTCACCGATGTCTGTCGCAAGTTCAGACAAACGTGGCAAAGGCATTCTTACCGCTGGTCGTATGGGCCCGCTATTGTGTGAAGTGCAAGATGGAAAACTGGTTTCGACCACCAATGCATTGGCACAAACGGTTCCAAACAGCCTGCAAAGTACCGGCCCTGATCAGGTTCATACTCAAGCTCGCGTAAAATACCCAATGGTGCGTAAAGGCTTTTTGAACAATCCTACCGCGCCTGAAGGCGTGCGTGGCAGTGACGAGTTTGTTCGCGTAAGTTGGGATCAAGCGTATCAACTGATCCACGAGCAGCATATGCGCATCCGTAAAGAAAACGGCCCAGCGTCTGTATTTGCTGGCTCTTACGGTTGGCGCTCTAGTGGTGTGCTTCACAAAGCACAAACGCTATTGCAACGCTATATGGGTATGGCGGGCGGCTATTCTGGTCACCTTGGGGATTACTCGACTGGTGCGGCGCAGATCATCATGCCGCACGTGGTTGGCTCTATCGAAGTGTATGAGCAACAAACCACCTACCCTATGGTGCTAGAGCACAGTGATGTCGTTGTTCTTTGGGGTCTAAACCCAATTAACACGCTAAAAATTGCGTGGAGTTCGAGCGATACTAAGGGCTTAGAGTTCTTCCATGAATTGAAGAAATCTGGCAAGACGGTTATTGCTATCGACCCGATTCGCTCAGAAACCATCGAGTTCTTTGGTGACAATGCCCAGTGGATTGCACCACACCCAATGACTGACGTTGCTATGATGATGGGTATTGCGCATACCTTAATCAAGCAAGGCAAACACGATGTTGAGTTCATCAACAAGTACACCATTGGCTACGAAAAGTTTGAAGCTTACCTACTGGGTAAAGAAGATGGCGTAGAAAAAACAGCACAATGGGCCTCTGACATTTGTGGCGTTCCAACAAAACAAATTGAGCTGCTGGCTGACATCTTCAGTAAAAACCGCACCATGCTGATGGCGGGCTGGGGTATGCAGCGCCAGCAATATGGTGAGCAACGTCACTGGATGCTAGTGGTGCTCGCTGCCATGCTGGGTCAAATTGGCCTACCGGGCGGTGGTTTTGGTTTCTCATACCATTACTCTAACGGCGGTAACCCTGCACGTGATGCGGGCGTACTTCCTGCTATGTCTGCCTCTATCGCCGCAGACAGTAACTGGTCGGTTTCCGGGGCGACGCAAAACTTCCCGGTTGCACGTATCGTTGAAGCACTGGAAAACCCAGGTCAGTCATACCACCACAACGGCCATGACCTGACCTTCCCAGACATTAAAATGATCTGGTGGGCTGGTGGCGGTAACTTTACCCACCACCAAGACACTAACCGCTTGATCAAAGCATGGCAAAAACCAGAGTTGGTTGTCATTTCAGAACCGTACTGGACAGCCGCTGCAAAACACGCGGATATCGTGTTGCCAATCACCACCTCGTTTGAGCGTAACGATTTGACCATGACTGGCGACTACAGTAATCAGCACTTAGTGCCAATGAAACAAGTGGTCGAGCCGCAAGGTGAAGCACGCAGCGACTTTGATGTTTTCGCTGATATGGCGGGCTTACTTGGCGAAGGTGGCCGTGAGGTGTACACCGAAAGCAAAACAGAGATGGAGTGGCTTTACAGCTTCTACAAAGCAGCACAAAAGAGTGGCCGTGCTGCCCGCGTTGCAATGCCAAACTTCAGCAAGTTCTGGGAAGACAATCAGCTTATCGAAATGAAGTGGAACGAGAAAAACGCCCAGTTTGTTCGTTACGCAGACTTCCGTGAAAATCCAGTGATGAACCCACTAGGCACACCAAGTGGCAAAATTGAAATCTTCTCGAAAACCATCGAAGGCTACGCACTGGAAGATTGCCCTGCGCACCCAACGTGGATGACACCAACGGAATACACCGGAAGTGCAAAAGAAGGCGAATTGCAATTGATGACGGCTCACGCGGCTCATCGCCTGCATAGCCAGTTCAACTACGCGAAATTGCGTGAGCAATATGCTGTGGCCAATCGTGAACCTATTTGGATCCACCCAGAAGACGCTAAAGCACGTGGCATTAAGAGTGGTGATTTGGTTCGTGCATTCAACCAACGTGGTCAAGTACTGGTTGGCGCTGAAGTCACAGACCGTATCAAACAGGGTTCTGTTTGTATCCACGAAGGTGGCTGGCCAGATCTAGATAAAGCGACTGGCTTGTGTAAAAACGGCGGTGCTAACGTCTTAACGCTGGACATTCCAACCTCACGCCTTGCCAATGGCTGTGCCGCTAACTCAGCGCTAGTACGCATTGAAAAGTACCAAGGCCCTGAGCTAGAGCTAACGGCATTTGTTCCACCTAAAAACGGTTAACCCCGTTTAATATCACGATACAAAGCGGTGCTAAGGCACCGCTTTTTTGTTTTTAAGCCCACAATAAAAAGCCAACCAGCGCAAACTGATTGGCAAACGACCTAAGGAGACGTAGGGTCAAATACAGTATAGATTAAAGGGGAAGCACCAAACTTCAGGTCTGAAATCAAGACGCCTTCCACTACCCCGCATTCTTGCCGATAACGGATACGGTGAGTACCGCAAAAGTCGAATACTTAGATTTGTAGTCCATATAATACTGAGCCAATTTAGACGGTTACATGTTAATGCCACTGCCGTTCAATAATCTCTTACCATTAAAGAGTAAAACCAGCCACAAGTGACTGGTTTTATTACGCGGAACGTAATTTGGAGCTTATGGTTGTTGCTTCGTCGGTGCGAGGGCAATTTCACGAATGCAGACGTTTTGTGGCTGTTGGTAAGCAAACACAACCGCACGTGCAACATCATCCGCAGCTAAAACGCCACCCATGTCTGTTTTCCACGAATCGTAACCATCTTTGATCGCTTGTGATGTGGTGTGAGACAGCAATTCAGTTTCAACGGCACCCGGCGCAATCGTGGTGACGCGTACATTGGATGCCGCCACTTCTTCACGAACATTCTCTGAAATCGCATGAACAGCGAACTTAGTGCCACAGTAAGCCGCATGGTCAGGGAAGGTTTTCTTACCTGCAATCGAGCTGATATTGATGATGGTGCCGGAATTACGAGTTTTCATTGGTGCCAGTACCGACTGCATGCCATTTAGCAGGCCAAGTACGTTAACATCAAACATCGACTTCCACTCTGCCGCATCTTGAGTATCAATTTGACCCAGTAACATTACACCCGCATTGTTTACTAGCGCATCAGCTGGACCAAATTTTTCTTCTGCTTTGGCAATGGCGGCTTCAAAAGTCGCTTTGTCTGTCACATCAACTTTTTCGCACATTGTGTTTGGCAGGTTCAATGCTTCCAAACGTTCAACACGGCGCGCTAAAAGAAGTAGAGGGTGCCCTTCATCGCTCAGACGACGAGCAATCGCTTCACCAATACCCGAACTTGCACCAGTAATCACAATCAGTTTTTTCATCTTTTCATTCCTCAATATTCAGTTAGAGCAGCCATTGCTGCGATGGAGAAGATATTACTCCCATCCATTTTGTTGATATATATCACTTGAGTTGAAACACTGTTGTCATGGTGCAACAATAAAGAAAGTTATCCTCGGGGCCATCGCTATGCTTAATCAAGTCAATTTGTCTGACATCCGCTCATTTGTTTTTATTGCACAACTGGGCAACTTCACTAAGGCTGCAGAAGCACTCAGTGTTTCTCGATCACACGTTTCACGCCAGATAAGCAGTTTAGAAGCACAAATGGGGGTCACATTACTTATCCGGACCACAAGGACATTGAAGCTTACAGAAGCTGGCAAAGCATTTTACCAGCAGTGCGAGCAAGCGCTTCATAGTATTGATCAAGCATTGTTGGCAGCGGTTGATGATATCGAAGCGATCCGCGGAGAAATTCGCATTAACTGCGTCGGTGGGTATTTGGGTGAAGAGCTCATCGCGCAAATTGCAACAGACTTTATGGAGCTGCATCCTGATGTCTCGATTTTCCTCGACTTTAGCAGCCACCGCATCGATCTGATCGAAGACGATTTCGATATCGCCTTTCGCATGGGCAAGTTAGAGGACGCAGGGTTTGTTGCTCGTAAGATCATGGATGTCCAAATCAGTACACTGGCCAGCCCAACCTACCTTAAACAACAAGGTCGCCCCACCCATCCTAGAGATTTAACTCAGCACCACTGTCTTACTGGCTCTGTCACCCGATGGAGTTTTGTCAGCAATGACAATGGAGAGAAAGTCGATGTGCCTATCAAAGGTCGCTTACAGTGTAAAAATGGGCGTGTTCTGGTCAAAGGAGCGTTAACCAATAACGGTATCATCCGTGTTCCTACCATTTATTGCACCGAAGAAATGGCTCAAGGACAACTTGAAGAAGTCTTTACGCAGTGGCATATCCCTCACGTCGAGTTTTCTGCCATTTACCATAAAGACCGCTACCAACCAAAACGACTCAGAGCATTTATTGATTTTGCCAAAGCTCAGTTCGATAAACTGAAATCACATTGATTGAAACACTGCTCTCAATAGAACAACCCAGATAACTAACGCTTCTGCCTTTGGAAGCGTTAGTTGTCATCCAAACTATAGAATCATCAATGCTGAACACAGTCTCTGACCAAAGTTTAACAACAGAATTGAATATACCCTTAGATTTGCCGACAAGAGTGATGCTGGTTACTTTTTCAACACAAAACACCATCAAAATTGCGTGATATTCATTCAGCAAAAACTGGTTTGTTTGAGCTACCATCGAGGCTTGGAATAAAAGACGTGCAACAGTACTCAACCTTTACAACACCAAACCGCCTCAAGCGACCATGCGAGCCACCTAAAACAAGCACTATTAATACGTTGATGATACGACGATGTCAGCCATCACGTTCGAGCACGTATCGTCACTTCAATCTTGGCTCCATGTTAAGTTCGGACAAATCTAGACAAGCGATCATATTTGCTAAGCGCCAATTGCGGAAATCGATACTGGCAAAGCTCTAACCGCAAAGATAGAGCCAAGCGCACTTATCCAAACGCCGTCCACAGTGAGATAACCCTCCGCAACAAAAGAAAAATACCCACTATTTACAACAAGTTAAAGCAGTTCCCTTAACTCGTCAGTTAAATCAAGAACGGTAATAACACCTCTACTCTCAACTGGCTGACACATCACAAAGCAGCTCTGGTTCAAAGACCTAACCAGCCACTACCTGCCAAGCGAACTGCATTCATTAATGCAGTCACTTTCCCCATTCAAACTTGTATTCCTTTTCCAATAATCTTGGAAAATAGCCCAATGACGACTTAAAAAGTCATCAACATTGACGCTCTCTCTTGCTGACAAGAGGCAAGATCTATTGAATTGGGATTAAGCTAACTTAAAAAGGTTTATCGCAGAAAAATGCCACAAATCAGATAGCTAAAGCGCCTGATGATGACTTCACTGGATGGCGACTTTTGGTTGAATTCAATAACATCAAAAACTCACAAATTATCACTATCCAAGCCAATATAACTCCACACTAAACCATGATCTTTTTGGTTAATAAAACCAACATATAGCATGAGTCATCGTTTATTTTTCAAATTTTGAATGTATCCACATCCCCTGATTTTAGGCATTGAAGCGCCTGATTTGCCTCAGTAGTATCAAGTAAAAGATGTTCAAAACGGCAACCCCCTGAGGAGATGCGAGTGAAAATAACTGAACAGTTTGAAGCCCAATTTATCGAATTCATTCAAGCCGAGATGGCTCAAGATTTAGCCCATGACATCAACCATGTACTGAGAGTGGTTAAAGCCGCTAAAATTCTCTGCGAAAAAGAAGGCGCAATTGAGGAAGTCGTAGTGCCAGCCGCTTATCTTCATGACTGCTTTTCCTATGAAAAAGATCATCCAGAAAGAAACCAAAGTTCAACCATCGCCGCAAATAAAGCCATTCAGTTTTTGCAAAAAATCAACTACCCAGAAGAGTACCTTGATGGTATTCGTCATGCGATTGTTGCCCACAGCTACAGTGCACAGGTCCCGACACGCACTTTGGAAGCTAAAATCGTACAAGACGCTGATCGGCTTGATGCTTTAGGCGCCATCGGTATTGCACGCTGTGTTCAAGTAGGTGCAACCCTAAACCGCGCTCTGTATAACACAGAGGATACCTTCTGCGCCGAGCGCGAGCCCGACGACAGCACATTTATTCTCGACCATATGTACACCAAGCTACTTAAACTTGCGTTAGCCATGAATACGAAATCGGCGCGCGAAGAAGCAGACCATCGCACTGATTTTATGTATCACTACTTGCGTCAGCTAAAATCCGAAGTCAGTGATACGTAAAACCAAAACAGAGACGCTTTTCCGTCAAAATGAAGCGGAAAGTGCTCAAGTATTGACTAGGCTCTGTTGATCTTTCGAGATGATTTTTGCAGCCATTTGTGGGCTCTTTATACAAGGCAGAGCTTAAATTCGAACAAAATTTAACCACAAAAGATCAACAGTCCCTAATTTACAATGTAAAAAAGGGGCCGGACAGGCCCCAAACAGAAGAGTGATACAAGTACCCTAACTATAATTGATATTTTTCTATAATCTGGTTTTTGTAAATTTCAGCTTGTGTACCGTAGATAAGCTGAATACCCGTACCGGAGCGAATCACGCCTTTGGCACCCAGTGACTTCCAAACGTCATCTGCTGCTGGTTTTGCCTCATCAACTACGGTAATTCTTAGGCGAGTAATGCAGGCATCAATCGAAGCGATGTTCTCTTTACCACCTAAGTTCTGCACAATCTCATCGATTAATGGATTTTCTTTTCCGTCATAATCCTTACGTGTGTACAGTTTGCTTTCAGCGTCATTACGACCCGGTGTTGAGTAGTTAAACTTGCGGATCATAAAGCTGAATACGAAGTAGTACACCACTGCATAAACAGGACCTAGAATCAGAATCCATTGATACGACGTTTTCGCAGTTCCTTGCAGTAAACCGAAGAATGTAAAGTCGATAATACCGCGTGAGAACGTGATCCCAACTGCCACATCCAACATATGCATCAGCATATAAGCAACACCTTCAAGGACTGCATGAATCGCGTACAAGACAGGAGCAACAAATAGGAAAGTAAACTCTAGCGGTTCCGTGATCCCAGTTAAGAAAGAGGTCAATGCTGCCGAGAATAGAATCCCTTTCACTTTCGCTTTGTTCTTGTCATCCGCACAACGATACATCGCCAATGCCGCCGCTGGTAAACCAAACATCATAGGTAAGAAGCCACCCGTCATGGTACGCGTTGCTTCAGAACTGAAGTGTGTTGTGGTTGGATCCGCCAGTTGAGCAAAGAAGATTTTTTGTCCACCAGACACCATTTGACCTGCCACTTCCTGAACACCACCCAACTCGGTGTACCAGAATAGCGGATAAATCGCATGGTGCAGACCGAAAACGTTCAGCAAGCGCATCAAAGAGCCGTAGAAAAACGTACCGATGTAGCCCATTGCAGAGAAAGCTTCACCTGCAAATACAATCGATTTGAATACCGGTGGCCAGAAGAATGGAAATGCAAACGCCAGTGGGATGAAGAATAGCATCGTCATCACAGGAACTAGGCGGTTACCACTAAAAAACGCTAAGTAGTCAGGCAACTGAACATTGGAATAGCGGTTGGTCACAAATGCAGACAACAAACCACAAGCGATACCACCAAATACCCCAGTTTGCAGGGTAAAGATACCCAATTCTTTGGTGTATAAGGAAGCTAAACCAACCGCTTCATCGGCTTGCGCGCCCGCAGCAATCAACGCCTCTACTGTTGTTGTATCTGGCGTAAGTCCTTGAAAGCCCAACACTGCGCCAATCACGGTATGAAACAGCAAAAAGCCCAGTACTGCCGAAAGTGCTGCGGTTTCTTTATTTTGGTTTGCCATACCAATCGCCACCCCGACGGCAAACAGCAACGGCAAGTTCAAGAAAACAAACAGACCCGCTTTAAAACAGAGAATTAAAAATTGATTAGCGAGAGTCCCCGGAGCAAGGAAGGTGAGATTGTACGTCTCAATTAATGGTCCACTGGTAAAAGCTCCGCCTACACCGAGCAAAATACCAGCCATTGGAAGGACGGCGATTGGCAACATAAACGCGCGCCCAATTTTTTGTAACACAGAAAAGATACCGTTCATGTATCCCCCTATAACCTTATGTTTTTTATAGTGTTAATTTGCATTCACAGATGAATACGTCCCTTTGTTGATTTAATTATCACCACAAATAAAAATTTCCTTCAAATCAGATGGAGAAAATCTGTGATCAATGGCTAAAAAATTATTTTCAAAATAGATGAAGCTAATTTTTATATGTATAACTAGCCTCAGAGATAAAAACATCTAATAACGTGTATAGCGTATAGAGGCGAAACATGAAAAAGTGGGATCTTTCTGAGCTCAAAAAACAGTTGGCAAATAACATCGTCGTTTCCATACAACCTGTGGTAGGAAGCCCGCTTGATGACGACAACATCATCGTCGCTATGGCAAAAGCGGCAGAAAATGCAGGCGCACCCGCCCTGCGTATAGAAGGTGTAGAACGCGTAACCAAAGTGTGCCAAGCAGTACGTATTCCCGTTATTGGTATTGTAAAACGCGACCTAGAAGACAGCCCCGTCAGGATCACTCCTTATGTCACAGATGTCCAAGCACTTGAAGAGGCAGGTGCTACCGTCATTGCCTTCGACGCAACAGACAGAGTTCGGCCAGAAGAACGCAATGCTATCGCTCACGCAATCAAAAACTCTCGATGCATTGGCATGGCAGACTGCGCCACCTTAGAAGATGGTATTTGGGCTAACCACCATGGTATTGAGTTGATTGGAACAACACTGTCCGGCTATACCAGTGCTGAGACTCCCATTGAACCCGATTTCTCATTGCTCAAAGCCTTTGTCAATCTTGGTTTCAACACCATGGCAGAGGGACGATTTAATACACCACAGCTGTGCAAAGAAGCCATCGACTGTGGTGCTCTGTGTGTGACTGTCGGTTCCGCATTGACTCGTTTAGAAGTTGCCACTCGCTGGTTTATCGACGCCACAACAAAAAACTAATCAGTTTCGCACCTTCGTGCGCTGCCAGAGAGACAAAACGCCCCCTATGTTTTGTCTCTCTTTTTTTGTGTATCAAGACTGTGATGTCCCTAGAGGTTTATCTCACTAGCGCTCGTAAGCAGGTAATAGACTAAATAAGATTGTGCTATTGACTATAAACCCGAGCTTGATCACAACAAACTCAAGCAAATTTGTGGGTTCTTTATGCAAGGCAGAGCTTATTCGGTGTAGTCGCTCTACATCAATGAGCGATAACGCAGTAGAAATAAGCCACAAATGCTGCCCAAAGGGTTCGTTTCTATGCCTTTTACTCTTTGTTGCAAGGTATTTGCTTAGAATGCTAGGCATCACACCTTGCGTCGCGATTAAAAGACATAGAATTCGAACAAAATTTAACCGCGAAAGATCAACAGACCCTAATAATTTATTGATGGATCAACACACTGAAAAATCTGACCAATAGAAGCCTCATCTTGCAACAATTCATAGGCAAGCCGAGCAACTTCCTCACGATAAATCAGCCCATGAACTTCCTTGTGCTGGGAGAGCTCACCTTGCTGAGTTACTTCACCATCCTTCAAACCTCCAGGACGCAAAATAGTGTAATCTAACGTACTGCTTTGAAGCCAAGTTTCCGCAAGAGACTTTTCTCTTACCGCTGCACCAAAACCTTGCTTGGCACGTGGTGAAAGGTATTGCCATGAATCACCACACCCCAATGACGTCACGAGTAAAAAGCGTTTTATATTGCGCGCTTCAAGCGCATCAATGAGATAACGATGACCAATATAATCAACAGGCACATCGGCTTGATAGCTGCCCATCGTTGATATCACATAAGACTCCGTGGATAGCGTCTGAACCACTTGGTTAACTTGCACTAAGTTGGTCGCATCACAACTCAATGTCTCAATCCCTAACGCTTTCAAACGTGGGTTAATATCTGGATTTCGAGCAACGCCAATCACGTTAAAACCACAGGAGTAAAAATGCTCAACCATCGCCGCGCCTAGCCCACTCGCAGCTCCCCAAATAACGACTGTTTTCATTATTTCTCCTTATTGTTAATGATAACAGTTTGTATTTAATACGATCGGTTTGCCATCATTTTTATCCAGAACTTTGAAACTTGTTAGAGACTTCACCGACTAAATCAAAACTCACTCAATTACATTTACTATAAACAGAATGAATTACAGTGAAAGTTAAGTATAAAAGCAATAAATAATGCCAAACTACTCTCAAACTAACTTAACCAATCGTCTTATGATGATTTCGTGACATTTTCACTAAATGTAGCCAATAGGATTTCCCTTTATTTATTAAATGGTTAATTAGGAATGCTATATTATATTTTTATCGTCCCATGTGATTGTTGCGGCATCAAACACAAGGTATATCAGGATAGAAAACACTTTATACTCGGCCATCAATATCGATTTGTTTGCCATTATAAAAACAAAATCACCTTGTTTAAAACGGATCACGAAGGCGTATCCACCATGACTGAGCCACGGGAGTGGTGGCCTGTCGGCTTACCAAGTGCAAAAGCGGTCGCTTTCTAATGACAAAGGAGGAGCAAGCGCTCCTCCTTATCCTGAAAACAAATAGATGGGCTAAGTTACAATTGCTTCGATGCAATCCAATTACTGACGTTTTCTCGCACCACTTCCATCGGTTGCTGACCATATTTCAGTAGTTGATCATGAAATTCCGCGTAGTCAAAGTCATCACCCAGTTCTTGTTGCGCTTTGTGCAGCATCTCTTTAATCACCAGATAGCCTGATTTATAAGAAACCGCCTGCCCGACATGGGCCGCGTAACGATAACTTTCAGACTCGATGTCTCCTTCACCTAACGCGGAGTTGGCTTTCATGTAATCACGCGCTTGCTGAATACTCCAACCTTTGGCATGAATGCCCGTATCAACCGCCAAACGCATGTTCCTTAGCTGCGCTTCATTTAGACTACCAAAGTACTGTAAGGCATTACATTCTTCTGCATCCATGTAGATCCCACCTTGAAACGTATGGTAATCATTACTTTCTAGACACATGCCCGTGCCTTGCTTAAAGGTTGGGCGACCATGAGCATCTAATTCACCATAAATCCCCATCTCATTACCAAGCCATTCTGTATACAGTGCCCAGCCTTCTCCATAAGCGGTGTACCATACATCTTCGATGTAAGCTGGCTTGTTCTCTGGTGGGTACTCTAATGCGTAGGCATTTTGGAAATGATGGCCCGGAGCCGCTTCATGCAAGAGTAGCGTGGAGACATTCCATTTCTGTAGGCTGTAATCTGGATGGGTATTGAGTGTGAAGACGTTGTCATCATAGGACGCTACCCCATCGTATTTTTCCCGTCCCGCTGGCGATGGCTCAATGCGGTAATCTGTTTTTATGGCTTTAAAATATTGCCCAACGACCTGATTCGCATTGTCTTTAAACAAGTAGTAATCACCAAGTGCCGCCTCGCAGGCAGAAGGATTCGACGCCGCTTTACACGTCTCTTCATATTGAGTTCCGGTTATGTTTGCCCCATCACGGCCATAGAAGAAGGCTTCACTATTGAGGAAAGCAAAAAACTCATTGAGATTAATATTGCCATTCACATGGGTTAGTTTGAATGTGCGCGGCGCAACTTTACGTGTCACAGGATCGCGATAATCCGCAGTGACTGTAGAGCCACGCTTGCTAACCACCAGCTCTGCCACACGGATCATCTCCGCTTTCGCATCTGCCACTAATTGCTCGCCCATTGCACTGAGCTCTGCCGCAGACTTACCTGTGGTACTGTTTCGGTCAAGGTGCCATTGGTACCAGTTTTTACCGTTGGGTAAATCTCCCCAACCAATGTGGGTATCGGTCAATTGTCCTTTTTCACCGCTACCTCGAGCCGTTTTCATGTACGCACCTGCAACATATTCGAGCAACGATTGCGTTGCAGCTTGCGCTTGCTCTACCGCTTGTTGGTAATCGGTTACCAATTGAGCAGGAAGATCCGCGTGTGACTGAACGTCCTTCAACCCGTGTTTTAGCAGCGCATAATCATTTGCTGCAATGGTATCTCGGCTACTATCGACAAAACGAGCAATGAGTACTTTCGGCAGCTCGATCCCCTCTTGCGCCCCTTGCATGTACTGGGTATGTAAGTTACGCGTCCAAGACGTATATTCTTGCACAATGTCCAACTGCGACTGATATAGCTCAGCAAGGCTTCGTTCTTCACCTTCTTTAGGCTCAATTTTCTTCCCTGCCTCTTCTGCGTTCCATTCCAAGTAGTTATAGAAATGCGTCACCGGAACATCAAAATTGCCGAAACGTGCATTGGGGAAAGCTGCGCCCTGGATGCCTAATTTACGGTCAAAGCGGAAAATATCGTAATACACTTTTTCTTCATCATTCAAAGCATTGCGATTAATCTCTTCCAATTTGCCAAGATAAACACGATCGAGCGTTTGGATCGCCAGCGCCATTTGATCATTAATCAAACCAAACTCGCTGCCATCAAGCGTACTGAGCTCTTGTTGATAAGAGTCAAACAAGCCATACAGCCGTTCATGATTGGAGTCGAAGGGTTGCAATGCACCACATCCAGAAAGACTGAGAGTGATGAGAGCTAAAGGCGTTAAGGTAAATCGTGTTTTCATAAGGCTTCCTTTCTGTCAAATTGACCATACCTAAGTAACATCAAGAGGTTAACCAATGCGCCTATCAGCTGTTGCGCAGATGATCACATAACGTCGTCATGGATATTTAACCAATCCCTCATCATAGATTCACACCCTGAATGATTATCGACTGGCGCAATACTGCGCTTTCGCTTTGCCGTTACAACCGGCGTTCCTTGCTGCTCGCTCTCAACTTCAAGACGATCACGATTTGATTTTATGGCGTAACCTTGCTGTAAAGATGAATAGATAACGCTAGCGCTTCATCTGACTTCAAACAACCATTTATCAGATATTTAAACGAGCTCACAAAAAAATAGCCAGAGGAGCGATTCTCTGGCTATTTATGCAAGGCATTAACGAATAAAAAAGATATCGAGCGCCTTAACTGCCCACTCTTTAAAGCGCAGCAGCCATTTTGAACGGGGCAACCAACTTGGTGTCACCAGCACCGTCTTTGCATGAGAAAAGGTTTGGAAACCCTCAATGCCATGGTAACGACCAATACCCGATTCACCGACCCCACCAAACGGAGCGTCTTCTGCCGCCACATGCAGCAAGGTGTCATTGATCGCCACGCCGCCACTGTGCGTTTGCTCGATGATTTGGCGCTGAGTAATTTTGTCATCACTGATCAGGTAAAGCGCCAAAGGATGCGGACGTAAATTGATGTAGTTGTACGCCTCATTTAGCTGTCGATATCCCATCACAGGCAAAATTGGGCCGAATATTTCTTCCTGCATCACTAACATGTCTTCTGTTACGCCAGTGACAAGGTGAGGCATCATTTGGCGCCCTTCAACAATCACATCATCCAAGGTATGAATACTGGCACCTTTGCTTCTGGCATCTTGCAATAAGTTTTGCAGCCGAGCCCACTGGATATCATTGATGATATGGGTAACACCATGGGCTTTGTCGTGTTTGATAAAGTGCTCCTTATAGCGGCGCAGGTAAGTATGAATAAATGTCAGTTCTTTACCTTGGGGCACCATCACGTAATCCGGCGCCACACAAATCTGCCCTGCATTCACCGCTTTGCCGAGCATCACAGCATCCACGGCTTTATCAATTTCCGCATCATTCCCGACAATAACGGGAGATTTACCACCTAATTCTAAGGTGACTGGAGTTAGGTTATTTGCGGCGGCTTGGGCAACCAAACGCCCGACTTTGGTTGACCCTGTAAAAATAAGATGATTGAACGGCAGGCGGCTAAAATACTCCGCAATTTCAGTTTCTCCTTCAATGGTATGAACATGCTGCTCAATCACTTTAAAGATCTGACTTAATACTTGGTTTGTCCGAGGGGTGTACTCACTTAACTTCACCATGACCCGATTACCTGCCGCAATCGCCGTCACAACCGGGGCAATGCTCAGCACGATGGGAAAATTCCACGGGACAATCACCCCAACGACCCCCAGTGGCTGGAACTCTACCTTAACGCGTGATGGTGCAAGCAGTAACCCGGCATGGCGACGGTTTGGCTTCATCCACTTCCGCAAATGTTTGAGGGTGTAGTTAATGTGGCTAACGGCAGGAAGAATATCGCAAATCAGCGAGTCAAACTCACTACGGAAACCGTAATCTAACGTCAGCGCCTCCACCAGATCATCTTGATACTCCAGTAATGCCTTTTTCAATCGATTGAGACGTTTTACCCGTGAGGAATAATCTGAATATGGTTCTGAATAGTACAGTGAACGAACATCGAAAAAGACTTGTTGTAGCTCTTGCTCACTCTTTACGTGTTCCCTTTGCCAACGGTTCAAATCAATGACTCTTTCCATATCGGTTTCCGTGATAATTTTTATAATATCTAAAGCAACTTAACAGTTATTGTAGTCGCTGTCCTACAAACCGTCCGAACAACGTCAGTATTGTCAGATTTATGTCTGAGCCAGAAGGTGTCTCACTTTTGAACTAGGTGAAATTACATCCTGTTTCCTAAAGTATGCCTCCCGAAAGTAGAGAGGAGCCATACCCAATGCACAAAAAAATCATTGCATTAAGCATTGCTACCGGCTTGTTGGCTGGATGTAACGCCGAGCCACCAGTAAAACCGATAGCAGCGCCTGCACAGGTAACGGCAGCCGATACCATTTACTTCGGTGGTGATATTTTAACCATGGATGGAGAAACTCCAAACTATGTTGAAGCGGTAGCCACCTTAAATGGCAAGATCCTCTTTGCTGGTTCGAAAGATGACGTCATGCCTTATAAATTTGGCCAAACAAATCTGGTCAACTTAAAAGGTCAGACCCTGATGCCAGGGTTCATTGACGCACACGGACATATCTCGCAGTTAGCGGTGTCATTATCAAACGCTAACCTTGCTGCGCCACCTTATGGTACGTCTGACACTTTTGAAAACTTAAAACAAACACTCAAAGACTACATCAAAAACAACCACATCAAACCGGGTGAATGGGTGGTGGGCACAGGTTATGACACCTCGATTTTGCCTAACCATCCACATAAAGAGTTGTTGGATGAAGTCTCGACTGAAAACCCAATTTTGATCATTCATTCTTCGGGTCATATTGGTGTCGTTAACTCGAAAGCGATGGCATTAGCTGGCATTACTAACGCCAGTAAAAATCCTAAAGGCGGCGTAATTCAACGTGGTGTTCGCGGCGAACCAAACGGCGTTTTGGAAGAGTCAGCTATGTGGCCAGTCATGCTTAAATTGCCGCAACCAGACAATATGGAACGCCTGAAGCAGTTAGATGAAGCTCAGCGCTCTTACGCTAGTTTCGGAGTTACTACAACTCAGGATGGCCGTACCACGCCGATGGACTTTGAGTTACTGCACCTTGCGCAGGAAAATGAGCGTTTGTATCTCGATGTAGTCGCCTACCCTGCAATTGAAATGGTTAACCGTGAGTGGCTACCTAAATTTGAGCAATACAGTCGTTACCAGAACCACCTACGTATTGGTGGGGTAAAACTAAGCTTAGATGGTTCATTACCAGGGAAAACGGCGCATCTTTCAGAGCATTACTATGTGCCGCCTCACGGTCATGACAGCAAGTTTACTGGATACCCAGCATTCGACGATAAAACCGTCAACCACTTGGTTCAAGTGGCATGGGAGAACGACTGGCAGTTGCTTGTGCATTGTAACGGTGATGCTGCAGGCGATCAGATGTTGAATGCGATTGAGCAACTTGGCGATATCTCTTCTAAAGACTGGCGCCCAGTGATGATCCACGCGCAAACAGTTCGTGAAGATCAATTGGATGAGATGAAAAAGCTCAATGTCATTCCATCGTTTGAAATGACACACCCATACCTATTTGGTGACTATTACATCGGCTCGGTATTGGGTAAAGCGCGAGGCGAACGCAATAACCCGGCAGGCTCAGCGGCACGTCGTCAAATGCCATTTACGTTCCATACGGATTCGCCTGTTGTTATCCCCGATATGATGATGACGGTTTGGGCTGGTGTAAACCGAGTGACTCGCAATGGCAAAACCATTGGCGAAGAACAAAAAGTTACGCCTTATCAGGCGCTACAAGCGATCACCACCAATGCGGCATACCAGAATTTTGAAGAAAACCATAAAGGCAGTATATCCACAGGAAAAGATGCTGATTTGGTCATTCTTAATAGAAATCCACTGAAAGTTGACCCGATGGAAATTAAAAATATTCAGGTCATGACAACCATTAAAGATGGCCACCCAGTGTGGCAACGAACTGAGCATAAATAAATTAGTCCTTAACTTTGTACAATACTTGCTACATAGTTACTTTTGCCAACCTTCGGGTTGGCTTTTTTTTATTTGAAAAGCAGCATCTAACAGGAATGTTCGCGGGGGTGTTATGGAGCATGAACCAGAAAGATGCTGCTGTCTTAGCACCATTCTTAAAACAACCACTTCAATATCAAATCAAAATGCATTTTAAGAGCTGGTAACCATAGTATCTCGTCAAAACCGGAAGCGAAAAACAGTCAGATTTTTACAGTTCTTAACCCTATTTAAGCTGTTCTTATCCAAATAGCACCGATATATGCATAAAATCCAGTAAAACAGGAACAAAATTTATGACATTTTTCTCCGTTACGCTTCATGACTTATTATAAAATCAAAGATTGACCGTTTATGGAGCCCTGATATGTCTGATCTCAAACTGCTGCGTTACTACGCCAGACTCAGTCCATTAGGCGTAGATCAAGAGATCAGAACCGCGCTATCTGAATTAGCCGAGACATTATTTACCAGCCCACGCCACGCACGAAACCTGTTACATGAAATGCAGCACCTTAACTGGTTAAGCTGGCAACCCAAAGTAGGCCGAAATCAACGCTCCACATTGGTATTGCATGTTGAACTGGCCCGTTTAAAAGAGCAGTTAGCTTCCGAACGAATTCGCGCGGGACAATACGAGAAAGCACTGATTCTCCTTGATCAAGACAAACGCATTTTTGGCCGTCTGTTGCAAAGCACATCAGGTGCATCAATACGAGAAGGACAGCTGCATATACAGCTCACTTATAAACGCCCATTTGAGCGTTTGGTACCGCACTTATGGCACCGCTCCAGTGAGCGTTACTTGCTGCGTCAAGTCTACTGTTGTCTCATCAGCTGCAATGAACAGGGGCAATTACAACCAGAATTGGCACACCATTGGTTTTACGATAACGAAAACTGGCAATGGAGCTTTTATCTCAAGCCGGGGCTCACCTTTCACGACGGCACTTTGATAGACGCTCAAAGCATCGTCGCACTATTTAATAAACTGAAAGATCTACCCAACTATTGTGATGAGCTGGCCCATTTAGCCACAATCAGTGCTCCTAGCCCTAATCAAGTGGTATTTCACTTATCAATGCCAGACAAAGGATTTGGCGGGCTGCTCACGAGCGTAAAATACTCCATTCAACCCAGTACCCAAGTCATTGAGCAAGACAGCGCTCAGAATGTTATCGGCAGCGGTGTGTTTGAAGTGATTGAGCACTCCGAAGCGCGTTTGTGTCTACAGGCTTTTGAACGATACTACGCTTGCCGCGCACTCACCGACAAAGTCACCATCTGGCACTTACAACAACCCGATTCACTGTCAAAAAAGATCGAAACCAATCATCCACATGGCCAACCCAGCAATGAGTGCAATTATTACTTGTCACAATCTGGGGGCGACAATCCCAATAGTGCCATCCAGCAATGTCGTGTTGAGGAAGGATGCCTGTTTGCGCTATTTAACCAAAGCAAAACTAACGCATTAACGGCCAGTCAACGCCACTCGATGACTCAGCTTCTGTCCCCCAGTAACGTGCGCGTGTTGCTAACAAAACAACACAACCTGTTTAGTTGTGTCGATGCCAATAACCTACTACCTGGTTGGAGCCCCATTAGAATGCCGGATATTGAACCCGTGCCATTACCCGCAAAGCTTTCAATTGCAGTGTATGACTATTCTGCACTGGTACATTGCGCCACTGCGATTCAAGCACTCCTGCAGGGCTTAGGTGTCTCCGTTACTATCCACAATTACAGCTACCGAGAGCTCACCGAACTCGCAAGAAATGGTGAGTTGGAACAGGACTTGGTGATCACCAATATCAATCTAGACGATACTCGGCAGGCTTCTGCATTTAATAGTTTGTACAATAACCCAGTGCTCCATCATTGTATTGGCGCATCGGCACATCAATGGCTACGTAAAAGCTTAGAACAGTTACGCAGCACAACCGAACTCGAACAGTATTTAGACACTCTAGAGCCCATCGCAACAGCCATGGTTAGCCATCATTGGTTAATTCCACTGTTTCATCACCGTCAGACCCTACGCTTTCACGATGTGCTGAAAGATGTCGCCCTCACTAACTGGGGTTGGCCCGACATCCGCAATGTTTGGTCTACCGATTAATCCTTTTGTTACCACACCATGATTTTCAACCAGAACCGCTTTTCATCTTATAAAATCAGTCTATTTTATAAGTAATTATTAGTTCAGTTATCTATCACGATTCAGAGTTGTCATCATGAACCCGACCAAACAACGCCGTGCCGCCATTCTCAAATACATTCAAACGCACGGTGTTGGCGAAGTCACAGCGTTTGCCAGAAAGTTTCAGATCTCAGCGGTGACCATTCGCAGTGATCTCAACCATCTAGAAAAGCAAGGTTGCGTCACGCGCTGCTACGGAGGGGCAAGGCTCAACCATAAATTTGCCTTTGAGCAACCACTTAAAGATAAGAAACAATTAAACACAGATATTAAAGCTGCCATTGGCCGCTACGCAGCCAGCCTCATTGAAACGGGTGACGCCCTAATTCTCGATTCAGGCTCAACCACAGAGCAAATTGCTTTAAATCTAAAAGGGAAAAAGAATCTGGTTGTGATGACCAATGGTATCCACATTGCTTATCAACTTGCCAATCAACCAGATATACAAGTCATGGTTTCCGGCGGCACCATTCGTGAAAACTCGTACTCCTTAAATGGCCAAACAGGTGAGCACTTCCTCGGTAACTACCGCTATCAGAAACTGTTTCTTGGCGTGGATGGTTTTGACAAACTTGCAGGCATCACGACGCCACATGCCAGTGAAGCCGCAATCAACCGGAAGATGGTACAAGCTGCGCAACAGGTAATTGCCGTTACCGACTCATCAAAATTTAATCGCCAGAGCTTTTGCGTCATTGCTGGCACTCAGGAAATCGACATTCTGATCACCGACAGTGGCATTCCTCAAGATTACTATCACGCGTTAACACAAGCAGGCATCGACATCCATTTAGTTGATGCTTAACTATAAATATTGTACAGACCAATTTAACATCCAATTCATTTTACAACTCAGCAAACATCACTAATGATAAATTAGTAGATATATAGAGAGTGCTTTCTCACAGCCAAAACCCAACACTATTCCTTTCAATAACACTGATATATCTAGTGTAAAACCTTCAAATCTTCATAACGCATCAATAGTAATAAATTGATTTTAAAGACAAAAAATACAGAACAAACGAGTATTCACCTTATTTAAGAACAGCATCTTGTTTCGATTCACACCAATTATTCTCTTTCACAAAAAATTGACCATACCAATATTATTTTTTGGTATGAGATCTCGATCTTAGAACCAAACCAACACTCTGATTAAAATATCATCAACTCATTATAAGAAGACTAAAGAGTGAATGAGTTGGTTGAAGCACCTTGGCTCTATCAAGCATCGAAAGGCTAGTCACCGCCTGCGGTGTTTTCAATCAATTCAGAACCAATGGAAACGTTCTGCATTCGGTACATCCCAGAAGTCATTTGGCTCATGGGTAGGCTCAATGAGCAGAGCTCCACAAATAAAAGTGAAACAAAGGGTATTGGACCATGAGATTAAATAAGAAACTCGGCATCTTTTTGCTTGCTGCCGCTATGCCATTCTCCACGATGGCAAAAGACTATACGTTAAAAATTTCGATGTCAGTGGGTGAAAAAGATCCCCTTTATGCTGGAAGCGTCGAACTCAAAAAAGCCGTTGAATCCAGAACCGATGGCAAGCTCAAAATTGAAATTTACCCAAGTGGTCAGCTTGGTTCGATGGAAGACGTTCAAGAACAGGCTATGTTCGGTGAAAACGTTGCAGCTATTACAGATAGCGGTCGTTTAAGTGTCTTTTCTAAGGAAATTGGCGTCATTGGTATTGCTTATGCCGCCAAAGACTATGAACAAATGAAGCGCATTGTTGAAACAGATCTCTTCAAGAGCTGGGAAAAGAAACTGGAAAAAGAAGGCCTACACGTTCTTTCATTTAACTGGTTCCAAGGCAGCCGCAGCTTCTTTACTAATAAGGAAGTGAACAAACCTGAAGACCTAAACGGCCTACTCATCCGAACTCCCGGCGCAGCTGTTTGGTCAGAATCCATTCGCTCACTCGGCGCCACTCCGACAGCATTGCCATGGGCAGAAACCTACCCAGCCATGCAGCAAGGTACGGTAGATGGTTTCGAAGCGCAGTTACCTGCAGTGATTTCCAGCAGCCTGCAAGAAACCATTAAGTATGTCGCTGAAACCGAACACTTTCAGTTGATGACGGCCCTTGTAGTCAGTGAAGAGTGGTACAAATCGCTGCCAAAAGACTACCAAATGATCTTAAAAGAAGAGTCTGTCAAAGCCGGGGCTTACGCTTCGAACATGGTGAATGAACAGATTGAAAACTACAAACGCACACTGCAACAAGACTACAAAGTGAAGTTCATTGCCGTGGACAAAACACCATTTATCAACAACGCAAAGTCCGTGTTTAAAAAACTAGGCTATGAAAAAGAGTATCAGCAGCTTCAAGAAGCACTGAAGTAGTACCAGTAGAAGGTTAGGAAGTATGTGGTATCTAAAAAAACTCAATCAAAAAGTACTGAGATGGGAGGGAAACATTGCTTGTCTAGCGCTGCTCTTGATTGCCTTCCTAGTCTTCTCTGCTGCGTTACTACGTGTTGTCGGGCATCCACAGGCGTGGATGTCCGATTTAAGCCAACTGCTATTTGGCTGGGTTATTTTTCTGGGTAGCGATTTAGCGCTCAGTTACAAACGTCACATTGGCGTCGAATTTTTTGAAGAGAAATTACCGGATGCTTGGCGACGTGCTATCGCCGACATTTGGTCAGTGGTTATCGTTGGGTTTTTAGGCTTCATTACCTACTATGGTTGGTATTTAATGCAACGAAGCCGAAGAGAATTTGATTCCCTCATCGTCAGCGAATTCAACCTCACTATCGGCCTAACCCTAGTGGCACTTCTATTTATCCTGTTTGATTTTCTTCGTCACGGCAAACAGCATATTTGGACTTATCTGACTTTAGCACTCTTCATCATCCTCACATTTATTTTTACCTTACTTAACGTAGAGCTAAGCAGAACGTCAGAGCCGTTAAGTTATGCCTTTTTAATCGCCTCCGTTCCCGTTGGTTGTCTATTGATGATTCGAACTGAACTGACCCATATGATCGCTAAGTGGAGTAACAAACAATGATGGATTTCATCAGCTCAATCATCTCTCCTATGGGTGCCTTGGTTATCAGCTTTGCGTTATTTCTGATCCTCAGAATGCCTTTGGCATTTGCCATTGCGATTGCCAGCCTGCTGTTTTTCGTGATGGATGGCCGTTCCTCGTTGATCATTCCGGTACAAAAGATGGTACTGGCTTCGCAAAACCCTGCGTTACTCGCCGTGCCATTTTTTGTGCTAGCCGGCAACTTAATGAATGCGGCAGGCATTACCCGACGCCTTATTGCGTTTTGCTCCACACTCACCGCTCACCTTGTTGGTGGACTTGCCCATGTCACGGTGTTGTTGAGTGCCATCATGGGTGGCGTGTCCGGCTCAGCCGTTGCTGACGTCGCGATGCAATCCAAAATCCTTGGCCCCGCCATGCTCAAGCGCAAATACTCAAAAGGGTTTGTTGCGGCATCCATCGGCCTAAGTGGCCTTATCACCGCAACCATTCCCCCAAGTATTGGACTCATTCTGTACGGGTTTGTCGGTGAAGTCTCCATTGGCCGTCTATTTTTAGCTGGCATTGTTCCCGGCATTCTGATGACCATCTTTCTGATGGTCACCGTGAGTATTGTGGCCAACAAACGAGGCTACGCCCGTGAGCAGGAAGAAAGAACACCACCGAAAAAAATCTTCGAAACCTTCATTCAATGCTTCTGGGCGCTGCTCTTTCCTGTCTTACTGATCATCACGATTCGTTTTGGCATTTTCACACCGTCAGAAGCTGGCTCTTTTGCTGTTTTTTACGCCTTTTTCATTGGGTTATTTGTTTACAAGGAACTGAATTATCAAAAAATCGTTGAAGTGCTGCAACAAACCGTTGTCGACAATGCCGTGATCATGTTGATCATTTCCTTTTCTGGCATTTTCGGCTACATCATCGTCAACAATCAAATCCCCCAATATCTGTCGCAAGAAATCTTGAGTATCACCACACACAAGTATTTTCTCCTGATCGTGATATTAACCTTCTTAGCGATCATCGGCATGTTTATGGAAGCCACCGTCAACGTATTACTTCTAACGCCAATTTTCCTGCCAATCGTTCAGGGTGTGGGAGTCGATCCGGTGCATTTCGGTATTCTGATGATGACCATCGTCACCCTTGGTGGCATGACTCCGCCGGTCGGTGTGGCCATGTTTACCGCCTGTTCAATTTTAGATTGCCCGACAAAAAGCTATATCAAAGAGTCTGTGCCTTTCTTATTAGCCATTTTCTTACTGATTCTGGTGCTGATCCTCCTACCGGATGTGGTGCTATTCCTCCCTAATTTGGCATATGGCTAACAATGAGCACTGAATACATCCATCAAAACAACACGCTTTGTTTGGCACAGGCAAAAGGAAAATAGAATGAAACGGTTTTTATGCGAAGATTTTTTGCTTTCAACGAAAACAGCTCAACGCTTATACCATGAGCATGCCAGTCACCAACCCATTTACGACTACCATTGCCATCTAAACCCTGCTGATGTGGCGCAAAATCGACAATTTGGCAACCTGACACAGATCTGGCTCGAAGGGGATCACTATAAATGGCGTGGTATGCGTTCTGCCGGGATTGAGGAACATTTCATAACAGGCAAAGCAAGTGATTACGACAAGTTCTGCGCGTGGGCGAAAACCGTCCCTCAGACATTAGGAAATCCGTTATACCACTGGACGCACCTAGAGCTGCGCAGACCGTTTGGCATCACAAACACCTTGCTCAATCCACAAACTGCCGAGCACATTTGGCACCAGTGCAATGAACAACTCGCCACATCAGAATTTAGTGCGCGCGGCATCATGCAGCAGATGAATGTGGTGATGGCTGGCACAACCGATGATCCATTGGACTCACTCGAACACCATCGTGCCATTGCTCAAGATGACACCTTTGACATACAGGTATTGCCAAGTTGGCGGCCCGATAACGCATTTAAGATAGAGTTAGCTGGCTTTGTCGAGTACCTGCACAAGCTTGGTGAACTCGCTGATATTGAGATCCGTCAGTTTGACGATTTACGGCAGGCCTTAGATAAACGCCTGCTGCACTTCAATCTACATGGTTGCCGCTGCGCAGACCATGGTATTGAGGTCGTGCGCTACGCACCCATACCCTCAGACGAAGATTTAGATGCGATTCTCTCCCGCCGTTTAAACCATCAACCGCTCACAGAATATGAGCAAGCCCAGTTTTCAACCGCTGTACAAGTATGGTTAGGTCAACGTTATGCTCAGCTTGGATGGGTAATGCAGCTACATATTGGTGCGCTACGAGATAACAACACTCGCATGCATCGGCTCACAGGACCCAACACCGGATTTGATTCAATTGATGACCGCTCGTTTGCCTTTGAGCTTGCCCACCTGCTCGATGAAATGGATCAGTCCAACCAACTGCCTCGTACTATCCTTTACTGCCTGAATCCTCGTGATAATGAGATGATCGCGACCATGATTGGTAATTTTCAAGGTGGTGGAATCGCAGGTAAAATCCAATTCGGATCGGGTTGGTGGTTTAACGATCAGAAAGACGGCATGCAACGACAGTTACTACAGCTTTCTCAGTTAGGATTACTGAGCCAATTTATCGGCATGTTGACCGACTCTAGAAGCTTCTTGTCTTACACCCGTCATGAATATTTCCGCCGTATTCTGTGTGACATGGTCGGTCATTGGGCTGAAAATGGAGAAGTCCCCAATGATATGTCTCTTCTCGGTCCGCTGATTGAAAATATCTGTTTCAACAATGCTAAGCGTTACTTTGAACAAAGGGCTTAACCACATGACTTGTGCTGAGTGTTAGGCACTCAGCGCTTCCTCCCAATCCCACGTAATCATTCCTCGTTCACTTCCCCCAAATCAATAGCCAACCATAATCTAGAATATAATCCAGCCACTTTAAATCTAAAATAATGGCCTAGTTAATAGCAGCTAATATTAGCGTTAGCTTGTTATGAACCTTCAATTAAATACTTAATATATATAAGGATATATCTAAGACTAAAAAGTTGAACTTAGTCCAAGAAATAGAAACTGTTTAATAAATTTATTTTTGTCTAAGAAAATAAAAACACCGAGATTTATCTAAGAGTAGCAATGCTTCATGAAATATTAACAAGATCTAAATTAAATTTTATTGTTTAACCAATAGCTTATGCGACATTTTTATGTGACACGAATCTCAATTCATTATTATCCAATCCGATAGACTGCTTTCAAATCAACCAACTAGAAGGAATCGCAACTCAAATAGATCCTTGTTATTAAACGTCAGGCTCCCTGTATATCAAGGTGAGTTTTATATTAAAAACAATTTAACATTTATATTCTCATATTACTTATAGGGTTTATTTATTCTAAAAATAACCTATCAGTTGGGAAGGTACCCTTATGCATATTTTTAATAAAAGTCAATTTTTACATTTTCCTAAAACAATAAAAACCATCTCTATTGGACTATGTTTATTCTCTATGTCTGTTCATTCTCAAATACTAATTATGGGTGGTGAAAATACAATTTCTACTGAACTTGCCACTTATTTAAATCAGGATATTGAGGTTTACAGAAAACAATCTAATCAGGGTGATCTCATTTACGCCAATATCGGCTTAATGAATGATGACGACATCGCCACGCTTCGACAAGCACTCGTAACAAACAAACTGGCCGTACTTGATTTCTCTTCAATTCCGGCAGAGGAACAACGAACTGAATTGAGCAAACAGCTTACCGGAGTGGGTATGACGTCAGAATATTTAGTTTCTGGTCAGTTAAATGGCGAATCCGTCGTGAATGTCATTTTAACCCAAGTGGAAAGCGAAAATATGGGTGAAGAACAGATCAAAGAAAGTACGCTTCGTTCGTTTATCTATGTACTCAAACGTTTTGGTTTTGGAGATAAATAATCATGAAAACAACACTACTCCCACTAGCCTTAGCTTTGATCACCTCTCAAGCTGTCGCCGAACAGTATGTTCCTATCGTCACCAAAGGCATTTATATTACCCGATCAGGTTTAACCTGTAATATCCAAAAAGCATACGAAGAAGATTCAGAAAAACTCGATTTTTGCGATGGTAAAGGTTCCGTTGATATTCGTTTTAATCTGGCTCAGATGCGTTCCGTTCCGTCTTCATCTGGCGGTAAAGTTACCGGAAACAAAAAATACGTTCACTTTACAATAGACAACGACCAGCCCGGTGCAGGTTTTCACTTAAGCGATAACCTTAAACAAGGGCATTCTTGGTTTCAAAGCTGGGCAAATCGTTACGATTATTTAGGTGGTTTTGCCAGAAGCTATCAAATTAAAATCTCACCCATCGCTGGGTATAAACCTGTGATGCTACGTAACTTGCCGCACAACGAAAACCGTGAATACCAACACCGAGATACCGATGGATTTGATATTGGTGTCTCCGGCACTGCGGGTGTTGAGAGTGGAGACAAAGGGCCAAAGGGAAAAGCAGAAGTCAGTGCTTCCTATACTTATACCCGCTCTCGTACTCTGGTGTATGACACAAAAGACTACAAGATCGTGAACCGAACTTCTGGTCCAGATTTCGACGTTTCCTTTGAGTTTGACCGCAATCCTTGTAATTCGGGAATTGGTGCTTCTGGCGTCTATGGCTGTGGTTGGAACGATGCACTTTGGGGCAACAGTTTTGTGTATGACAAACAAAAGATCAACCCGATTGCCTACGCCAACTTTACACCCAATGGTGAAGCGCTGTATGAGGCACCAGTAGAGCAAACAGGAACCACTGTTTTCAAACTAGAAGCCGCGTTTGAACCACAAGTATTGTACGGAAAAGTGATCCCACCAGGCTTACTGCAAGCTGGGATGGCAAATGGCCAACGCTGGATACCCTATCGCTTTGTCGAAAATGTTGAAATTGATTGGTCGCACCCTTCTTTTGAAGCACAAGCACACGTAGTTCTTCAGTCGCTTGACGCCAACAACACCTGTGCAACAGCAAGCGGTCCTACCGTCACGGCGCAAGGCTGCCTAGAACGAAACTGGTCACAGATTTGGGGGTTAGACACCGACGAGCGTTACCGTAGCCGTGTTGGTCCCAACCAGTGTATGGCAGTGCGTGGCGATCTGATCGTTGCGGTCGAATCATGTAACCAGTCACTGAACCAGAAGTGGTTCTGGGAAGGTGACAAACTGGTCAGCCGCTATCAAGATGGCAGCAAAACCAAATACGTGATGAACGTGCCTGCCAACGGTGAAGTCCTGACGGTGAAAGCAGCAGGTGAAGAGAGCGATAGCAGAATCCAACCTCGCCTCACCAATATTTCACTGTAATTCCTTAATAACGAACAAGCCCACCGCTGTCTGCGGTGGGCTTAGCTCTAAGTTAAAAAGGACGCCCTTGCGGGCGCCAAGTATGAGTGAAGCATGTTTAACGACGACGACGCAACCATCCCATCACTGCCAGTGCAAGAATGCCAAAACCACCCGCACTACCGCCATCTGCTTGTGTTATGGTACTGGTATCCCCGCTGATTGGTTTCACTGGAGATACCGGCGCACTTGGCGCATCTGGGTTGGTCGGAGTTTCAGGGTTGGTTGGAAGATCCGGCTCAACTGATATAACACGCTCAGCAATCACTCCAAACTCAGCAGCGGAAATAAAACCACCCGTACCATTTAGTGCTTCAAATTTCAGGTAGCGTGCTTTAGTCTTTTCAAACTGAACTGCTTGTACACCATCACGTTTTTCAAACTCGCCCGAAGCGACTTCACTGAAATTATCACCATCTTCAGAAAGCGATAAACGGTAGTCGCCAATAGCACCATTACCAGCTCCAGGTCGTGCTTGATAGGTAAAACCATTCACCATGTAGTCCTGGCCAAGTTCAATGACAAAGTGTTGCGGCGCCTTTTCAGAATCATCTTTAGGCTTCCAAGGAGAGTGATACATAGTATTCACATCACCATCAAAGGCTTTTTCTATTTCCTCACTCGGCTGTGCTTTTGGTTTTTCAACAAATGTAATCAGATAGCGATCAAAATCATTGAATGATGCAGTTTCTGGCCCAGTGAGTTTTAAGTTGGCCCAGTTGACACAATCCCCAACATCACTGTCATCGCTATTTACAACCTGTAACGACACTTTTCTGATATTAAATAGGTCAATATCTGGTTTCACCACCGCAGGGCCACTTAGTTCAAACTCCCAAATTTTTGCGCCATCAGCGTAAATAAGAGCCTTGACCTTGTTGTCAGCAACCTTACAGCTATCATCAATGCCAACGTCCGCGTTTAATCGAGTCCAAGATCCATCAAGGCTAAACTCAGCCGTAGCTGGCGCTTCCATACCAATACCGGACTCGAATGTCACACCATTCATGGTCATCTCACCGCCATTGACAGCACTCCCGAAGACCACATCGCCTTGAGTATTAACTCTGTCCTCTGTCAGCACCACTTTTTTGGTTGGTGTTCGTTTCTTAGTCGCAATGAGGTCAAATTCTCTGGCAGACACAAAATCGCCAACCGCTTTGACCACCTCAAATTTGACGAAGCTCGCTTCCTGCTCAGCAAACTGGGCAATTTTGAGCTCTTTATTCTTCGGCCACTCACCTTCAGCAACTGGCTCTCCCCAATCACCATTGGTAGAAGAGAGGTAAACACGATATTCGGTGATGGTGCCATTACCTGCATTTTCACGTGGTAAGTAAGTCAGCCCGCTAACATTAAATGACCCGCCTAATTGAAGAACAAAATCCATTGGAACTTTATCTTCATCACCTTCTTGCTCCCAAGGTGAGTGGTATAAGCTCTCAACATCACCATCCAGTGCATGAGTAAACTCATGATTTTCCTGATCAGGTAACGGCTTCACTACCGTCACTTGGCTCTTATCAAACTCCGTCACATAGCTAGGTTCTGGGTACCCAGCAGTCTGTGGAACATCAGCGCCTTCATCAATATCAAGCGTGACTGAATAGGTTTGATAAACCGATTGCTTACCCACTTTAACGTGCACTAGACCATGACGGTCGGTGGCATCGAAATACCAGCCTTCTTGCGCTGATTCTAATGCTTCCAATGAGTCAAGCTCTGTTAACGTCGCACCTCCCGCATCAACGCCCAATGGTTTTACTAAAGAGAACACTTGGAAGTGATAGCTACGTTCTGTCACTAACCCATCATAATCTTTGTGAACTGTTGCTGGGTTTATGGTGATAGAAATGTCACCATTTTCACCAGTCACTGGAGCAGTTGCAGTAATTTGTGTTTCGGCGTAGGCATTATTCTCTTTGTAGGCACGGGTTTCACCATCATCTTCAAATAGGGTAAATGAAGATTCGCCGTGAGGATAAAGCTGAACAATCAGATGATCTTTCGCTTGCAGCGCATCAGAGCGAGCCCCTTGATACATTGGGATAATCGCTCCCGCTCTGACCAATACTGGAATTTTATCAATGGTAATTGGGTAATGCGCTAACTCCATACCGCCTTCAGGTGAAGTTGTACGAGTACCATCCCAGAAATCGACCCATTCACCTTCTGGTAAATAAAGTCCTTTATACCAGCCATTATTTTGAGCCATCGGTTGATACACAGGTGCCACCAACAGTGACTCACCATACATATACTGGTACTTGAACTCTTCGCTCTTTAGACGTGGGTCATCAGGGAACTCCCAAATCATCGCGCGCATCAATGGTGCACCTGTCTGGTCTGCTTCATAAGCGTAGGTGTACATATAAGGCATCAACTGTGATTTCAGCATAAGAAACTTACGGTTGATATCACGATACTTTTTACCGTTGTATTCACCATCATGCCACCAAGCATGTTTACGCTCTTTATCATCCCAACCAGACATCGAGATCAATACCGGGGTAAAGGCTTTGAATTGAACATCACGAGTAAAGGTTTCTATCCCATGGCCAAAGATACCGTTCACATCGGAAGACGCATAGGCTTGCCCAGATAAGCCCGAGCCAATAAAGGTTGGAATATGCCAACGAATGTAATCCCAACTCGCGGCTTGATCACCAGTCCAAGTCACGGCATAGCGTTGAATCCCAGCCCAGCCCCTTACGGTCCAAATCATACCGCGAGTCTCGGAGTTCCTCATTAAACCGTCATGAGCACTATCATTGGCGGCTAGGGCATATAATTTCCCAGAGCCAGTCCATGCCACGTCTAACTTATAAACACCGATACCATCAGTGACTTCTTGATCAATTTTATTTAGTGACTTTTCAGTCCATAAGCCCGTTTTAATTCCAAGCTCGTCTAGCTCGTCAATTGTGCCTTTTAAGTCGGAGTAACCACAGCCGTAGCCATCATTTGGCAAAATCCAACCTACCGGCATATCGTGAGTTTTATATGGAACCCCCACTTGCTTCACTACATCAATGGTGCTGCCCGGGTCGGCAGGCCACCCTTCAGGGTATGAACCCACTTTATTTTCGTAACAGTCGGCATCACCAAGGTAGTAAGCCCAACGAGAGAGCAAGTGTGGTCGTCCAGTAAGTTTAGTGTATTCGTTGACGATGTCACCCAAGGAATCACCGACGAAGTAATAGGCATCGAAACGGTCTTCATTGTAACTGGAAACCAGTTGATCAAGGGCTCGAAAGTCATGAGCACCATTACGCCAAGTATGGTGCATAACACCATAACCTTTATCTGACATATAAAACGGTGCTGGGCTTGGTCGATCAAATTCTTCCCAACCGCCCGAGTAAGAAGCTTTGAGTATTTTGCCGTTAAACTCAAACTCACCATTTTGCTGGCCACCACCATAGAAATGTTCTTTAGGATCACTGGTTAGTGTCTGAACTGTTTTTTTATCGTCTTCAGTAAGTTTTAGCTCTCCACGTTCAAATCCATCGACAGCAGCCCCAATCTCAATCGGTTTCACCTCCTGCCATAGTTGGGTCTGATTGTCAGCCTTGTAGAGTGCAAAAGTCAGCGGAGAATGATAAATACGCAGCGCTAACTTACTGGTTTGTATTAAGTGGTAATCACCCTGGTTGCTTACGGTATAGTCAATATCCCCTTGTTCATCACCAATAACAATATCGGGTAAGTTTTGTGGCTCACCTTTCGCATCACAGTGGAAGGCATGTTTGTGGCACTGATCTCTCAGGGCATCAACTTTGATACTTTGGAACTGATCATTATTACTGGCCTGAATACGAAATACTGCCGAACTAACCATATCAATTCGGACATGCTGACCACTCTCAGTCACCATTCGTAACTGCTTTCCCTCATGCTCTAAGGAAGCAACATCCAAAGCCGCCAACGGTGCTGCGGATATCGAGCCACTGAATAAAGCCGCTGAGATCAAAGAAGCTAGTAGTAAGGGTTTATGTATTTTTTGTTTCACGGTTTCACTCCGTTGTATTTTGTGAGTACAAAAACACAAATAAAACGAAACGAAAGAACAAGAAAGCACAAAGATCACACAACAAAACCAAACTGATTAAAAATAAAGCAAAAGAAAACTAAAAATAACCAATAATGGTACTTAATTATGATTTAAGTAGTGGTAACAATAGATTCTGAACATACATTCACTAGAATGAAAAGTACCAATAATAACGAAATGTAAGTACCAAATGCTTCATAAACGACCAGACGCAGAACAAAACAGAAAGCAATCGTAAATAAAGAATAGCTAAAATATAAAAAGAAACAGCATTTCAAAACGTAACGAAAGAAATTAACTTTCATTTATTATTTATAACGATATAATTCAACAAGATAAAAGAACGAGAGACTGTAATGCGTGAAAAACACAAGTGAAAGACGTGAGCAAACTATCGCTTTGCTAAAAAGCCATGGTAGTGTCCAAGTCAGCGATTTGTCACAGCGCTTTTCTGTATCTGCCGTGACGATTCGAAACGACTTAGCTGCCCTTGAAAAGCAGGGCATTGTCACCCGCGCATACGGTGGTGCTTACCTGCAAGACAACGTTGTCCGACCTACCGAACATTCTGTTACTGACAAAAATCTGCACCACCAAAACATCAAGCAAAAAATCGCTCAGGCAGCGATCGAGTTTATCGACAGTGGTGATACGGTGATCCTCGATTCTGGCACCACAACCTGCCAGATAGCCGAGGCGATGCAAGACTTTACCGATCTGGTTGTTATGACCAATGGCTTAAATATTGCCAATACACTGTTCCCAGCAGAAGGGGTCGAAGTCATGTTAGTCGGTGGTGAGTTAAGGCGTAAATCGATGTCTTTCTTTGGTGCTCAAGCTGAAACCTTATTAGACAACTACCACTTTAATAAGCTATTCCTCGGTGTCGACGGCTTTAACCTAGAGCGTGGCATTACCACACACAATGAGAAAGAAGCTCGGTTAAACCGTAAAATGTGTGAAATAGCCGATGAAATCATCGTGGTGACTGACTCATCCAAGTTCGGCAAAGTCAGCTTGCACAAAATCATTGAGTCCTCTCGTATCGACAAACTCATTACAGACAGTGGCATTCCCGATAACTATTTACAGGGCTTAAAGAAGCTTGGAATTCCTGTCATCTTAGTGTGAACACCTAACCCCCTTCAAACTCCCGTTTATTTGCGATTCATCCAGATGGATGGATCGCTAATTGTTATTTCCCTCTCTTAATCAGCTTCTCCTTGTCTTTCGCTTTATATCGCTTTGTGCAGGCAACTTTTGTTTTTGTGATCTTTATCAACACCAAAAGCAAAAGCTACCTTTCACAGCGTTTTTATTCAATCTTTCACTTTCAAAGACGAAATTACTTTTGCTACGGGATATTATTGTCATTTCTCTTGATAAAACTCGCTGTAAAACCTTTCACTTTTCTCAAAGTGAAAGGTTTTTGGCCTTAAAAGCGAAAGTCGACCTTCCGTGATCTGCCTTTCATTTTTATTTTTCTGCGCCTGATTAAATACCTTCAACCAACAAAAGAAAGAAAACGAAAGAAAACTTTCTTGTAGTTAAAGCGAGGGTTTTATGACCAGTTCAGAGCGTAGACAAATGATCATGACTCACATACGCCAAAAGCAGATGGGTAAGGTTGATGAGTTTGCCAAGTGGTTTAACGTATCGACCGTCACCATTCGTCACGACCTCAATGTACTGGAGAAACAAGGGTGTGTTTTTCGCTGTTACGGCGGCGCAACCCTGAACCCAAACTTCGCTTTCGATCAGCCTTTACACTGTAAAGGCCAGCTCAATCGAGATATCAAGCAAAGTATTGCTCAAGTTGCCGCCAGCATGATTAACGATGGCGAAGCCATTTTACTGGACTCCGGTTCCACCATTACCGCAATGCCTGAATACCTTGCAGACAAACGTAATTTGGTGGTGATGACCAATGCACTCAACACCGCCTATCAATTGAGCCTACTGGATAACATTGACCTGCATGTACTCGGAGGGCGTTTACGCGCCGCTTCCTGTTCGCTTACCGGCTCACATGGTGAGGGCCAACTGCGCGCTTACCTATTCGACAAAGTGTTCCTTGGTGTTGATGGTTTCGATCTGGAAGCGGGGATCACGACACCCGATCCAAATGAAGCGCAGATTAACCGAGTTATGTGCGACGTTTCCCGTCAGATCATTGCGGTAACCGACTCAAGTAAGTTTGGCCGTAAAAGTTTTTGCATGATCCGAGCCGCCAGCCAGATCAACACCCTAATTACCGACAGCCACATTCCTCATCATATCCATCAAGCACTTCTATCGCTTGGTGTTGACGTGGTGCTGGCTGATCAGATCATTAACTAGGACAACAAAATGAATTTGTTACTTTCTCTTATTCAAGCCCATAAGCAAGGACAGAACGTCGGGATTTACTCCGTTTGTTCTGCGCACCCCATCGTACTGGAAGCAGCGATTCTTCAAGCAAAAAAAGACCAGCAATTAGTGCTGATTGAAGCCACATCCAATCAGGTCAATCAGTTTGGTGGCTATACCGGAATGACACCAGAGCGCTTTGCAGAACAAGTTTTTAAACTGGCCGATAAGCATGACTTTCCACAACAAAACGTGGTGCTTGGTGGTGATCATTTAGGTCCAAACTGCTGGCAACAGTTCTCAGCAGAAGAAGCGATGCAACTGTCTGAACGTCTCATCATGGATTATGTCGCTGCTGGATTTAAGAAAATTCACCTCGATTGCTCCATGCCATGCGCCGATGATGAGCTACCTTTGAGTGAAACTCTGATGGCTGAACGTGCTGCACGCCTATGCGCCATTGCAGAAACGACATGGAAGGACATCGGTGGTGAAGCGCCAGTATACGTAATAGGCACAGAAGTACCGACTCCGGGCGGCGCACTGGAATCCTTGGAAGAAGAAGGCGTTGAAGTCACTACCCCAAGCCAAGCACAGGAAACATTGAACGCCCATCATTTAGCCTTTAGTGACATGGGACTCGGGTACGTTTGGGAGCGTGTCATCGGTCTGGTTGTTCAACCCGGTGTCGAGTTTGATCACCACACAATTCATCATTATCAAAGTGAGTTGGCTCAACCCCTTGCCAAAATGGTCGAGATGCAACCTTATTTGGTATTTGAAGCCCACTCAACCGATTACCAAAAAAACAACGCATATCATGAGTTAGTACGCGATCATTTCGCCATCTTAAAGGTTGGCCCAGCCTTAACCTTTGCCCTGCGTGAAGCACTATTTGGGCTTGACCGAGCAGAACTTGAATGGCTTGGCTCACACCATTCTTCTCACCTTCGCGGCACGATTGAGCAAATCATGCACGAAGAACCGGAGCATTGGCAAAAACATTATCTAAGTCGTGGCCACCAGCACTATCTTGATTGCGCATACAGCTTAAGCGATCGCATCCGCTACTACTGGACTCACCCTGAAGTACAACGAGCCCAACAGACACTCTTTGATAATTTACGAGACCAACCCGTCCCTGTGACCATACTCAGTCAGTTTTTGCCCAACCAAGCAAAAGCAATCACACAACAAGAGATTCGTAATACTCCGACTGACATTGTGATCCACAAAGTGATGGAAGTGACGGACGTCTATGCCCATGCCTGTTATTCCAATAATACCGTTGCCTCTAAGGAGCCCACCAAATGAGCACATTTCTTGGCTATACCCTCTCTTGGCTTGAAGAGCACAATGCAATTCATACCGCGCAAGAAATTTCACGTCAGCCGAAGCTTTGGCGCGAACTGGCGAATATTCTGGCCTCAGCAGAATCTGATTTGAATGCCTTTTTAGCACCATTACTGAATAAACGTAATCTTCGCATTATTCTCACTGGCGCAGGCACATCTGCATTTGTCGGTGATGCTGCGAAACCCTTTATCCAAATTGACAGCGGCTTTCGCGTCGAGTCAATTCCAACAACGGATTTGGTCTCTAATCCATCGCAATTCCTTTATCCGGGACAACCAACCTTACTCGTCTCTTTTGCACGTTCAGGAAATAGCCCAGAAAGTGTGGCTGCCGTGGAGCTGGTCGATCAACTGGTTGATGAGAGCTACCACCTATTTTTGACCTGTAATGGTGAAGGCGCATTATCTCAACATGCCAACGTGGCAGAAAACGCGTTTTGCCAATTGATGCCAACCAAGTCTAATGACAAGAGCTTTGCAATGACATCCAGCTTTACCTGCATGCTGATGTCTACCTTGGTGTTATTTGGGAAGATGCCCATCCGAGAAGCAACACACAGCATTGAAACCATTGCTGCACTTTGTGAAGAGAAGTTGCTGCCATGGAATGAAGCCACCAAGCAACTGGCTCAAATGCCCTATTCACGCTTAATCACACTAGGAAGTGGCGGGTTTGCGGGGCTGGCTCGCGAGGCTTCCTTGAAATCTCTGGAACTCAGCGCTGGACAAGTCATGACCAGTTTTGATTCCTCATTAGGGTTTCGTCATGGACCAAAATTCGCCATCAACAACCGAGCTTTGGTTGTCCAGTATCTGTCGAGTGAAGCCTATACCCGTCAATATGATCTCGATTTATACCACGAAATTCGCCGCGACAACCAAGCCCTTCAGCACGTCGCTTTAAGCGAGGGGGCGATGGAAGGTGAATTGGTCTTTGAACTCAGCCAACTGAATTTAGGCGATTCTTGGTTGTGCTTCCCATACATCTTATTTAGCCAAATGCTGGCCTTTGAAAAATCGCTAGTACTTGGACTCGGGCCAGATAACCCCTGCCCTACGGGCGAAGTTAACCGCGTGGTGCAAGGCGTCACCATTCACCCTTATCAACCATAACCATTACAAATTTCAGAATGAATTGAAGGAACACGATTATGCCAAATATTGTACTGAGTCGAATTGATGAGCGTCTTGTTCACGGCCAAGTTGGTGTGCAATGGGTCGGCTTTGCCGATGCCAACATCATTGTGGTGGTGAACGATGAAGTCGCCGAAGACGACATGCAACAACACCTAATGGAAATGGTTTTGGCTGATGGGATAGCGATCCGTTTTTGGTCAGTACAAAAAACCATCGACACTATTCATAAGGCGGCAGACCGACAACGCATCTTGTTGGTTGCACGCACCCCAGAAGACTTTCGCAAGCTGGTAGAAGCAGGCGTGCCAATCGACAAGATTAACGTTGGCAACATGCACTACACAGACGGCAAAAAGCAAATTTCCAAAACCGTTTCGGTCGACAACGAAGACGTGGCGGAATTTGAAAAACTAAAAGCACTCGGCGTGACTTGTTCTGTTCAGGGCGTGCCAACAGAAAGTGCAACTGACCTCTATACACTCATTTAATTTATAAGGACAACCGCTATGGAAATAGGACTATTACAAGCATTAATGCTTGGCATCCTTGCCTTCTTCGCTGGTTTAGATCTGTTTAACGGTCTGACCCACTTCCACCGTCCGGTGGTATTGGGTCCGTTAGTCGGACTGATACTGGGCGATCTAGAAACCGGCATTTTGGTCGGTGGTACGCTTGAACTCATCTGGATGGGTCTGGCACCGCTGGCAGGTGCTCAGCCACCAAACGTGATCATCGGAACCATTGTTGGTACCACGTTCGCCATCACCACCAAGGTTGAGCCGAATGTGGCGGTCGGGGTTGCCGTTCCGTTTGCCGTTGCCGTACAAATGGGCATCACCCTATTGTTCTCCTTGATGTCTGCGGTCATGTCCAAGTGTGACGAGTATGCACAAGCCGCCGATACCGATGGTATTGAACGCGTGAACTACATGGCATTGGCAGTACTCGGCACTTTCTACTTCCTTTGCGCTTTCCTCCCAATTTATCTGGGTGCCGAGCACGCCGGCACCATGGTGGCAGCGCTACCAAAAGAGTTGATTGATGGCCTTGGCGTTGCCGGCGGCATTATGCCTGCTATCGGTTTCGCTGTGCTGATGAAAATCATGATGAAGAATGCCTACATCCCATATTTCATCCTTGGCTTTGTTGCAGCGGCATGGATAGAACTTCCAATCCTTGCGATTGCGGCAGCAGCAACTGCCATGGCAATCATCGACTTTATGCGTAAATCAGAACCAACCCCAGCGGCCACTCAAGCAGAGGACTTAGAAGATGGAATCTAATGTAAGTAATGCACTAAAAGTATCGGCCAACGACGCAACAGTAAAACCAGCGCCGGGTGTAGCCGCAGACGAATATGAAAATAAAGAGATTGGTGCTGAGCTCACTAAATCAGACATCAACCGCATGGCGTGGCGCTCACTGTTGCTGCAAGCCTCTTTTAACTTTGAGCGTATGCAGGCTTCCGGTTGGCTGTACGGCCTACTACCATCACTGAAAAAGATCCATACCAATAAAGCGGACCTTTCCAAAGCGATGCAGGGCCACATGGGCTTCTTCAATACCCACCCATTCTTGGTAACTTTCGTCATGGGTATCGTATTGGCGATGGAGCGTTCTAAACAGAACATCAACAGTATCCAGAGTACCAAAATCGCCGTTGGTGCCCCAATGGGTGGTATTGGTGACGCGATGTTCTGGCTCACGCTGCTGCCGATTTGTGGTGGTATTGGTGCTGACCTCGCCTTACAAGGCTCCATCATGGGCGCAGTGTTCTTTATTGTGCTGTTTAACGTGGTGCACTTTGGTTTGCGTTTTGGTTTAGCCCATTACGCCTACCGTATGGGTGTGGCTGCCATCCCGGTCATTAAAGCCAATACCAAAAAAGTCGGCCATGCCGCTTCAATGGTAGGTATGACGGTCATTGGCGCTTTGGTCGCGACCTATGTTCGCCTATCCACCACCGCTGAAATCACCGCAGGTGATGCCGTGGTTAAGTTGCAAGCTGACGTGATCGACAAGCTGATGCCAGCCTTCTTACCACTGGTTTACACCTTGTGCATGTATGCACTAGTTAAGCGTGGCTGGAGCCCACTTCGTCTCATCGGTATCACTGTGGCGTTAGGCATTGTTGGCCGCTTTGCTGGCTTCCTTTAACGCCTAATTAAACAGCAAGATTCTGGGGCCGGAATGTCGGCCCCGTATTTGGGAGAAAACATATGATTGCAGTCATTCTTTCAGGCCACGGTGGGTTTGCATCTGGCATCGAAAAGGCAATTCATCAAGTCATCGGTGAGCAACCGCAATTTCAGGCCATCGATTTTCCGGTCGACATGACCACACCACAGTTAGAGAGTGCAATGCGTGATGCCATTTCACTGCATGATAACGGTGAAGGAATCGTATTTTTAACCGATCTGCTCGGTGGTACGCCTTTTCGCACCGCTTCTTTGCTCAGCCAAGAGCGAAATGATATCGAAGTCGTAACTGGTACAAATTTACAAATGGTTGCTGAAATGCTGCTTGAACGCGATGAGCTCAACTTATTTGAGTTTCGTCAGCAAGCCCTCGAATGTGGCCACCGAGGGATGACCTCGCTCGCCGACGAATTGCAGCAAAGCAAGACACAGGAAACCTGCGACGATGGCATCTAACATGAAACACTATCGGGCTTCTCGCATCTTACACGGTAGACGCTGGTTGCAAGATGCCATCTTGAGCGTGGGAAGTAATGGCGTCATCGCTGCGATAGAGCCCTATTGTACTTCTCGCCACCAGCACATCATTGATCTTGGCGACGTATCACTACTACCCGGTATGATTGATACCCACGTCCACGGTGCTGTCGGTTGTGATGTGATGGATGCCAGCCATCAAAGCCTCAATGCCATGTCGTGCTTTTTTGCAACCCGAGGAGTAACGGCGTTTGTTGCAACAACCGTTACCGCACCGGTTGCGAAGATCAAAGCGGCACTTCAACAAGTGGCGAAAAGCAAAGCAGAGGGCGTTGATGGCGCTGAGTTACTCGGCGCTTACTTAGAAGGCCCTTACTTCACCGAAAAAAATCGTGGCGCACATCCAACAGAGTGGTTTAGAGAGCTGTCTGCAGAAGAGCTGGATAACTGGATTTCTTATTGTGATGGCCAATTGCTTACTGTCGCACTCGCACCTGAAAAGCCCGGAGCGCTCGAAGCTATTTCACACCTAAAGCAACGCGGTATAAAGGTCATGCTCGGCCACAGTGATGCCAGCTACAACCAAGTCACGCAAGCACTGGATGCTGGCGCTGATGGCATTGTGCATTGCTATAACGGCATGCGCGGATTACACCATCGCGATCCCGGTGTGGTGGGCGCGGGATTATGCCACCCCAATAGTTACGTCGAAATGATTGCGGACGGTCATCACGTCCATCCAGCGGCAATCGACGTGGCTTATCGCTGCTGCCAAGATCGCTTAACGCTCATTACCGATTCCATGTGTGCCACTCATATGCCAGATGGCGAGTACCCTCTCGGCGAATATATGGTCAAGGTACACGACGGTATTGCCCGGACCGACACGGGTAGCCTAGCAGGCAGCACCCTTACCCTAAACAACGCAGTGACCAATGTTCGTGACTGGCTGCGTTTATCGCTTAAAGATGCATGGTTACTGGCATCGTTGACACCAGCTCAATCTCTTGGGCTAGAGCATCAATACGGTACTTTGGAAGTGGGTAAACACGCTTCCATGGTGGCCTTGAATTCTGAATTTTCTGTTTTAAAAACTTGGGTGGGCGGCAATCTTGTATTCGACGCTGACCATACGCTAAGCCAGGAGGCTGTATGTATCTGATTTCTTCTCGTGAAATGCTTAAACGTGCTCAGGTAGGCGGTTACGCTGTTCCTGCTTTTAACATCCATAATCTTGAAACGGTTCAAGTTATTGTCGAAACCGCATCTGAAATGGGCTCTCCTGTCATTTTGGCTGGCACACCGGGCACTTACGACTATGCCGGCACTGACTATCTGGTCAGTATCTGTAAAGAGGCGGCTCACAAACATTCCATGCCGCTAGTGCTACATTTAGATCACCACGAAGAGCTTAACGATATTCAAAATAAGGTAGAGCACGGCATTCGCTCAGTCATGATTGATGGCTCACATCATGCCTTTAAGCAAAATATTGAAATCGTTCGCTCTGTGACGGACTTCTGTCACCGTTTTGATGTGAGCGTTGAAGCTGAGTTAGGTCGTCTTGGCGGGCAAGAGGATGATTTGATTGTCGATGCTGCCGATGCACTTTTAACAGACCCTGCCTCGGCGGCTGAGTTTGTTCGTCGCACCAACATTGATTCACTTGCTGTTGCTATTGGTACTGCGCATGGGCTCTACAAAGCAGAACCTAGACTCGACTTTGATCGCTTAGAAAAAATTCGTCAGGTGGTGGATATTCCATTGGTGTTGCACGGAGCATCTGGCGTTCCCGATGATATGGTCAAACGTTGTATTGATTTGGGTGTGTGTAAAGTGAATGTCGCCACCGAGCTCAAAATCGCATTTTCTGATGCGGTGAAGCAACACTTTGCCGAGCACCCAAGTGCCAACGACCCACGTAAGTACATCACACCAGGAAAAGCCGCGATGAAACAAGTGGTGATCGACAAAATCAATATGTGTGGCAGTGAAGGCAAGCTTTAGTTTTTAACACCAACCCCCTATAGGTGTTACCCAATGGGGCTGTCCGAGCAGCCCCTTTTTTATTGCCACTACTTAAAATACTTTTGCTCTCGCTCTTGGTGGCTCTGTTTAAGTTGTTCAATTTGACGCCGTTTGGTTTTTAGCTCTTTCTCAAGCTGTCGCCCTGTTAGAGTGGCCTCAAATGTTGAATCAAGCTCTTGGCAATCCGCTTGTAGCTGAAGATTGATTGGCTTTTCTTGTTGTTGATGCTTCTTTCGCTTACCGCGTGCCTGTTTAAAGAAATCGTTCATTGTATTCTCCTTGCCCGAACGTCATCGCTGACTCACAAATCCTTCCTTTGATTTGCTCCAACAAACGTTATTGTTTCAATCTAGCAGCCAATGAACTATCCGCTAGCCCACCACAGCATGGATTCTGAGTAAGTTGTCAAAATGTGATTCGCTCACAATTCGACTGCAAGTTTTAGTGAGACATCTATGAATGTAAGTGATTCATTGTTGCGATTGACCTAATATTGATTCTGCGATCTCAGGGCAAGTTAACGAAGATCAATCCCCTCAGTATAAAAATCCGTTTCACTAAGCCCAACCATCAGATAACTCAAACTCTTATTATGCGTCTACTGGCTGACAAAACTGGCGAACAATTTTTGCAAATCCTTGAACAAACTGACGATGTTGTCACCGTCCAATTCATTAGCAATGAAGGCATTGCCAAAGGGAAGCCGTTTCAAGATTCACTAAAAGGGTTAGCCATAACGGGTTGGTCACCAAGAGCGACCTCAACCGCGATTGGGTTGGCAAGATTCAAACAAGGCTTATTGGAAGATGCACAAGTCAGCTTCGCCCTCCATCAACTTTTTCCGCTAGGGCGTCGTGTAAAACTGCCTTGTGGCAACACTGCAACTATTGCAAGCTACGCCAACACCAACACTGATGGCTACTATATGTATTTAAAGATCGACAACAAACTAAAACGAATGAAAATTAGCCCAGACTGGCAATTACTGCCAAGTGACGAGTTATTGAGACTGCCGTACTACCCAGCTCCAAGAAGCCAGCAAGAGCTTGATAATATCTGCACATTTGATCAATGGGCAGGCGGTTTTTAAGGTAAGAGTTAAACACACTGACCTTTTTACAAATCTTTCGCTCCATCAAACTTCTCGGTATTGTTGTTCCTAGTGCAACAACAATACCTTTCTATTCTGGCTGGTTTTAATCAGCACGAAACAATAAACCACAAAAGTGGCCAACAACGCGCTATGCCCTACCCATTTCGGACCAGAGACCAAGCTTAAAAACTGATACGTGGCAGAGGTGAAAGCCGCCAATGGGAATGCATACGCCCAAAACGCCAAACTAAAATCAAGCTGTTTAAACGCACTGACATTTAGCACTAAACCGAATAACGCCGCCAACGCCCAACCATAGAACACCATCCCCAAGATCGTTACGCCATAAGTCAGGTTTTGATACCCCAAGAAAAACATCGAAGGTGTTGCAAGCAAAATAAAATAGGTCGGATAAAGCAATTTGGGGATCGCGCTTCCTGTCATCATCCGATGAAGCACCACCAGATAAACAGAAGCCCCTATCATGACTCCGGAAGAAAACATAAAAAAACCAAACTCCCGATACTCTACAGGCGCAAAAACAGAGCACACAACATTGGCCAGCGGCGGGATCAGAAAGGTGGGATTGATACTTGGCATCAGTTTTTTGTCGTTGTATATCCAACGAATAACAATAAACATGAGCAACGGCAGTTGAATTGCCGCCCCACACAGCCATATCAGTGAACTGTGTAGCAGACCTGAAATTAGAAATAAGCTGATCGTGCCGCAACACATGAAGTTCCGGCTAATGAGGTTTTCCATCTCTTCAATATGGTGTTTGGATTTAACAACATAACGAATCAAAACACTCAGAGTGACACATAACAGAAGGATTACTGCAACCGCAGCAATCATTGTCGATGCGGAGTTAAGCAAGTCAATTTCTGATTTTTTTATCGCAAGCGCCAGTCCAGCAACACTCATCACAGTGGACATCAGTGTTACAGGTAGCCGAAGAAAAGTGTTGCCAGACATAGACGCCCCTACGCTTTTTTCATAAGTAAGCTGATCGGTTCGGCCTGAGGCCCAACAATAATCTGCAGGTTTTGCTCACCAACATGCACGATGCCCATTGCACCAAGCGCTCGAATCGCGTCATCGTTCACTAATGACTTGTCCGTAACAGAAAGGCGCAAACGGGTAATGCATGCATTGATTTCCGTTAAGTTGTCTTTACCGCCACACGCCTGAATATATCCATCAGCTAAGTCAGATAGGCTAGATTGCGGCGCAGGTTCTGCGGTGGTTTTAGATTCACTCTCACGACCCAAGGTTTTAAGGTCAAACTTAAGAATCGCGAAACGGAAAGTAACAAAGTAAATGACGGCAAAAACAAGTCCTTGTGGGATCAACATGTACCAGTTTGTAGCTAATGGATTGCGTGCTTGGAGAACTAAATCCACTAAACCCGCGGAAAAACCGAACCCCGAGATCCACTCAATTGAAGACGCGATATACATCGACAATCCCATCAATACCGCATGAAGAACAAACAACACAGGTGCCGCAAACATAAATGCGAACTCTAAGGGCTCAGTCACTCCAGTAAAAAAGGAAGCAAATGACGCTGCAACAACCAATGAAGCAACACGAGTTTTGTTCTTTTTATGCGCCGTAACATACATCGCAAGACCAGCAGCAGGTAAGCCGAACATCATTACTGGGAAAAAGCCTGCCATATAACGACCGGTCACACCGGGTTGCCCAGCTCCGTCTGCGATGGATTGAGCGCCGCCAAGGAAAGTCGGTAAGTCATTGATACCAGCAACGTCATACCAAAAGACGGGGTTAAGTGCATGATGCAGTCCTGTCGGTATCAATATTCGGTTGAAGAAACCAAACAGCCCCGCACCTATGGAGTCTTGGGCGTACATCCAAGTACCAAAACTGGTGATACCACTGAACATACCGTCCCAAATTTCCATAAACAAGCCCGAGATAAAGATGCCAGCAATTGAAGACAGGATTGGAACCAGTCGTTTGCCACTAAAAAAGGAAAGCGCTTTAGGAAGTTGAGTCTCTGAGAAACGGTTATAAATAGCAGCAACGACAATACCAACAACAATAGCGAGAAATTGGTTGTTCACCTTATTAAATGAAGCCGGTACCTCTTCAACATTGATGCCCTTGATCATTGCCATGTTCGACGGTTGTAACAGCGCCATCACTACCAACCAGCACAGCAATCCTGACAATGCCGCAGAGCCGTCTCTGTCTTTCGACATACCAAAGGCAATGCCGACCGCAAACAAAATGGGTATGTTCTTAAGGATCGCGCCTCCTGACTTAATCAGGAAAGCTGCGATTTGATTGTCGTGTCCCCACCCAGTTGGATCAATCCAGTATCCAATCCCCATTAAAATTGCAGCTGCGGGTAGCGCTGCAATGGGGATCATCAATGCTTGTCCAACTTTTTGTAGATATCCAAACAGATTGATTTTCATTGTTGTAATCCTTCAAAGTTGATTAACTCTATTTGCTCTCGATACAGCCAGTCTTTCAGTGCGCCGGATAGTAAGATTTCAAGCTCTTGCTCACGGCGCTCTGTATATGATGAAAGCGCTGCAAGCGAAGCATCGGAATAGCCCGGATGGGCCATTACTTCTAACACCTCCATTCCACCTTCGTTTTTCGATTCGGAAATGATTTGCTTTAAATCATGCAGAGTGGCTTTCTCATCAAAGAACTCAGCACTAAATCGGTCTGTGGTTTTTACCTTCAACAAGGAAAGATCACGTACATAGTAATCTGCTCTTCTTGTTGGCAAATTAATCGCATTAACGAACTTGATAAAACCCTCTCTGACATTCGGCAGAAACGCAGAGAAGTGATGTGAATCAACATGATCAACCGCCACACCCAGTTCAATCGCTTTGGTGTATTGATTCATCGCTTCAAGAAAGACGTGTTCAGAGTTAACTCGCTCCGCATTGTCCAGTAGATACTGTCGGCAATGAAAGTGCCCAGAGTCATCAACCAAGGTTGGGATATCACTCGGATCTGAAACAGGTTTGCCTAACGTTAAATTAACGTGCAATCCGACGCCTTTCAGTTGGTGGGTTGCAATTAAGTCCACAGCATCTAACGTCCCTGATTGATTCACCATCAATGTCGTGGAGGAGACCACGCCATGGGTCATTGCCTCCACGATCGCTTTGTTGACGCTTTTGGTTAATCCAAAATCATCGGCATTAATGATCAATTTCATGTTTACCCTTGAAGAACGTCAAAATCAGAGGGGTTGAATTGAGGAAGTTGAGGGGCATTTTGCGTCAGTATATCTTTCAGCGCCCTTTCCAGTTTGAGGCCAGTTCCTACAATCGGATTAATGGTCAGCGCACGAAGCGCCAATGAGACATCCCCCGCAATCGCAGATTGAACGGTGAGCTGCTCGAATGTTTTCATTGTTTGCAATAGACGCAAGGTGTCTTGCGGGAAGGGAGCAACATTCAGTGGATGCGCGCCTGAGCTGCGGATTATCGAACTGACTTCCACCACACAATCATCAGGCAAACCAGCAATCGTGCCGTTATTGACGGTATTCACGTGCATGATTTCGCCAGTATTGTTGTGAATCGCATTCATGATCTTGCAGGCAGATTCTGAGTAGTATTGGCCACCACGAAGTTCAAGCTCTTTCGGCTTCTCGTTCAATGCTTCATTGCGATAAACATCAAAGAGCTTTTGCTCGATCTCTTTCACCACATCAGCCCTATTTTTTGTTTGGCTGTTTGTGGCACTCTCTTTTTCCAAGATATCTTCACTGGCGTAGTAATAACGAAGGTATGAACAAGGCAGCATGTTCATGTTTTTCAGTAAAGCGCTAGACCATGTAAACTGCGCAATGTTCTGAGGGCGCATTTTGTCATTACCTGCGAGCACTTGATCAATGATGAACTGCATTTTGTCTTGATTGTGATGGATAATCTGCCGTGCCCACACTAGGTGGTTCAACCCGGCGATCTGAATAAAGAAGTCATCACTTTCAGCGTCAAGTAACTCCATTGCACCGCGTTCCATGTTTACTGGAACATTACATAAGCCAATGGTCTTGGTTGTGCTGTTTTGCAAAATAGCTTCGGTCACCATGCCCGATGGATTGGTGAAGTTGAGCAGCCACGCATCAGGGCACAGTTCTTCCATTTCACGAGCAATATCCAGAGCCACTGGAATCGTGCGGAAAGCATTAACCAAACCGACAATGCCATTAGTTTCTTGCGCAATCATGCCGTGAGTAGCAGCAATATTTTCATCTCTAACTCGGCTTTCAAGGCAACCTGCACGGAACTGAGAACATACATAATCCGCATTGGTTAGCGCATCTTCCCGGTTACTCGTCAAATGCACTTTCATCTGACTACCCACTTTTTCAACCATGCGTTTGGTTAAGCCATAGATGATCTCCGCTTTCCACCAGCTTTCTTCGATATCAACCAGCCACAGCTCACCAATCGGCAACGTATCTTGGCGCTTTAGTAATCCTTCGACCAGTTCAGGGGTGTAGCTTGAGCCTGCGCCAATGACAGCAACTTTTAATAATTTATTCATGTTGAAATACCTATTTCGGTGACATGAATTAATTTTATGATTGCATAACAAACCATCAAATTGTATTTTGAGCCTCATGAATTAACACAGTTAATTCATGAAAGGAGGACGATATGTTAAGAACCAGTGCAAATCACAACAATATCTATCTATTTTTGGCGATAGCAGAAACCTTGAGTTTCACGGAAGCAGGACGCAGATTTGGTATCACTCAAGGCGCGGTAAGCTACCGCATCAAGCAGCTGGAAGATGAAATTGGTTGTAAATTGTTCATTCGTCATATCCGTAGAATTGCCTTAACACCGGAAGGGAAACTTCTATTCAACGCGGTCACTCAGTCATATCAAGAGATTGATAATGTGATCTCCGACTTAAAAGATCCCACCCCTTCCGGAGAATTACGTATTGGAACTTTCCCTTCCTTCGCATCGCGAGTGTTAATTCCCGCTCTCCCTCGTTTTCTTGAGCAATACCCACAGCTAAATGTGCGAGTGGTGACATCTACCGTGCCTCAAACATTTAATGATGAGTCGATGGATTTGGCGATTGTCTATGCCGATAGAATTCATCAGTTCCACAGCCAACAGGTGAAACGAGAAAGTATCATTCCTGTTTGTAGTCCTGAGTATGCCAAACAGAAAAGACTGAGCTCAGATTCGAAGGAGTTTTCTGGGTTAACCCTTATCGATGACGTAAATTCATCTAATTGGATACAGTGGTTAGATGACGGAGAGCACGTTGCAACCAACAATACCAACTTTCTGGTTGATGATTTTCATAGCGTGATTTCTGCGGCGACTTCAGGGATTGGGCTGGCGATTTGTCGATGGACGTTAGTGAAAGATTTAATCCAGTCCGGCGTGTTGGTTGCTCCGTTTAACGCCGTTCTGACGAATAAATACTATTGGTTAGTCTCAGTCAAAGGGATGGAGCATCGATCAACATACAAGCTGTTTGCGAATTGGCTAAACACCGAGATATTTACGGACAAACAGCCGTAACTTGGTGAATGTGCCAGACAAAAACTCCCTCTCCTCACGCCTTCATTATCAGAACACAGAGAAAAGGGAGCACTTGGTTACTTTATGTCATCACCATCAATTAGCAGCAGTTGGTGCCACAGCTTTGATTTTCTTTGCAGTCCTCACCTTTGCCTAGGTAGGTTTCATCTGACAAATAAAAACCCGTAAACGCCGCTTCAAAATCGTCTGCTACCGACTTCTCAACAAGTCCAGTTGCAAGTAACGCTTGTTGCCACGCCTGCACCTTAGGGAAACCCGCTAACATGTCAAAACAAGTATGCGCTTTAATAATGTGTGCGCGGTGTAGTACAGGTAACCAAGCGATATCCACTTTACTTAACTGCTCACCTTTAAAGAAAGGGCCAGTTGTTAATTGAGCTTCGGCTTTCGCAAAAGCTTTACCAAGATTGGCGACCTTTTCAGTCAATGTGTTTTTGGTTTTAGAACGCATGGTGCCACATTGAGGCATATACTGCTTAGCACCCAAGTAAGCCCAAGCTCTATCCAACGCTTTTTGCTCGTTACTGAGCTGCTCTAGCGGTCCAAATTCATCATCAATGTATTCAATAATGGCATCCGATTCGAAAAGCGCTTGTCCAGACTCTGTCAGTAGCAGAGGCACTTGCCCATTGGGTGACACATCAAGGAACCATTGCGGTTTATCGCTCAGGCTAATGTATTCGATTTCATACGGGATCTGTTTGCTTTCTAATGCAGCAGTAACGCGTTGGACAAATGGGCAAATTTTAAAACTTACAATTTTAATCATGACGGTTTCTCATCGTTATTCTGTGAATACAGTAAAGGCCGCTCGGCAACTTTACTTTGGTTACATCTCTTAAGACGAACAACAAAAAAGAAAGACGAAAAAAAGCATCAATTTTTTAAGAATAAATTTAGCACTTTGAGCAACCCTTTGATTTCTCGTTACATTCAATCATATTTCCTTGGCGATCAAACGAGAACGAGCAGCAATCCTCAAACAGCTGCTTAAGTTCATTGCGGCTTTTTTGTACCCGTGATTTCAATGTGGAATAGCGAATACCTTGGCTGTCTGCCAGCTGCTTTTGACTCTGCCCTTTCAGTTCTATGGCTTTCATTAACTCACGGCTTTGGGTCGGTAATGCCTGAACAAACGGCGCAACACATTCTGACATCGCTTGTTCTATGCTTTCGGGCTCTTGCTCAAACCACAGCTCTGATGCATCAACATCTGCAAGACGCTGTTGCCTCGCATTCTTACGGTAAAAATCAATAATGGCACGGTTGGCGATCTGGTACAGCCAAGGTTTGATGCTGGTTGTGTCTTTCACCGTTGCCAAGTTCTGGTGGGTTTTGAGCATGATGTCTTGAAACAGATCATCCACATCACTGCTGTTACTGACTTTAGAATGAAGAAATCGTTTTAGGTTGTTCTGATACTGTTTCCAGATCGAATCAAAATCGACAGATTCATTGACATTTTTCATCGCTACAACACTCATCTTGTAGGAAACCAATCACGTTATCGAGACACTGATATTCAGCAACACAATATAAGGTTCGCCCTTCACGACGCTGGGTGATCAAACCCGCCGATGCCAAGCTCGAAATATGATGTGATAGCGTAGACCCTGGAATGCTAAGGCTATCTTGTAACCCCCCCACAGCAATACCTTGATAACCTGCCTTCACCACACTTTTATAAATGGAGAGCCGGGTTGGGTGCCCTAACTCTTTCAGCGCTTTTGCAACGGCTTCTAATTCCATAGTGAAAATCCTCAACAAAGAATAATTCGATAATAGTGGAAATATAATATATTTTCAATTGCCACTTTATTCATAGTTAAGCATTTGAAACTTATATAAAAACAAAATCATTTCGAAAAAAGTCGAAATATTAGTTGATCATTATCTTATAATTTCTATAATTCGAGAATAATAGAAATGAGCAACATGCTCATTCTGAACCTCAAGTTTTGGAGTTATGTTATGAGTAACGAATTCATTCTGATGGCAAAAGAAGCGGCAGGCATGTTCGCATTCCTTGCCACTGAACTGATCATTTTGTTTCTAGCCATTAGCTATATTGTGGGCGTATTGCAGGAGTTTCTGACCGCTGAGAAAATCCAATCTATCCTGAGCTCGCGTAACGGCAAAGGCTATTTCGTGGCTGCACTTTTGGGGGCAATTACCCCATTTTGTTCTTGCTCAACGATTCCATTCCTTAAAGGACTATTGCGTGCCAGAGCTGGCTTTGGCCCAATGATGGTGTTTTTGTTTGCCAGCCCACTACTCAACCCAGTGATCATCGGGCTCTTTGTGGTCACATTTGGCTGGCAAGTCGCCCTATTCTACTTCTTGGTTGCACTAGGCGTTTCTATTTCTGCGGGAATCTTGCTAGAAAAGCTGGGCTTTGAGCGCTACGTTAAACCAGAAGCCTATGAAGCGGCTTCCGCCAGCAGTTGCGGAACATCATCATGCGGTGACAGCAAACCAAAACAAACATCTTCTTGCGCGCCAACTGGCTGTGGCGACACTAAACCTGCGCCTCAAACCAGTTGCTGCTCAGCAAAACCAGAGCCGACAGTTGAAGTATCTTGTTGCTCAACGGCTGGGGAGGCCACCTTGGTCGCAACACCAAAAGCACCTTCTCGTTGGATGAAGATCTGGCTATCTACATGGAAAGATTTTAAACAAGTATTCCCATATCTCATGCTGGGTATTGCAATTGGTGCCTTTATCTACGGTTTTGTCCCTACGGACCTCATTGCTCAATACGCAGGCGCAGGTAAGTGGTATGCCATTCCAGTGGCCGCGGTGATTGGTATTCCTCTGTATATTCGTGCAGAAGCAGTGATCCCACTGAGTGCGGCATTGGTGAAAAAAGGCATGGCACTTGGCTCTGTCATGGCGCTCATCATTGGTAGTGCTGGCGCGAGCTTAACGGAAGTCATTTTATTGAAGTCAATTTTCAAAAACCAAATGATCATTGCTTTTGTCACTGTCATCCTAAGCATGGCGATTGGTGCTGGTTTCTTGTATAGCTTTATCTTCGGCTAAAACACATTCGCTTAACTAACAAAAAGAGCGCATCACTATGATGCGCTCTTTTTGTTTTCCAGTAATGGCAATCTCCAATCAAACATCATGAAGAATATTCACTATGAATTCGGTATTTCCATAAAGTCTGCTTGAGTAACTTTATTCATTACATGGTCAATGAAGAGCCGAACTGGTTTAGCCATATATCGATGGGATTGATAAATAATAAACATGTTGGATTTAGGTGTATCGTAATCTGCTAACACCTGAACTAATTGACCACTTTTCAGATAAGCATTTATTAATGTAATCGGTACGTAAGCTATCCCCACCCCTTCTAACGCAGCTTCTACCACTAATTTCATACTATTCGTCGCATACTTACCTGATACTGGTATATGAATGGATTGCCCACCTTTGATGAAATGCCAGCGAGCCTGAGCTAAAGACTTTCCGTAAACGATACAGCCAACCTGCTCAAGATCTTCTGGTACAACAATGTTTCCTATCGTTTTGAGAAATTCCGGACTTGCACAACACACATTTTGTTTTGGTCCAAGTCTTCGCGCAATTAGTGATGAGTCAGACAGTGTTCCCGAACGAAATGCAATATCTACTCGATCCTCAATCATGTTTACATATTCATCCGATGTATCCAGCTCAACAGCGACATTCGGATACCTATCGATAAAATCGACAATCCACGGATGAACATATTTGATGGCAAAATCCACTGGCGACGTGATACGAATTTTTCCTTTAGGCTCCTGTTGAGTGTCTTGTATCCATTCATTCGCCTCTTCTAACGCAGCAAAATGTTGGCGGCAACGCTGAAAGTAAAGCTGCCCCTCTTCAGTCAATGATAGCTTTCGAGTACTTCTATGGAGCAGTTTTACACCGAGTGCAGCTTCAAGCATCTGTACCTTTCGACTTACTGTTGTCGAGGGCATCTCCAAAGTTTTACTAGCAGCGGCAAAACTACCGGCTTCAACAACATAGATAAACACCTTAATGTCATTCAGGTTCATTTCATTGCTTACAAAAATGGGATTAAGAAAATTAAATATACCATCTAATCAAATAATAGGCTCTGTCATACCATGCATCTAAGATATTTAAATTCTGAATGTATGATATGAGTAGACAAATCCAAGCAATAAGAGATGGGCTTAAGCATGGCCCCGTACATAGTTATATGACCTCTGCTAATGTTGCAGATCTCAACCCTTTCGTCCTTTGGGATCATTTCTATATTCCGCATATTGAACAAGCTACTGGCTTCGGTTTTCACGGTCATTCAGGGGTAGCGACCATCAGCTATCCACAAAAGGGGGGGATTGCCCATGAAGATACAGGGGGGCACTCTGGCTTTCTAGAAGCGGGGGGAATTCAAATTATGTCGGCTGGTGCAGGCGTACTCCATAAAGAGATCATTCATCCCACTCACCATGTAGCTGACGCATTTCAGCTATGGGTTGCTCTTCCAGCAGAAAAACAAGAGATGGGGCCAGTGACTTATTCGACACTACCCCAAAATGGCATCCCTATTGTTGAAACACCAACTTCCACAACCAAGGTATTAGTTGGAACACATAACGGGGTACACAGTACCGCTCAAGCGCCTGTCGATATGACGTATTTACACATCAACAGTGATGCAGAAGACACATGGCAACATAACGAAAACAATTCACAAACGACTGCATTTGTTTTTGTACTCCATGGCTCTATAGAAATAGGCAATAAACAAATATCAGCAGGTGAACTCGGTATTTTCGAAAAAAATATGGAACCAATCGATATCAAAGCAACACAGCAAAAAGCGGAGTTCCTCTTTATCTCTGGCACACCGTTACAACAAGCATTCGTCAGCAATGGCTCTTCCATTCACAGCAGTACAAAGAACTTAATCGCAGGTGTTCAAAGAATTAAGCAACTGCACTTGCAAAAAGTACAAACCACTCACCCTTAAAAGAGAAGTTAATTATGAATACAACGACCTTTACTCCAGAAAACTCAGCCATGCTATTAATCGACCACCAAATAGGAACGATGGGCTGGGTTGGCTCGACAAGCCTTGAAGCTATTAAAAAAAACACCGTTGCTTTGGCGCGTGCAGCTAAGGCGACAGAAATGCCGTTGATTTTGACCTCAAGCATGGAAGACCAAGCTCAAGGACCTTTGTTTGATGAATTAATTCAAGCTGTGCCAGAAGCATATGAGAACCGAATTCTTCGTGCTGGTATTGTCGATAGCATGAAAGATCACAACTTTGCACAAGCGGTGCAGGCCACTGGCCGAAAAAACCTCATCATAGCGGGTATCACCACTGACGTATGTGTGGTTTATCCTGCAATTACAGCGGTACAAAACGGCTACAACGTACAAGTTGTTGTCGATGGTTCTGGTTCTCCAACAACGTTAGCGGATGAAACAGCGCTAAGACGAATGGAAAGTCATGGCGTTACATTAACCTCTACGAATCAGTTAATTGCAGAGCTTGCACAAGACTGGAACAGCCACAATGGTAGAAAGCTGATACAAGTGTTATTTGAAGAAGTATTATCATAGCCTAACTCAGCCGACATGCCGCTACACAGAGAGATTGTTTAGCGGCCTAATACACCGATAAGCGACTAATCGTAATATTGTCTATTCATAAAGCTTCTCAGCTCAGTGTCGATCCATACTTATAAGTCTGTGTTTCACAAAGTACTCTTAGGGCAATGGAAAATAAGGCAGTTGCCGCAGTGAAGCTGGCACAATCAATTTATGCATTGGCGCGACAAATAACATGTAAATGTGACCCAGCAAGTTGTTCACCTGCACCACGGTCGTCACGTAAATGCGAGTTTTTCCATCTAAAAGTGGTTCAAGATAAAGTGATATCGACACATTCAAATGCTTATCTCTGTCTTCGACCACTACTTCTTGAGGAGAGATGTGACGCAGGGTGAAGATGCCCATTTTATCGCCAGTTTGATACTCTGACTTGGTCAAATCTGGCGTAAAATCGCTCAAGTTTCCTAAGTGCTTTAACCCCATCTTCGACACGATGCTATTACGCCAAGACATCAGTGTTTCAACCCACTCAGGCGTTCGAATCATCAATTGCAAGTACACATCCACCGCTTCTACCTTTTCTGGTAGTTCCATCACACGATAAAAGCTATCAACAAACGATGCATTAGGAATTTCTGGTGCAAGAAAACTTTGAACAGATTTGGTCATCCACTGGCCCTCCGTAAAAGAAACATAGTGGCATTTTTAACCAGCTCAGCCTATAGCCAGAAGTACCAAAGGTTAAATTTTTGTATCTATGGCAAGCAGATTCGCGCAACTAAACCTATGCTATGGCATGATCTGTTGCATAAATGATTGGCCATTTTGTGGGGATTTGGCACCAAAGAAATCAGCGACGCTGGCACCAACATCCGACAATGTTGACCGAAGGCCTAAACGTCGCCCATTAAGGCCATGACGAGCTACCAACAAGGGCACCTGTTCACGAGTATGACGCGTGTGACCAATAAATGGGTCATTCCCGTGGTCAGCCATCACCACCAGAACATCCTCTTGATTCATTTGCTCCAGCACTTGAGCCAACCTTGCATCTGCACGTTCCAAGACTTTCCAATACTGCCTTGGGTCTTGTTGGTGCCCTGAGAGATCGGTCTCTTGTACATTGAGACAGAAAAATCCATGTTGATATTTGGCTAAATCCTGAGTCAGCAAATCAAACAAGGTGTTGGTATCCACCAATGAACAATATGATGTGCCATCTGGGTTTTGCACGATATCAGCCACCTTGCCATACAACCAAGTGTGCACATTCTGTTGGTCGAGCAGATACGGCACCTGCGTTAGGCGATCGACCCCATAGCCAAGGTGTACCACTTCAAATCCATTCTCATACACACCGGTATCCGGCGTATTGGTACCAATAAAAGCGGGATTCCCGCTCGCGTCACAGCGGGTTTCCAATGCATTTAGAATGGGTTCAACACCACCGATATGGCCACCAAAGACGATATTACGCCCAACAGGATTGGCACCGCGTACGACTGCACCGATCTGTTTAACCTTATCAAAGCTGAGTTGGTCAAAATTGGCGCACAGATTAAAAACCTGCCCTAGATCAGCTTCAAGGTTATCACCAATAACTGCGGCTTCTTGCACCATCAATGCTGCTAAGCCATCACGCCATACACGTTGGTGGATAAATCCCGCTCGCGTCAGCGCTTCTTCAATAGGTTCAATCGCTTGTTGAAACGGCATTTCGAGTGGTTTTTCAGGACGAGTTCCCATGATTTCTTGATGCCCCATGAAGGTATCACCACCATGATGGGCTAATTGCGCCATACCGATATTGGCATTTGAGTTAGGTTGCATCTTATTGCTGGTACCGGGTACCAAATTCATTAACCCTAAACGCTCTAACGTTGGCAGCCGTTTCAGCGGGAAATGTTCCAGCAGTTTAGCTGCGGTATGGGCACCACGGTCTTGTGGACGAACCATTGCCACATCTGGCATTTCTCCAACACCAAAACCATCGAGAACCACTACAATGAACCTTGCCATGCTACACCTCGTTACCTAATGCATCCCAAACCCCAACTAAATGCGGCTGACCAGTTTGAATACCCGCGACAATGGCAATGTCGCTGCGAGTAACAAACACCTGAGTCCGAAACGCCATGATGACTGGCGAACCAACCGGTGCCAGTGCAGTCAAGCGCAAGTGGTAGTCAATACTGGCCTGCTCATCATTTCGCACATGGCATTTCTGAGCTGGAGCTCCGGACTTTGGCCATATCAATGCGTGCTCAGCATGACCACGCCGATAGTAGCCACCACCAAAGCAATAGCTTTGCCCTTCATAGTGATGGGAGATCTCACTCAGATAGAGCATCGCGATACGCTCTGGCTGGGCGGTTTCAAACTGATGCAGTGGCGTTGTTCCTGTGAGCGCGTGGCCCGGCTCCACATGGGTTGCGCCGAGTTGAGCCAACGTCGCCATCGATGCACTACAAGTCAGCGACGGCAGGTTAATCTGTTGCAGTTCAATTCCCAATGCTTCACATTGTTTTGCCGCATTTGCCACCGTATGAGCATTGGATGTGGGCACAACTTGATCATACTCCGCCAGCAGGCAAGGGAAATGGGTTAAACCGGTGATCTTCACCCCCGGTAAGGCTTGAATGGTTGCAACCACTGACTCAATATCATGTAGGGGAAAGCCCGTTTCCTGATTGGTATAAAGCATGTCTCCCGGAGCATAAAATTTCAGTAAGATATTCTGAACTCGACCGACCTTTTGCGCCGCTTGCGAGAGTGCCTGAGCTTTTTCTATGCTTACGACCGTTACTACGTCAGGTTGGACTTCATTCATCAGTTGGTCCAGCATTGCCTGCGGTGGCTGCACTAAGTGACCAACGTGGACGATTTTAATTCCGTGACGCGCAAACAATCGAACTTCTTTAAAATCCACACAAACAATGCCTTCATAGCCAAGCTCATCGACCAACAAGCGTCCCAGATATGGGTTTCGTCCAATTTGTTTGGTCATGGCATAAAGCGCAATGCCGTGCTTGTCGGCTTTGGCTTTAATGGTTCTGGCATTGTTAATAAATGCATCCAGATCCAATACGTAACTGTCTGGCAATATTTCACCTTGCTTGTGCAAAGCTAACGCAGCATCAATCAAGGCTGGATTGTGCTTTTGTAAAGCGTTTACAAACATAACGACATTCCAATGAAAAGGGCGTCAGCTCCAAATTAGGGGGAGGAAGCCGACGCCAGATAAATCTAAACGGAGAACAGTCCAACGACATGAAGTAGATTGAGCACAATACCGGTCAAAATTGCAGCTACAGCGGGTGCTGCTATCTTAAGTACCGGGCGGCCCATCACTTCATTGAGGAAGTAGAGCATGGCAAAAATGGTGAAGCCGGTGGTTGAACCCATCTTCATTACTGCCAAGACACCACCAATCAACAGAGCAAACTCCATCAGGGTATTCATTGAATTACGAATGTTGTCGGACGCATTACGAATAGATGGGAATTGCTCCAGCACACGACCTACGCTACGCAGTAACATGACTTCAATACAAATGGTGACCGCGCCCAATGTTGCAGCGACCGCGATATTTGGTGACAAGTAACCCACGACAAACACAAACGTCATTCCGACCACACCATAAACACCGGTTGCCAGTGCCGTAGTGGCGATCAAAGGAATAAAGCCAAGGCCACGCATAAACTCAGACAAAGCAACCTGTTGAAGAGCCGCATCTTGTTCTGCCGGATCAGTCATTTTGTACGCATCTGCCAATGAGTAGATCGATACTTCAGAGCCTGCAAAAATACCTGCGTTAGAAACAGCGGCAATCAAAGCGCCAGTTACCGCCAAAAATGGCAAGTGTTTCACAATTCGTTTGGTGCGCTCATCAAAAATGCTGTGCATGCCTGACATATCAGGTGGCTCAATGCCATTCTTACGATCACTGAGATCTTTACGCACTGCGATAAGAATCAGCATCAACATACCGACAAAGATCTGGATTGATTCAGGGTAAATACCTGTAAATTTGATGACCAGTAGACGCGATAGCAAGACGACGGCAGCTGCAACTGCACCTGCTCTCCAACCAAACTGGTACAAAATAGCCAGCAGAGGAAACAGAGCAAAGGCAGACATCACTGGCGTGCCCAGCTCACCAAGTGCACCAAGTGCGTCAATCGGTAGCCCTGTCAGCACTGTATTCACAGCCGTCAATGAGGTTACGACCAGAATACCCCATATGGCACCACCGACTGCAGCAAGTATGCGACTACCAACCAGCACACCGATAATGTCGGTGGGCAAAAACAACAACCACGGATTCAGCAGGCCGGTAGAAAGGGTAAATGAGATCCCGACAGAGGCAACAAAGCCAATGGAGAGACCAAAAGCGACAGAGCCTGCGTCGCGGCGGGTCATATTGCCCTCAAATAGTTGAGGTAAAATAGGGCGAATGCCATCGTGGAAAACGGCCGCACTCATATTGGCTATCAGTGCTGTCATTGCACAAAGTACAGCAACTAATCCTAAGTTCATGATGTCCATAATAAATCCTTACGCTCTGAGCAAAGACTGAGTTAGCATTGGGATCGCATGCTCAACATGCTCCACCGACAAACCAAAGGCCACTCGACCTTCTTCGATAAAACGTGTCACCTCATCTTGCTTTGCTTGAATAGCCGGCTTAGCAATGGTGCAACTCTTATCAAAACCGATGATGGCAATGGCAATCGAAAGCGCGGCACCAGCTCCGGTGTTGCAACAACCGATGTAATAATCGAGCTGCCCTGCTTTGACCTGCATTGCTGCATCCATATCGTTGAGAATATGCAGCTCAAACTGGCCGGGGGCCGTCTGTTCAATCTGCTGTTTAATTTGTTCTCGCTGAAGTCCAGCGATTCCGATTCGTTTCATAACCGTGCCTATTTGAATAATTGGTAGGGGTTTTGTTTCATCATGATGTCTATTTCTCTCTCACTGATGCCTGCGTCGCGAAGCCTTGGTAAAAAGTCAGTGATCAGATAACTAAATCCAAGGCCACCATTGGCTTTGAGGTGAGAGCGTCGGGTAATGTCCATAGAGAGCATCACCCGTTCAAGAAGGCCACGCTGGGACAGTTCCACCAGCATGGCTATTCGTTGTTCATCCGGGAAATAGCTGTTCTTCCCGATGGTATCGAACTGGACGTAGCAGCCCTGATCGATCAACCACAAAATCTCTTGCAAGTTGCTTTTCAAATCGCAATGACCGATAGTGACGCGCTCTAAATCAACGTGATGACGACGGAAAAACGCAACCTGTTCACGCCCCATTGTGCTCATTGATTGATGCGTAGAAATCGGTCTTCCCGTTTCTTTATGCGCAATAATGGCGGCTTCAAAGACCTTCTTTTCAAGGTCTGTAAAGGTATTCTCACTGCTGCCGACTTCACCAATGACACTAGCTTTGAGTTTGCTGCCTTCTAGCCCTTGCTCTAACTCACGTACCATCTGTGCCGCCAATTGCTTTGCGCTGTCTCGTTCAACTTCCGGAGGAAAAAAGCCTTCAATGTAATGACCCGTCGATAGCAAAACATTTATCCCAGTGTCATTTATTAAATCTTCAATAAATTGAGGATTTCTCCCCATAAAAGAATTAGTGACTTCAATAATGTTCGTAACACCCAGCGCCACCAACTCACGCATTTCCGAGGCAATCAACGCATATTGATCAAGCCGACAATCGACATCCCCTTTCTGAGGTGAAAGGTCGATGTGCAGATGCTCATGGCAATAGGTATAGCCGGTCGGATCGATTAACATGACGCTGCCTCACTGTCGGTTGCGCATTGCAAAGAAAACAAATTACTCACCAGAAAACTGGTCTCTGCTGAATTCGCCGCTTCAATGCCATATAGCGCCAATAGTTTATTATTGAGTACCATTAACTCCGAAAACCCCTCTTCTTGCTGGATCTCCAACCAAGTCTCTTCATCCAAACCCGCTTCGATTTGCTCATTGTTGAGGACTCTGTCCGCCGCCCGTGCCAAGTGAGTCACTAACATCTGGTACTGTTGATTTTCTTCATTCACGCCAAAGCGTGATACCAGTACGGGTAGTACTTTTAGCGTCGCTTGATAGCTGTGTTCGCTAATCACCTTGCTTTGCATCAAGAGGGTTAATCGTTGTTCCATTATTGTTCCACCTAGTAACTTGGGGAGATCTCTCCATCGATCACCGCTTGTTGGTGACGACGAAGGACATCAATATTGAGTAACTTGCGCAAAAGAATACGAATATGTGGGCTGTCACTATTCACTAACATCACCGCTTCCGACGCCTGTGCACACTGCTCAAACTCATCCAATGACTTTTCTTCTAACTTAAGCCGTTGCATATCTGTGGCTTCTGTAAGCCAAACCACTGAATCAATTGCCTTACTTTGCAGTAGGTTGATACCTTCGCTATAGCTGATTTCCACCAACTCGATGTTTTTTCCAGCAAACGCTAACTCGGTTAGGACTTTTTGGTCTGGAGAATCAAAGTCGACCCCGACTCGTTGTATCTTTTCATACTCACCCTGACGAAAGATCAGCCGATGCGGGTTAGAGTAAGAATAGGGGCCAAAGTCCAAGGCCGTAACCAACCCATTGGCATATTCTTTAGCAGCCAGCCGCGACATGATCGCGACATCATAGGTTCCTAATTTCAAGCACTCAGCACGCACATTCGCACCACGCATATGGGCAAAGAAAACGGGAAAGTCATTCATTTGCGCCTTAATTCCACTGGCCAAGCCTTCATAGTGCTTGGTGTAAGGCAGTGGCATCGCACACACCATATGAGCAATACCCGCTAACTGAACTAACTTGGGTTCATTTAATGCTTCGATGATGGTGCCATTGCGACCCTGACGACGCAGCCGTACGGCATCACGCTCCTCAATTGTAGTCAGTGCTTTCTGAATAAAGCCTATCGAAACCCCAAACTCCGATGACAGAGCATCAATGGTTTTGACTCGCTCACCCACGTTGGCCGAAAGTAAGTACTTAGCAACATTAATCACAGCAGAGCCTTCACGGCTGATGTATTGCATAACAACTCTAATCTTCAATATTTTGAAGATATATTAGTGGTGAATTTATCAACAAGAAAGCAGAGAAAAACAGAAATGTGAGTTTTATCAGTATATTTTTTATTCAGCGCGGAATTTAGCGTCACCTATACACCAATATTTTTAGTGCCGTTATACTAAATACGGCTTGAGTTAGTGTTATTTTTATCAACACTAATTTGTTGAAAGGTAAACTCTTTTCTCACCACAATTAATAAAGATCAATCTTCCTTGTTATTTCGCGCCGCATTTCATACGGCTGTTCTACACTAATAAATGAATTTCAGTGGCTGCAACTCAGGAGGACGCTATGATAGCCGTTCACAGAAACTATCTGCTTCAAAATGCCAAGCATTGGCATGCACACGTTGCCGTGAACCCTGTGGGGATCATTGATATCGAAATCAAAGAGAACCACGTTCATCACAGCTCTAGTTTTGACGATTTACAATTTGAATCCATTGCGAACAAAACGCGCTTAAGAGGACAGGGAAACTCGACTCAGTGGGAGGTGATGCTCAGCGATCACGATGCGCTTGAACTCAGCCACCTTATCCACGAAGCAAATGAAGAGTTAGAAACCTTATTACGCGATTTGTAATCGCAAGCGGAAACAATATCGGTACGTGATCATGTACCGGATAAAAGCTCAGCCTTGAAAGCTACTGTCGGCAGTATCTTTCAAGGAGGCTGGGGTTTTCTTTTTCTAAGGTAAAGTACTGCAACGTCCCTTCAATCGGCTCACCATCAAGTTTTGCCATAACAAAATCATAATATGGCGTCTCTAATCTATCTTGTAAGCGATATTCTCCCACACCTTTCTTAGCAAGAACTAAGGTGTAATCTTTGATATCGAGTGAGGAAAGTTCGTTGGCAGGGATGATGGGAATATCAGAGTGGCGTTGGTTGAAGCGATTAATTTGATAAGACCAGTCGGCGTACCATTCGCCATCAAAATTAGGGCTGTGTCCCAGTATCGCAATGGGCCTACCCTGTTGATATGATTCACATATTTCATGTTTTGGTCCCGATTGCTCTACATCAGGGGCACATGCCGCAAGAGCCCCGCAGAAAAAGGCTGTGATTCCAGTTTGGGAAGCTCTTGTCTTCATTATCGAATTCTATCTCAAAGTGACATTAATACTACTTATAGACCATGCAACCAGTTTTTGGGTAGTTTTTGCATGACACGGTCGGCTAACAAATTGAATTCCGGCACTAGCGCATACACCAAAGCCACAAACATTGCGGAACCAACGAGGTCAACCGGTCGATGCATCCCTAACCACAAACGGCTATACGCAACGCCTAATGCCCACAACAAGATCACACCAGCACTCGCATAACGTTTATGCTGCAAAAATAGCCCCGCGAAGAAAGCCACGCAAATGGACGCAAAAATCGTATGGCCAGATGGGAATGAGTAATCCGTTTCGCCTAACCAATGATGAGTACGCCATGGACTCACTTTGGTCGACACCGTTTGAATCACTTCATTCTGTTGATCCGAGCTTAGGTTGTAGAAGTGCGAAGCCTGAGGAATAAGGAGCTGGTTCACTAACAATTGAGTGTATGGACGTGGGCTCTCTGTCGCCATTTTAAGGCCAGTTTTGCTCGCAAAACACAGCACTAAAATCACACCCAGTTGAAGTAACTTACTTAAGATTTCTCGCTTGGTTAGGTTTAAGCGTAAACAAAGTGTGCACAGGACAACCAGTGTCAACAAAAAGCCTTTACTGCCCGCCGAATCCGTAAGAAGCGTAAAAAGAAAACCGGTTGAATCAGAAACGGGATCGAGCAAATCAATGTGGCTGACAGTCAGAGCCAATGGCCCTATCAATGTCAGAAAACAGCCCAGTAATATCAGACCATGTCGCTTATTATTAATCAGAGTATTCACGTTACACCAACCGAATTTACACTTGTACGTTCACCAGTAGAACCATTAGCGAATGGTAGTGGATGGTATTAAGGTAATTATCAACTCGATGTCAATTCGCGGAAAGATCAAAACACTTATAAGTAAAACGAGTAAGCGATTGCCAAAACAAGATCAGAATAGGTTTCATAGCGCTGTGAACCAGCGCTACAACTGAATCAACGAACATTGATATGTCCAGTAAAGAAATGGTTTACAGGGCCATGTCCCTGCCCTACTTTCAGCTCATCCGCATGCGTAATCGCTTGTGTGATGTACTGCTTACCCAAGTACACGGCTTTATGTAGCCGGTTTCCCTGAGCCAAATAGGAAGCGATGGCGGAAGAGAGTGTACACCCGGTTCCGTGGGTATTTTTGGTTGCAACCCGTTTGCAGCGCAGTACGTCTATCGCCTCTCCCTCAATCAGCACATCATTACTGCTTTCATCTTGCTCAAAGTGGCCGCCCTTGAGCAAAATGGCTTTCGCACCCAATTGGCGAAGCGGCACAATCATTTCACCAATTTGTTCTTCATTATCGGGTAAAGCGAAACCTGTTAAGGCAGCGGCTTCCGGCAAATTCGGCGTGATCAGATCAGCCAGTGGTAACAACTCTTTTTTCAAAGTGTCGATAGCTGAATCATGCAATAACATATCGCCACTGGTCGCAACCATCACCGGATCAACAACAACAAAGTGAGGCTGATATTGAGTGATTTTGTTTGCCACCACACGAATAATATCCGCATCGGCCAACATGCCCACTTTCACAGCAACGATATTTAAGTCTTGAAATACCGCGTCTAACTGGCTCGCAACATGCTCAACAGGAATTGGTAGAATCGCCGTCACCCCTTGAGTATTTTGTGAGGTAATGGCAGTGATCACAGAACAAGCGTACCCTCCAGAGGCGGAAATCGCTTTAATGTCGGCTTGAATGCCCGCACCACCTCCGCTATCGGATCCGGCAATGGTAAGAACTATGGGGGTCATGTCTTGTGGCAGCATAATTACTCCTACAACAAGACGTAAAGAACTGATGGCTCGCCAATAATGACAAGCACTTCGCAACACAAAGTCGCGTCAATAGTTCCCTACGTCAGTGCTAACTGAATCAGGTTCAACGGGTCTCGCAATGCGATCTCAGCCAATGACATTGTCAGTTGGCTCCCCGACTATTCGTGCTCGATAGTATCAGTAAATGCTCGCTAGAGGCACACTATTTTAAAGTGCTAGCAAAGATAGCTCACCCTTAGTATGCGCCAGCTGCGTAATGCAACTCGTAACTGTGGCTATAAATTTCAAGAATATTGCCAAACGGGTCTTCCATATAAATCATGCGATATGGTTTTTCCCCTGGGTAATAGTAACGCGGAGCTTTCATGCGCTTTTTACCCCCTGCTGCTACAATTTTTTCCGCCAGACCTTCAACATCAGGGTCTTGAACACAGAAATGAAAAACACCGGTTTTCCAATATTCAAAATTATTCTCTGGGTTTTCCTGATTCTTAAATTCAAAGAGTTCCACACCAATGCGATCCCCAGTAGAAAGGTGTGCAATTCGAAAACGTTGCCAACCTGCACCAAAAACGTCAGTGCACATTTCACCAATCGCTGAATCGTCTTCAGTAATTTCTGTTGGCTGCATAATCACGTACCAACCTAACACCTCTGAATAAAACTTAACCGCAGCCTCTAAATCCGGCACCGAAATGCCAATGTGGGAAAATGCTCTTGGGTATGCTGTAGACATATTTAACCTCGTTCAAAAGAGGGCGACATTGCCCGTTGAATGAGGTTTATGTTAGGTAAGACGTTAACAAACAGGAAATTATTATATATTCTGATTTTAATAATTTCTTGTTATCAAAAATCCTATGCTAAATCCACTCTGGCTCAACACATTTAAAACCCTAATCGATGTTGGCCATTTTACGAAAACCGCAGACACGCTACACATGACGCAGCCAGGCGTCAGTCAACATATCCAAAAACTAGAACAAGCTTGCGGCCACCTGTTGATTCAGCGGGAAAAGAAACGTTTTGAGCTGACAGAACAAGGCAAGTTAGTCTATCAATACGCCAAGCAGTGCGAAGCGTCTGAACACGCCTTATTTACCCAGCTTGCCTTTGATGACCCATTCGCCGGAGAGTGTAAACTCGCAAGTTCTGGTGCCGTCGCATTATCACTCTATGCCCCGCTATTGGATTTACAATGTAAATACCCCAACCTGATCATAGAGTTAGAGGCTGCCCCCAATCATAAAATCATCAAGGGGATCATTGAAGGCAGTTTGGATATGGGAGTCGTCACGCACAAACCTGACGATGCAAGATTGAAAGTCGTCTTTCTAGCCAACGAACCCTTATGCTTGATTTTGCCACCACACTGCAACGCAACCGCTATCACACCAGAAAAACTGACAGAACTTGGGCTTATTCGTCATCCCGACGCCCACCATTATCTCACTCGCTATTTTGCACAGTGTCGTGATGAAAAACTTATGAATACTGACATCGATGCGATACCCACTCGAAGTTATATCAATCAACTGAGCCAAATCTTATTGCCTATCTCAAAAGGATTAGGATTCACGGTACTGCCACAAAGTGTCCTAGAAAACTTTTCTGATAAAGCAGATCTAACCGTTCACCAACCTACCGATCCTGTCGTCGAAGCTTTGTATCTGATTCAAAAAAATCACCGTCAATTACCGAATCGGTTCCACACAATAGAGCAGCAAATTCATCATACGCTAGCGGCTTCATAGCTGACGAATCATCAACCCTTCTGATGCTTTTGTATTAATTTCGTTTCCTGACCTATAGTTTATTTACCCATATTTAAGACCCTAAACACAGCATAAGAATGGAGACTATTATGAGTCACCCGGACTTAATTTCTCGTCTAAACGAATTACCCAGAATTCAGAAGGTTCTGCAAGAGCTGTTAGATATGGTGAATCAGGATGATGTAAATTTTGGCGAGTTAACCAATAAAATCGCGATGGATCAGGTATTAAGTGCCCGCCTGCTCCGCATGGCAAATTCTGCCCACTTTGGTGGTACTAAAACCATCTCTTCAATCAATGAAGCATTATTGCGAGTAGGAACGGGGCCAGTACGCACATTAGTGGTGGCTTCCGTACTTTCCAGCTCTTTCCCTAAACTTAGAACCTTAGACATAGAACAATACTGGACAGATACGTTTGAAGTGTCAGTGATTGCTAGCAAGCTGGCAGAAGAGATTGGCTCTGACAGCAATGAAGTCTTCACTACAGGCATCTTGCATAACATTGGTGAACTGATGATTCACACCCTTGTACCTGATGATGCGGTCAGAATTCAGCAACAAGTGGAAGCTGGCGCTGACCCGATAGCCGTACAAGAAGCATTGCTCGATATTTCAGCGCCCACACTCGGCGCCAGACTCGCAAAAACATGGAAGTTCCCAGCCAAGATGGTGGATGCCATTGAGCATTTTCATGATCCACGAGATGCCGAGGTTTCTCCCAAATTAGCCGCTGTTTTGCATTTTGCCCGCGACATCCATCACAAGTGGGATACGCTGCAAAATGACAGCGAAAAAGCCCATTACATTGCCGATCACCCGGATTCTCGCCTACTCCATGTTTCTGCAAACTTCGCAGCCACAATTGACAAATTCCGCGGAAATGGCCGTGATCTAGCCCTGCAATTGAACGCCGCGTAAACCTAATTTTTATCACTGAGCGCAAGAATCAATGCCGTTTCTTGCGCTGATGCGGCACATCCAACAACTCATCGATTAATAATCGTGACGACAAAATTTATTCATTAGACTCTGCTGGCTTTTTGTCCGTTAATGCGCCCGACGCCACACCACTATCTTTGTAGGCGTCAGGGGTGATTTCAGGCCTTTCTGATTCACGTTTAATACCAATCGAATACTTCTAACGCATTGGTATCGTTCTCTGTTCTAGCGAGATTAGATGTGGAACAACCATCCAAATTAGACCGCGTTCGCGCTGATTACAACGTTCATTACTGGAGCCAAGGCTTTTACGGCATCGACAATCAGGGTGAAGTGTATGTTTCTCCAACCAGTGATAAAACGCACCAAGTACCTTTAAGCCAAATCGTTAACCAACTGGAAGCAAAACAGCTGAACCTGCCAGTATTGGTCCGTTTTCCGCAGATCCTGCACCAACGCGTGCACAATATCTGTCAGGCATTCAACCAAGCGATTGAAGAGTACCAATACCCGAATAACTACCTGTTAGTTTACCCAATTAAAGTGAACCAGCAGAAAGAAGTGGTAGACGAAATCCTTGCCAGTCAAGCACAACTAGAAACCAAACAACTTGGGTTAGAAGCAGGCAGTAAACCTGAACTACTCGCTGTATTGGCACTGGCACAGAAAGCCAGCTCAGTCATTGTGTGCAACGGATACAAAGATCGCGAATACATTCGTCTTGCACTGATTGGTGAAAAATTAGGCCACAAAGTTTTCATCGTATTAGAGAAGCTGTCTGAGCTTGATCTGGTATTGAAAGAAGCAAAAAGCCTTGGCGTGAAACCACGCTTGGGGCTACGAATTCGTTTGGCCTCTCAAGGCGCTGGAAAATGGCAAGCAAGTGGTGGTGAAAAGTCCAAATTTGGTTTGTCTGCTTCGCAAGTATTAACCGTGATCGAACGCCTAAAACAAGAGCAACAACTGGATGCGATGCAACTGGTGCACTTCCACCTTGGTTCACAAATGGCGAACATTCGTGATATCCGTAATGGTGTAAATGAATCAGCACGCTTCTACTGTGAATTGCGTGAAATGGGGGCCAAAATTGATTTCTTTGATATCGGTGGTGGTTTAGCGGTTGATTACGATGGCACTCGCAGTCAGTCCTCGAACTCAATGAACTACGGCTTAATTGAATACGCTCGTAATATCGTGAACACCGTAGGTGATGTGTGTCAGCAATATGGTCAGCCAAAACCCGTGATCATTTCTGAGTCAGGTCGTTCCCTTACTGCGCACCATGCGGTGTTGATCACTAACGTGATCGGTACAGAGACGTATTATCCTGAAACCGTCATCGCACCAGAAGTCGATGCACCAACGCTTATACAAAACATGTGGCGCAGTTGGGAAAACTTGCAAGATGGTAGTGACGCACGCGCTTTGATTGAGATTTACAATGACACCCAAAGTGATTTGGCAGAAGTCCACTCTCAATTCGCAACGGGTGTGCTGAATTTGCAACAGCGCGCATGGGCAGAACAACTCTCACTTAGAATTTACTATGAGTTGAACCGCCAAATGAGCACAAAAAACCGTTTCCATCGTCCAATTTTGGATGAGTTAAACGAGCGTTTGGCAGACAAGTTCTTTGTGAACTTTTCTCTGTTCCAGTCTCTACCAGATGCATGGGGTATTGATCAGGTCTTTCCTGTATTGCCATTATCGGGTTTAGAAGAGGTAGACGATCGCCGCGCGGTGATGCTGGATATTACCTGTGATTCAGATGGTGCTGTTGAGCACTATGTTGAAGGTCAAGGCATTGAAACAACATTACCGGTTCCCGCATGGAATAAAGACAAACCGTATTTAATGGGCTTTTTCCTTGTGGGTGCATACCAAGAGATCTTGGGAGACATGCACAACTTGTTTGGTGATACCCATAGTGCGGTTGTAACGGTCGACCAGCAAGGGCAATCCATCATTGAGCGTATCGATGAAGGGGACTCGGTAGAAGACATGATGCGTTATGTTCATATTGATGTAGACAAGATCCGCACCAATTACCAAGAGTTAGTTGTCCAGCGCGTTGCAAGCCATGAGCAAGATCAGGTATTAGAAGAACTTGAGCAAGGTTTACGTGGTTATACCTACCTAGAGGATTTTTAAATGAATGATTTGTTTACGAAAACTGATTATTCGCTGTACTCAAATTCAATGAGTTTTTTGCGCCGACCATACATACGTAATGCGGTTGCTGCTGATGCCGATTTGGTGGTACTCGGTGTACCACTGGATATGGCGACCTCTGGCCGCCCGGGTGCACGTATGGGCCCCGACGCAATCCGTCGTGCCTCAGTGAATTTAGCGTGGGAAGGTAAAAAATTCCCTTGGGATTTCAACGTCTTTGAAAAAATGAACGTGATTGATGCCGGTGATTTGGTGTTCGATTGCGGTGATGCAGAAGATTTTACCTATCGCTTAGAAGCCGCAACAGCTGAAATTCTGAAAAGTGGCAAGACCATGTTAGCCCTTGGCGGTGATCATTTTATCACGCTGCCAATTTTACGTGCTTATGCAAAGCATCATGGTGAAATGGCGTTGATCCATTTTGATGCTCATACGGATACCTATGCGAATGGCAGTAACTATGATCATGGAACCATGTTCTATCACGCGCCAAAAGAAGGTTTAATTTCTGCCAAGCATTCCGTGCAAATTGGCATTCGTACTGAATACGAACAAAGCGATCATGCCTTCAACGTGATCAATGCGATACAAGCAAACGACATGAGCGCTGAAGAGATTGTTGCACAGATCCGCGAAATCACTGCAGATAAGCCAGTCTATGTCACATTCGACATCGACTGCCTTGATCCTGCATTTGCTCCGGGCACCGGCACTCCAGTTTGTGGTGGATTAAACTCAGACAAGGTATTGAAGATCTTGCGTGGCTTAGCCGGAATGAACATTGTCGGTATGGATGTGGTTGAGGTCTCCCCACCATATGATCACAGTGATGTCACCGCACTAGCGGGGGCTACTGTCGCACTTGAGCTGTTGTACGCATGGGCCAGTGGTAAGGAGAAACCATCACAGCTATAACAGCTTAAATAAGAAAACAAGAAGGGGAGCAAATGCTCCCCTTCTTTATCAAATCTCATGTCACTGTGCTATGGGCGGTGCTTTTTCGGGCCGTGCTAACCAATACCCTTGGAAATAATCCACCCCATTATCCATGCAGGCATCCAGCACTTCTTTTGTCTCAATCCCTTCTGCAATCGTTCTGGCATTGATCTGCCCAGCAAGCTTAATCGCGCAAGAAATATTACTTACTACCTTTTCCGGATCAGTCATGATAATACTGCGATCGAGCTTTAAGTAATCAGGCTGGATGGTTTTCGCTCGCTCAGCCGTTGAACATTGCACACCATAATCATCCAAAGCGATACGAATGCCATGCTCAGCCAACTTGCTGATCCCCGACACCATTTGAGCATCATCACGCCCCTGAAGCTCCATGATCTCGTATGTGATTTGATCCGATGTCAGTTGATGCCGGCCAAGGTTTGAAACCAAATGATCAATCGCTGCCTGATCATTGGCAACCAATTCAAAAATCGAAGGAGCAACATTGATGAAGATCCGTGAGTCTCGATAACTCGAGCGTGCAAAGTTCAAGACATGGAGCACGGCACACATCAGCGTAACAAAAAGCGTTTCATGATCATCTTGCTCAATCGAGCGAAAATAGAGATCAGGACGATAATACTGTTCGTGTTGATCTTTGATTCGTACTAACGCTTCAACACCATGCACATTCATATTGCGGTCAAAAATGGGCTGGAACACACTGGCAAACTTGAGATCCTTGTAACTCGCGCACACACCATCTTGCTCGCAAAAGAAAATCGTTTGTTCTACGCGCTCTCGAAACACATGATAATCATAATCGATGTCCATTTTAGTTGGCCTCCAATTCGTGTGCCCCTATTCAGTTCAACCTCTATACAAAAAGTAGATCAAAGATGATAAAAATATCACCAAAAAGTACTATAAGTCAGCGCTTTAACCGAACAGCTCCTATCAGTTCATTTTAGGAAGCTGAAACGGTGATATACGTCGAATTTGTCGCATACCATGCTGCTAAATAGTCAAAACAATGCCACCTAACGCTCCAAAGACACGATTATTCGTTATTCAGTATCGGCATATCCATAATAAATCTTGATGTAAAAATGGAACTTTTTCTCACAAAAGGTGACCAATACTACACTCCTACATAAAAGTTGACAGTTTAGTGACGATTGGATTGCATTTATGTCTCATCGGAATGAATTCTGCATGAAGTTCCTATGAGGCCATTGACCCTTCGGCCGCAAACTGTTATCAAGTTCACGTAAATGTATGTAGGTGATCGTTGTTAAATACATTTATGTGAAGTAGATCGTGGATAATTTGTAGGAACACGACTACATTAATTTGGTAAAAAATAGTAAAAACAGCTAGTTACTCACTCAAAGTGAGCCCTATCGTAACGTGAGGGACATAATGAAAAAAGTAAGACGAGCTCAGTTACACCGTGTACGTATCCAATACTGGAAAGACTCACACAAAAGCACGGACAAAAAAGTCGTAACGAGCTAAACCAAGAAAAGAAGCTGGCTTTAATGCCAGCTTTTGCACATCTAGACACCAGTAACCATTCAAACCATCTTCAAAAATCCACCAGATACAAAAAAGAGGACCTCAGTCCCCCTTTTTTTACTCACCAATTTACAAAAATGCCTTAAACGGCAGCTCTGGCTCATCGATAAATATATCGCGGAACCCGCGGAAATGTTGATAATGCATTCGGCCCTTGTCGGTTGGATAAGTATATTTCCCCCCCACTTGCCAGAAAAATGGAGCAAAGCCATACTGCAACCGTTCTTTTTTCATCTTCCAAAGCACTTCGATTTCACGTGGATCATTCTGGAAATTCGCCCAAATGTCATGGTGGAAAGGCACAACCACCTCACAATCAAGTGACTCAGCCGCGCGTAAAATATCAGAAGAGGTCATTTTATCAGTGACACCACGGGGGTTTTCTCCGTATGAAAGTAAGGCAACATCAATTTGATATTCATTGCCGTGCTTAGCGTAATAGTTCGAGTAATGAGAGTCACCAGAGTGGTAAACCGAACCACCCGATGTTTCAATCAGGTAGTTCACTGCACGAGCATCCATACCATCGAGGATCGCTTTGTCAGTCGATGAAGTTCCTTCCGGCAGTGTAACTAACGCGGTACGGTCAAACGAATCAAGCACTCGAACCTTCATATCGCCAATCTCCAATACGTCCCCAACTTTAGCCACAATACATCGCTCTTCTGGCACACCCCATCCAGTCCAAAGATCAACACATGCTTGAGGCCCGATGAACTTCACATGCTCACCACAATTTTGAAGCACCGCCGCAGCCACGTTGACATCAATATGATCCGCATGATCATGAGAGGCCATTACCGCATCAATTTCTTTGATGGCAAATGGATCCATCGGGAAGATCGATGTCCGTAAGTTAGGTTGTAATTCACGTACGCCACCCATACGCATCATTTGATGCTGATGCTTCATAAAAGCATTTTTCTGCGTTTTTTTGCCTGTCCCACACCAAAAATCGATGGAAATATTGGTATTGCCTTCACTCTTAAGCCAGATCCCTGTGCAACCTAACCACCACATGGAAAAGGTATTTGGTTCAATCTCTGTATTTTCGATCTCTTCATTTAACCAAGTCCCCCATTCAGGAAAAGTATTTAAGATCCATGACTCTCGCGTGATTTCATTTACTTTGCTCATATAGCAACACCTTCTTATTTCACAAATTTTGGATGTAGGAAGCCACACACCTTTATCGAAAATAAAAGTGTGAGCCTGTATTACTTGTTGTTTAAACCCGTTAGGAGGAAGGAATCACTACACTAAGATGATCTCAGTACCTTGTGCCTGCAATGCATTTAGCACATTCGGATCAGCGTCCTTTCCAGTGATCACTATGTCGATTTTGTTGGTTGGACAAAAAAGCATGCCAGTCCGTTGCCCGACTTTGGAACTATCAACGACAACAACCAGCTTATCGATTTGTTCTAACATCTGCTGTTCAGCAACCGCAGTTAACATATCGGTTTTATATAACCCAGCTTCCGTTAACCCTTTGCCTGAGGTGAACATCCAATGGCCGGCATAACCACCCAATGAATCAGGGGAAGGGTTTAAAAAGATATTCTGTGCTCGGTTATATTGACCACCAATGATGATGACATCATCGTGATCTTCATTAATTAAATAGCTCGCTAATGGGAAATAATTTGTGACGATCTGAACATTCTCACCACACAGCTTCTGGCCAAGTAAAAACGCAGTTGAACCGCAGTTAATCACGACACTATCGCCAGGTTTACACAGTGCGGCAGCTCTTAAGGCGATCAGAGACTTCTCTTCATAATGCTCGGTGCTGTTGATATTAAGCGGAGTCCATTTCTTCTTTTTAACCTGAATACGTTCTGCACCGTTACGAACTTTCTTAAGCTTCCCCAACTCATCTAACTTTGAAATGTCTCTTCGCGCAGTAGCCGGTGAGACATTAAACGCATCGATGATATGCGCGACGTTGATGGTCTGATTTTCTTCCAGCAACGACAAGATACCGTGATGCCTTTGTACTTCATTCATGTTTATCACCTATTCTGTCATCAAGTGATTACTTAGTGATTATTTTTGACTTAATTTGATTCTATTAATCATCCAAACGATTGTCAATTTCTCTCTCAACAAATATTTGCTCTCCATCACATAAATACATAACCAACTGAAAAATAAGGATTTTATGTTTTTCAGCGTGATCAACCTACCATTTATATGGTTTTTTAAGCGACAAAATTGACAAATATCAAAATAATCACAAATGAGCATTGAATGATTACTTTTGATTGCTAAGGTTTGTTCTGTGAGCAAATACTGAGCAAATTTCAACCTTCCAATTGAAATCGCTCTGACCTACACCACAACAAAATAAAACTTAATCCTAGGGGTAAAGATATGGAGTTCCTTTACGACATTTTCTATATTTTTTACAGCCAAGTCATGACCAAAGCCCCATTGCTGCTGGGCTTAGTAACCTTTATTGGCTATTGGCTACTCAGAAGAGACAAAACCACCATCCTGAAAGGCACCATCAAAACCATCGTTGGTTTTATGTTGGTCCAAGTGGGGGCTGGTACCTTGGTCGCAGGTTTCAAACCTGTGATTGCTAAGCTGTCGGAATATCACGGCCTAACCGGTTCAGTCATTGACCCTTATACGTCGATGATGGCAACCATGGAAACCATGGGTGACAACTACTCATGGGTTGGCTATGCCGTCCTTTTAGCGCTCGGCATTAACATTCTTTTGGTGTTATTCCGTCGCTTCACTGGTATACGCACCATCATGTTGACCGGGCACATCATGTTCCAGCAAGCTGGGCTCATTGCGGTGTTCTACTTGGTCTTAGGCGCAAGTATGTGGGAAACCATCATCTACTCTGCAATATTGATGGCACTCTACTGGGGTATTTCTTCCAACATCATGTTTAAGCCGACAGAAGAAGTGACTGGTGGCGCAGGGTTTTCGATTGGTCACCAACAACAGATCGCCTCATGGATAGCGGTGAAAGTCGCGCCCAAACTCGGTGATAAGAAAGACAGTGTTGACCACCTCCAGTTACCGAAATGGCTTCATATTTTCCATGACAGTATTGCCGCAACGGCAATTGTCATGACCTTTTTCTTTGGTATTATTCTGCTGTCTTTCGGGCTTGATAACTTGCAAGAAATGGCAGGAAAAACACACTGGACAATTTTCATTCTGGAAACCGGGCTTAAGTTTGCCGTTGCCATTCAAGTGATCGTTGCGGGCGTACGTATGTTCGTCGCTGAGCTATCTGAAGCGTTCAAAGGAATTTCTGAGCGAGTCATTCCCAATGCGGTGTTGGCGATTGACTGTGCTGCTATCTACGCTTTTTCACCAAACGCAATGGTATTTGGCTTTATGTGGGGCGCACTCGGTCAATTCACCGCCGTGCTTGCCATGCTAGCATTTGATGCGCCAATCATGATCATCCCTGGCTTTATTCCTATGTTCTTCTCCAATGCCACCATCGGTGTCTTTGCCAACCATTTTGGTGGCTGGAAAGCCGTCATGAAGATTTGTTTCGTGATGGGCATCATCGAAGTCGTTGGCTCAGCATGGGCAATCCATATTTTCAACCAATACGGCACCGAGTTTAACGGCTGGATGGGAATGGCTGACTGGGCTTTAGTCTTCCCTCCAATTATGCAGGGGCTATCTGCCTCTAAAATGTTCTTCTTTGTATTGATTGCTCTCGCTTTGGTCTACATGTTCTTCGCTTCGAAAAAACTACGAGCAGAAGAAGATGCCCAAGGAACGGTTGATATCAGCGAAGAACCTGAAGTTGTTCAAGCGGTTGAGCAAGCAATCCAAGCCAGTGATGGTGTTCGCCCTGTCAGCATTCTTGCAGTGTGTGGCAACGGTCAAGGCTCTTCAATGATGATGAAAATGAAGATAGGGAAATACCTAGAGAAGAAAGGGATTCCTCATGTCATGGACTCTTGTGCGGTCTCCGATTACAAATCGAAACTCGCCACCACTGACATCATTGTTTCATCCAAACACCTTTCCGCAGAAATGGAGCCCGGTGAAGGCAAGTTTGTGCTTGGGGTGCAAAACATGCTGAATCCGAACTCATTCGGCGATGAGTTACTCGACATCATTAATAAAAACTTCGCAGAAGCAAAATAAACCTTCAGGTGCCGGTTTGGCCGGCACCAATACTGGAGATAGAACAATGGGACTTAAACAGTCATTAATCGATAACCATTCCATCAAATTACAGGCTCAAGCAAAAGACTGGCGTGAGGCAATCAAGATTGGCACCGACTTACTGATCGCTTCAGGTGCCATACACCCTTCTTACCATCAAGCCATTATCAGTAGTGTTGAAGAGCTTGGCCCTTATATTTGTATCGCCCCAAACCTCGCCTTGCCGCATGCTCGACCAGAAGATGGTGTGATTAAAACCGCTTTTGCCTTAGTCACACTAGAAACGCCTATCTATTTCGAAGGAGAAGACGAGCCCGTTGACGTACTGATCACGCTAGCTGGGAGTTCTTCCGATGAACACATGGAAGGGCTGATGGAGGTCACCCAAGTCCTCGATGATGAAGAGAGTGAAACCGGTGTCGACCTTGATAAATTGCGACGCTGTCGTAGCGTTCTGGATGTATTCAATGTGATTGATGATGCTCTGGCAACCCATGCCTAAGGAGAAATCATGTATAGCGAACTTAAGCAACGTGTCCTTGAAGCGAACCTAAAACTGCCTCAGTACGGTTTGGTAACCTTTACTTGGGGCAACGTATCTGAAATTGACCACCAGCGACAAGTGATCGCCATCAAACCCTCTGGGGTTGAATACGATGGTATGAGCGTCGAAGACATTGTAGTGGTCGATTTGAACGGCAATATCGTCGAAGGAACGCTGAATCCATCAAGCGATACTGCCACTCACATCGAAATCTATAAAGCATTCCCAGATGTTGGCGGCGTAGTACACACTCACTCACGTAGCGCAACGATCTGGGCTCAGGCTGGCATTGATATTCCAGCGCTTGGCACCACTCACGCCGATTATTTTTATGGTGATATCCCCTGTACTCGCAAGCTCTCTCACGAAGAAATTGCGGGGGAATATGAGAAAAACACCGGATTAGTCATCGTGGAAGAATTTCGCCAACGCAAGATAGACCCAATGGCCGTTCCCAGCGCTATTGTCGCCGGCCATGCACCTTTTTCGTGGGGCAAAAACGCGCATGATGCGGTCAACAATGCTGTCGTATTAGAAGAAATTTCTGCCATGGCGCTGGCTACCCGCTCACTAAATAGCGGCATCAAAATTCAGCCCGAACTTTCTGATAAGCATTACCTGCGCAAACACGGTGAAAATGCGTACTACGGCCAAAGGTAATCCACATGTATAAAGTACTCGCGTTAGATTTAGATGGAACCGTGCTCACTGATGACCACAGCATTGATCCAGACGTTAAACAAGCGATTCAAGACGCACAGCAAAAATGTCATGTGGTGATTGTGACTGGCCGTCACCACACCGCAGCACGCCCTTATTACGACGAGTTGGGCTTAACTACTCCCATTATTTGCTGTAACGGGACGTATGTTTACGATTATCAGAATAACCAAGTGTTAAAGCAAAATGCCATCGACAAAAACGACGCACTCAATTTCATTGCGTTGGCGAAAGAGTTTCAGGTCAAGCTGGTGATGTACATTACCGACGCCATGACGTATTCAAACTTTAACCCTATCACCTACATGGAAGCGCTAGAAAAATGGGCGAAAGCTTCACCTAGCCGAATACCGCCCAACATCTACAAAGTGGATTCCTTTAGCGCTGAAGTTCATCGCACTCAATATGTGTGGAAGTTTGTTGTTGAAGGGCTACCAAGCTCCGTTGAACGTTTGCTAGAAAACGCTTGGATACGTGACAAATTCAATGGCGAACGTTCATGGTCTAACCGAATCGATTTCGCCTCCAAGGGGAACAGTAAAGGCTTAAGGCTGGCTGAATACGTGACCGAACTGGGATATCACCCTAATCATGTGATGGCGGTCGGCGACAATCACAATGATATCTCAATGCTGCAATACGCCAGTCTCGGCGTTGCCATGGAAAATGCCGATGACACCGTCAAATCCCATGCCCAACTCATATGTCCAACCAATAACAACAGCAACGGCTTAGCCGATGTGATACGTCATAACATTCAAGGATAACATTCATGACTAAACCACTTATCCAAATCGCTTTGGATCAAACCAATCTCAGCGATGCAGTCGCTGTCGCCAGCAACGTACACAGTTATGTTGATGTCATTGAAGTCGGAACGATTTTGGCGTTTGCTGAAGGCATGAGCGCCGTCTCCACCCTACGCAATAATCATCCTGACCATATTTTGGTGTGCGATATGAAAACCACCGATGGTGGTGCCATTCTCGCTAAAATGGCCTTCGAAGCTGGAGCAGATTGGATTACGGTATCTGCAGCTGCGCACATTGCAACCATCTCCGCCTGTAAAAAAGTCGCCGATCAATTCAATGGGGAGATCCAAATCGAGATATACGGCAACTGGACTATGGAAGATGCCAAATCTTGGGTTGATTTAGGCATCACACAAGCCATTTACCATCGCTCGCGTGACGCCGAACTGGCGGGAGTCGGCTGGACGGAACATGATTTAGATAACATGCGCCAGTTGTCTGCATTGGGACTTCAGCTTTCAATTACCGGTGGTATTGTCCCAGAAGATATTTATCTGTTTGAAGGAATTCAAGCCAAAACCTTTATTGCCGGACGTGCATTAGCAGGAGAAAAAGGAAAAGAGACGGCAGAGGCACTAAAAGCACAGATCCATCGTTTCTGGAACTAGGAGGCAATATGTTTAACAACTTACAACGCCACCGAGTGGGTTTGTATGAAAAAGCACTACCGAACGACATGAGTTGGAGCGAAAAACTACGCACAACCAAAGAGCTCGGCTTTGACTTTCTTGAAATCTCCATCGATGAATCCGATGAACGCCGTCGCCGCCTAGATTGGGATGACCAGACCATTTACCAACTTCGACGTCAATGCGAGCAATATGAGCTTCCTTTGCATTCCATGTGCTTGAGTGCACATCGCAAGTTTCCTTTTGGTTCTGCCGATCCTGCGATTCGTGAACAAGCCGTCATCCACATGGAAAAAGCCATTGCACTTGCCTATAAACTGGGGATTCGAACCATTCAGTTAGCTGGATATGATGTTTATTACGAAGCAGCCAGCCACGAGACCCACCAGCGTTTTATCCAAGGTATGAAGCATGCGGCGCAGCTGGCTGAGCGGGCGGGTGTCATGCTAGCCATTGAGATCATGGATACCGACTACCTGAACTCTTTGAGTAAATTCGAAGTGCTAAATCGGCAAATCAATTCACCATTTTTTACCGCCTACCCCGATGTCGGCAATATTTCTGGTTGGAATTATGACGTCTGTACTGAACTGGCACTCAGCAAGCCTCATATTGCACAGATCCATCTCAAAGACACGTATCGCGTAACCCCAAACTATCAAGGACAATTCCGTGATTTGGTCATCGGTGAGGGTGACGTTAACTTTAATGCCATTTTCCAGACCTTAAAACAGACAGACTGCGTTGTACCATTGGTGATTGAAATGTGGGCACAAGATGAACACTGGCTAGAACAAATACATATGGCACAAGTTCGTCTGAATCAAGCATGCGCCAATGCGCAACTTCCTAAGCTTTTTACCACCTAGCGGTCACATCAAACTATTGCGATAGCGAAAATCATTCTCCCTGCTTGGGGAATCCACAGATTTCATTCCCTCGAGTGAATTCTGTGGTCTTTTCTCCCATTAGTTGACTTCAATCCGGCCATAGCGCACAGTGACGTTGTTGTTCTTAACTTATCTCGCATTGATACCAATGAAACTTCTCCATCTACAGCTATTCTGGTTTGAAAAACATCACACGTTACTCGAGATGGAAGATCTGCCGACGCTCACGCCGACTCAAGAAAAGGAGCTCAAAGAATGGGTCAGCAAACGCCGGAAAATACTCAGTTATGAAGTGCACCCGCAGCCTTGGGTTAAGGTCAATATCGATGGCTTCTCTTCTCAGATTCAGCTCAAACCCAATGGAACCTTGACTGAAGTCGATTTATTTGGCGAAAAAAAGCTTAAAGGCCTATGGAAAATCAATGAGGGTTTTCTGTTTATTAAGGTCATCAGCGGGGAGTTCATTGTCGAATACCAAATTGTCGGAAATGCAGACAATAACGTCCATTGCGGCATGGAATACATCAATGGACGCTTAAGTACCTACAGCAAGTTCATGAAATTAGCAGAGAAATAATACCAATCACATCACGCTGCAACTGGACGGCTTGGCATCATCGTCGCTAGGTTATCTAAAATCAGTTTGGTTGCTCGACTGTAGATGTGTTTGTCCTTACAGCCCACCAATTGAACGTACTTCACCTTGCCCGACATCATACATTGACGGATCATGCGCAGCACCATCTGCACATTAAGGTGTTGATGACTGTCTACCCCATTTTTAGGAAGCAGTGATTCTAAATCAATATCGATGATCAGCTGATCACAATGACCAATATATCCACCAAGTAGGTTTTTCAGTTGAAACCGATGGCGGAAGTTGCATTCTTCATTGGTCATCCAATTACAACCTTGATCTTCTGCATACTCCAACATGGTTTCCTTTTGCCTTGAAGGATCAATCCCTAAACTAAACAGACGACTCTCAGAAAAACGCGCCAAGGCAAAATGGTAGGCAGAGCCTAACTGAGGCTCAAGCGATTGTTTTAACTGAAAATCGTTACCAATGCTGACGATGCCAGTTTCAACCCGAGCATGTGAGATCAACGGTAGCACATGCAAGACCGTCTCATGAGCATTGGTCAAAACAACCGGAAGCTGACCGTTACCCAATCGCGCTGAAAGCTCATTTTGTAATGGCTGAGCTTGGTGATCAGACAACACAAAGTGCGTACCCAAACAATAGGGCTGACTGCTTTTTCCCGGATACAACCAATCCGCCACTGATTCTAATGCTTGCTCGGCAAATTCAAACTCCACCAATGTCATCGGTTTATATGACTCACATACGGTTAATAGTACTGCGCCATGGTGATGATAAGGAGCGTGACCGTGTGTTGCGATTCGTTTGAATAAGCCTAGCATGTTGAATTACCTTTCAGGAGGCAGCGCACGAGCTGCCTGTAATACGTGCAAAATGATCCTTTGTTTATCGGTTTCTACACGATGAACGGGTGCCATGATAGTGATTGCACCAACGAGCTTAGTTCCCTTCATGACTGGAGCACTGATACCAGAAACACCTGGATCGATTTCAGAAGTACTCACCGCATAACCTTGGTTACGGATCTGCTCCAACTCTTGGTACCACACATCCAGCTGGCTTTCTTGGCCAAAATAGCGCAAGATTTTTTCGCACCGCGCCGCAGGCATGTAAGCCAGCATCACCTTAGATGATGCGCCTTTTAAAAGCGGCTGGCTCTGCCCTTCAACGTAGCTACATCTCAGTGCTTGCATGCTTTCCTGTCTGCTCACGCACAATGCGCGATAGCCAACTGGCACCATGAACGCTGCCATCTCACCCGTTTGTTTCTGTAACCGAGTCAGGACGACTTTAACGGCTTCAAGGTTGTGTGGGCTCGTTTCATAGCTACGCATCAATAGCAACGCTGCTGGACCGATGATCAAGGTCTTGTCGTATGGACTTTCTTCAATTAAGTTCCATTCTTTGAGCATTTTCAGGTGACGGTACAAACTGCTGATAGGTACACCCAGCTGCTCACTCAAAACCTTTGCGGTCACTGGCTCATCATTCACTGCAACTTGCATAAGCAACTGCAAAATTTTCTCGTTAACTTGTCCGGCGTTTTGCTTCATCGTGTTCATTCTGCTTTGTATCGTTATTCGATATTTCTAATCAAACTGTATTCCTACCAAGCGAGAATACCAAACAATTTAATAGGTCATTTTCTTACTGTGAGAGAATTAAACACAATAAAAGACGCCCCTTAGTATTAAACAATCACCTAGAGAAAAAGATAAAAAAAACAGCAAGCGAAATGCTTGCTGTTTAAACGTATTAAGAAACGCAGAATTAGTGACGTTGATAAACCACATTTCCTCGGCTAATCGTCTGCTCCACTTTCAGTTTTTTCAGATTTTTCGATTCAACTTTCAACGGGTTTTTATCCAAAATAATCAAATCAGCGTTCTTACCCACTTCAATAGAGCCTTTAAAGTCCTCTTCAAAGTGCTGATATGCTGGCCAAATCGTCATAGCTTGTAATGCGGTATAGGCATCAACACGCTGTTCTGGCCCCAATACTTTGCCTGTTCGGGTTGTACGGTTCACCGTTGCATCTAGTACTCGGAACGAATCTGGCAGCGCGACAGGCGCATCGTGGTGGGTGCTGAACATCAAACCTGCGTCTCGAACCGCTTTTGTTGGCGATATAAAATCGGCTCTCGGATGCCCAAGTACTGACTCTGCATGCCAGTCGCCCCAATAGAAGGTGTGCATTGGGAATAACGATGGGAAAATGCCTTGCTCTGCCAATCGATCAATTTGATCCTGACGAATAGTCTGACCGTGGATCAATACAGGACGACGATCCAGCTTACCCAACTTCTCATTTGCTTTGGTTACCGCATCAATGAACTGCTCAATCGCCGCATCACCATTGGCATGAGTCAGCACTTGCCAGTTATTTTTAAACGCTGTTTCGACATACTGGTAAGCTTGCTCATCCGTAAAGGTTGAGTAGCCTGCATAGTCTTTCCCCTGACCATGAGGTGGGTGGAAATAAGGCTGCGTTAACCAAGCGGTTTTACCTTGAGGCGAACCATCAAAGTTAAGTTTGACGCCTCCAATACGGAAATGTTTAGTATACGTTGGGCTGTTGTACTCAGAGTCCATGAAGCCGCTGCTAGACACCATATCTGCATACGCCACTAAATCGATCAACAATCGACCATCGTTCGATGCTCGTTTCATCGATTGATAGCCTTCTTCCGTTGCACGGCCTTCTTGAGCTGTTGTATAGCCATATTGAGCATACATTTTCTGCGAGGCTTCCAGCATCATGTCTTGCAGCTCAAGATCAATGCCTTTGGACAGATTGAACACCATGGCAAAATGGGCATTTTCTTCCAGAACACCATTTGGTTCTTGTGAGCCTTCCATACGGCGAATAATGCCACCGCGAGGGTTTTCTGATTTGGCGGTAATACCTGCAAGTTCCAGCGCTTTTGAATTCGCAACGCTTAAGTGACCAGAAGTATGGATGATCAGTACCGGTTTATCTTTACTCACCTTGTCTAAATCGTCTTTGGTTGGGTAGCGATCTAATTGCGCATCATCGTAACCAAAGCCTAAGATCCAACCTGTTTTTTCGGTAAACAGCTTTGCACTTTCATTTTGCTGAGATGCTTTGAGCACATCAATCAGCTTTTCAACAGTGTCAACTTGACCATCCGGAGGCGGCAATACATTGGCGACCATGGCTTGTAGGCCAACACCATAAACATGACTATGCGCATCAACAAAACCCGGAAGCATGGTTTTTCCATGCATATCGACAAGCTTAGTCTTGCCGAATTTGTAATCCATCGCGCCTTCTTTACCACCTGCATAGACAATTTTCTCGCCAGCAACCGCAATCGCCTCAACGTATTGCGGTGTATCGCCCGCCATTGTCAGAATATCACCACCATAATAGATGCTGTCTGCCGCCGTGACTTGAAAAGGCTTTGCCACTGCTTTTGGTTTCTCGACATCTTCGGTCATACAGCCACTTAACGCTAAGCCGGATAAAGCAATTGGAATCCAGGTTGCTTTCATCTTTAAACTCCTGATTGTTTTAGTTATTTCAAACAGTTTAGATAACCAATTCGACATTAGGGTCACCATTCTGTTTTTATTGCTCATATTGCTGTCGATGAGACAAATCGACACTATCATTCTCGAAATTGAGGACAAAAAAACCGCGCTGTATGCGCGGTTTCTATTCAAATAGATGATAAACACGGCAGATCACAAATCTTCATCAAACGCTTCATCTTCAAGCAATGAGCAACACTTAATTTCGAATTGGTTAAAGGTAAACTTGCTCGCACCATGTGTCCGTTTGGTAATGACTTTTTCTTCCCCAAACTGAATTGTGACGTGAGTAAACACTTTGTTTTTGGCTTCAACGATATTCTCTACCAGTAGATGTTCTAACTCTTCATCATTTTGATCTCGAACCAGCTTAGCTTGTTCAAGGCGAGCATTGGATTGCTCTTTCATTTCGTCAATTTTCTTCTGAGCCTCTTCCGTGCGCTCAGCTTTAGGTTTTTTCTTAAACTCCAATTCTTTACGAACCACATTCATCGTGGCTTCTTGGGCTTGCGTATACTGCTCTTTCAGTTTTGCTTGCTTATCTTTTAACGTTTGATAGCGAGCAAATGCGTGCACGTGTGTTGCGGTATCTCCTTCTACACCGAGATTCACACAACTAATCTTACCTCCCACCTTCGCAATGCCACCACTTAGTGTGCCCTGACGCTCTGTTTTGTCACACACGGTCAGGTTATTGCCGCAGCGCAATTCATTACTCATGCAGTGGACAGCCAACTCAATATCTTTAGCTGCCTGCAGCTCAGAATATTGAGCGTAGTTAGCGGTAATGGTACCGCCAGATTTCACGATACAGCTTTTTTTATCGCCTTCCGACACTGTATGGCCAATGATGCCTTTCGCGACGGAGACATCCCCCTGCACTTGCACATCGGCTGATTCAATAAAACCACCGACGGTTAAGGACCCCGTGACGCGAACTACCATGTCAGACTCAATGTCACCACGAACAACCACATTGCCTTTAAATTTCACGTGGCCAGTCGCAACACCAATCGTCTGCAGACAAAGTGCATCTTCCACTTCTACGGTACGTTCTTTGATTACGGGCATCCCAGAAACAGCGGCTACCAACATGTTTGGGTCTTCAGAAGAAATGACTGAGCCTTTGCTTGCCTTGAGAACTTGATCTTTGCCTGGTTTAGGTGGAATCACTTTGCCTTGCACCGTCATTCCCGGCACACCTTTGGTCGCAGGTACTCGTTTCATTAAAGGCTGGTGAATATCAACCGTAATGGTTTCGCCTAAATCCAGCATATCCACTTTGCCATCATCATCGTGTTCTTTTGGCGCTAGGATCTGCTTGGTTGGGTCTTCAACCATAGGAATAAATTTGGAATCCTGCCCTTGAATCGGGTCTTTCCCTTTTGCGACAGGTTGAGTGAACGTTTCCCCGGGCTTAAGTTGATGGCTCATCACCAACACTTTCTTGAGTGCCAGTTTATTGATGCCTTTGGCCACACTGGCTGTGGCTAGCGCTTGAACTATTTGAGGCCCACGTAACGGCTTACCTTTATATGCACCAGTCACCATCATACTGGCTAACATATCGTGTTCGCTCAGAATAACTTCAACTTGAGCATCGCGTATTTCTGCAATGTTAAGGCCGACGTAAGCTTCACCTTTCATGTCTTTAGCGAAATTAATAAAGCGAGTTAGTTCATCCTGAAGCACATAAAAATCGCCAGCACCTATCTCACCCAGAGCTTCTGCTAAGCCTGAGTCATCGAAAGTGGCATTGACTGTGATATCCGGAGATAACTTTGCAACAACTGCCTGATTATTATCAGATAAACTGACGATTTGCTTCCACATACAACTACCTGTGATGGCCCAACATCCTGTAAATATACCCAAGCATATTTCGAGAGGTTCGTTCTAAAAATACTACTTTGGTACCAGTGTATTTGAATCACTTCGATAACAGTATCATATGTGTAACAAATTCAGGCCTACGTCACCTCTTCCCCTATTTACACTGTAAAAAATACTCGTTACATCGAGCTTGGGAAGTGATGTTTGGCGTCAAAACTGTATATCGCCTCGACCTGTTTCCCTTCTTTTGAATACCTTATCGAATCACAAAGTTCCGAAGCAAGAACAATACCACGTCCATGCGTCAAGGATTTATCAAGCTTCATTACTTTATCATAGTCAAAGCCTTCACCATTGTGTTCCATGATCATCTTCAGCTGCTTAGTTTCTGGGTGATAATCTAAACTCAAGCAAACCCAGACATCATCATCGAGTGCCTGTAAACGCTCTTCTCTCATCTGATAAAAAGCGAAAAATCCATCGGGCTCATCTTTTATCTTTGAATCCAGTTTGAGTAATCCGTGCTCAACCGCATTGGCAAATAACTCAGACAAAACTGAACACACTAAATCTAAATGAGCTCCACCATTAACTATCCCGACTAAGAACTGACGCACTTCCGTCATGATGGTGACAGATTTCAATACCGCTCCAGTAAAACGCAATGTCGATTGAGTAGGAATGTGGCTCATATAGTGGGTAGCCTTCGACGGTGTCGCATCATGGGCATTTGAAATCGGGAACTGCATGGAAAGAATAGATAAATCATCCCCAACCGATTTATTGGCAAATTTACTGACCGCTTCATACAAGGTTGGAATAATAGGCTTACCACTTACCAATACATTTTCCAGTCGCTCTTGACCAAACAGTTCGCCTTCGGTGTTCATCGCTTCAATGATGCCATCGGTATAACAAATGATTTTTTGCTCCGGCTCTAATTTAAAATGAGCCAGATTGGTTTCAAATTCTTCGGGTTTAAGCACGCCAAGTGGCATGTGGTTTGAAATAAGTCGGCGAACAATCGACCCATCTGCATCGAGAATATACGCCTCCGGTAGCCCACCACCCCACCACGTCACCTCAAATCCATTTGCTCGTATTTCAAAAATATTGGCGGCAAGCATCATCCCCATAGGCAGAAACTTCACTAATGAGTTGTTGATTTCCACAACGATCTCACCCAGAGACAATCCTTTCTCCGCCATAGAGAAAAAAGCACGAGTAGCGGGAATTGCCGATATCGCAGCGGGAAGACCATGTCCTGTGGCATCTGCAATCATCACATAAACGCCGCCATGAGGTCGGTTAGCCACAACAATCAGATCACCATTAAAGATGGTCGACGGTGTCGAGATGTATTCAATGCCATAGATTTTTTTGAGCTGAGAACTCATTTCGTCCATGAGGTTCGTAAAAATAGACTCTGCAATGGCATAATCGTAGCGAACCTGCTCGTGGAAGTGCTGCAGCTCATCACGCTGATCAGTGACTTCATTGTGCATGCGAACAATTCGATAATGCGCCTGCACTTTTGCCAGTAGCACACTGCGTTCAACAGGCTTAAGAATAAAGTCGTCTCCAAGAGACAAACAACGCTCAAAAGAATCATGGTCGTCTAAAACGGTGAGAAAGATGATTGGAATATGTTGTTCGGGGAATGCCTGACGTATTTCGTGGGCAGTGGTAAAGCCATCTTTTACTGGCATCATGACATCCAGCAAAATCACATCAGGTAAGGCTTCCATCTGTTTCATGGCTTCAACCACACCTTCACCATTTTCAAACGTATCAATATGGTCTGCCATGTGGTTGAGCATAAAGCGACATAACTCTCGATTGGTCGCATGATCATCAATAATTAATACGCGCATTGAGCCCCCTCACTATTCGATTTGAAATTTTTTATCAAATCGCGATATCAACAGGATCTTTCTCACCTGAGGCAAAGTGTTGGTGATACGAATCATGCCATCATCCTGATCGAGGTAGTTATGCATGTTCAGCAGCATCCCAAGCCCAGCACTATCGATATAGTCCACTTTGCGTAGATCAAGAGTAAAACGGTAATCCCGGCGCTCGGAGTAGCAGCGACGAAAATCTTGAACCAGACTAAAACCAAAGGCTCCCTCTATAGCAATGACCACTTCCTTCTTATTCGGATCGACTTGCGCTTCTACTGTCATAATTTCTCCTTAGAAAAGTTCTACTTCACCTTCTTCTATACTGACCTGAGAGGCCGCTGGCGCACCTCGGTTTTCGAGTTGTTGATACAATTCTTCTACCGCAGAAGTAAATTCTGCGGGGGTAAGTTCAGCCATAGCGAGCTGCTGAACCGTCTCTTTCAAAGCGCTTAAAAAGGCTAAAGATTCTTTGGCATAATCACCCTGCTGCACCACAATATCGGCAAACTGTAATGCTCGAATTCCGTTATCGACATGAATGTGTAATTCATCCCCCACGCCTTTGATTTTATGGACTTCTTTTTCCACTTCTTCATTAATGCGCTGAACACCACGCAGCATGCTGTCTACTTTTTCTTTTGATTCAATAGCATCAGTCATATCAATCGAGGCCATTTCACCAACGGTTTTATTGGTTTCCACCACCGTTTTTTGAGCAATGCTGATTTCATGTTCTATTTGGTTATTTAACTCTTCAGCACGAACGGAAAGGTTACGCACTTCTTGAGCAACCACAGCAAACCCTCGGCCATGATCCCCAGCACGAGCGGCTTCAATGGCTGCATTTAAGGCAAGAAGGTTCGTTTGCTCTGATAACCCCCTTACTTGTTCCAGTAGTTTAAACACCGTATCGAGCTTTTCTGACATATCGTGAATGCTGTGCACTGCGGAGATACTTTTCTCAGAAATATTGATTAGGGTGTCAACAAACTGGGTAATAATGGCTTCCGTCTTGGGGAGTACTTGCGTTATATCGAATTCACTTTTTTGATTACCCAGTAAGCTATCAACTAGCACAGAGGTCACATGCCCTTGGGTTTCTGCCAGTTTTTGCATTTCAAAGTAACTGGTATTGAGCGTCTCTACCGATTCATCAACCACACTGCGCTGCTTATCTAACGTGCTTTCAATCTGATGATTAAGCATGTTGAGTACGGGATCTGTTTTACGTAACACACTAAAATCCGTGATGTTATCGATTCCTCCGTCGATGGTTGAGCTTTCTGTACTAACTGCATTTGAATTTGAGAGCGGTAGGGTAAACCACGGAATAGCTGCAACAAGAACCATGCTCATGACTAGCCATACTGAGCTGGTGTACAACAACCCAAATGACAACAAGGAAATTTGTAAGCCCAGACAGAGCGCATATCTTTTTTGTTTTGCCAACATTTTTATATTCATTATTAAGCCTCTCGTCCATCCGTTAATCTGTTGCTTGTAATAGGTCACAAATGGCTTGTGGTATATGATTAAGATCGACAACTTGCTGCACCGCGCCAATCTCCGTGGCTACCCTTGGCATTCCCCAAACAACACATGAATGCTTGTCTTGAGCAATTGTTTTTGCCCCACGCTGTTTCATCCGTAACATTCCTTTTGCACCATCTTGTCCCATTCCGGTGAGAATCACGGCAACTGCGTTCTCACCTACCGTTTCAGCGACGGCATCAAACATGACATCGACGGAAGGTTTATGTCGATTTACAGGGGGACGATCATCAAGCTGGCAATAGAGATGGCTACCTCTTCTGATAATAGTGAGGTGTTTGTCTCCCGGAGCTAAATAGGCATGCCCTTGTATTAAGGGGGCACGTTGTGAAGTCAGCTCCTGAACAGGGAAAGCACTGTGCTCATTTAAGCGCTGAGCGAACGATCCACTGAACATAGCGCTGATATGTTGAGTAATAATGATAGGTGGTAATCCAGCAGGCAGTGCAGACAATACCTGCCTGATTGCTTCCGTTCCTCCCGTCGACGCCCCAATGGCAATCACTTCCATTTTTGTTTTACTCGGAACATGTATGGCTTTAGGTACTGCTACCACTTTTTCACTGTGTGCTACGTTTGCACCTGCGGCGGTTTTAATTTTTTCAATAACAAGAGATTTATAATCCACCATCTCTGCGGTTCGATCCGCATCTGGCTTTGGAAAATAGTCGACCGCTCCGAGCTCTAAAGCCTGCAAGGTTGGTTCTGCACCATGCTGAGTTAATGTTGAAATCATCACCACAGGCATGGGCCGTAAACGCATTAAGTTTTTTAGAAACTGCACGCCATTCATGCGCGGCATTTCAATATCAAGCGTCAGTACATCAGGATTGTGTACTTTGATCATTTCACGCGCTTGATAGGGATCTTCAGCCGTAGCGACCACTTCAAGTTCTGGATCAGAATCGATCAACTGGGCCAGCAACGCCCTGAATACTTGTGAATCATCGACAACCAGTACTTTGATTTTTTTCATTAAAACAACTCCACATCATCATCGTGAGGACGATGGCTTTCCTTGTCTAAATCACTTGCGTATTTTTCTTCTTGATGCTGAACCTGATGAACTTCGTTAAATGGAATACGTTTTAACCATGCTTTCCCTGTTAATGGATCAAACATAATTTTTCTTGGCTCCATACCTCCAAGATCATGAGCCTGAACATTTAAGTTTTCTTGCTCAACGTATGCGAGAATAAATTCGACGTTCTTGGCGCCTATCATTGAGTAACGACCAAGCATCTGCGCCCCACCAAATAGCTTTACTTTGAGATTGCTGCGATTCGCTCCTTTTGAAATGAGCGTGTTACAAAGCAGTTCCATGGCATGGCTACCATAACGTGATGCTGTAGAAACAATTTCATCCGGGTGCCAGTGCCTTGCTTGGTTTTGGTTGTCAAACGGAAGAAGAAAATGATTCATGCCTCCAACGCGATTTTCTTCATCCCACATACAAGCCGCAACACAAGAGCCTAAACCTGTACAAATCAGCTCTTTCTCAGAGGTGCAATACAAACCTCCAGGATTCACTTTTACGATATGCGTCTCTCGTACCGGATGAAAAAATCGGCTGTAGTGGGTGTTGTTATAAGGTGTTTTCTCTGCGCTATGGATCATATCTGGACGCCTCATTGTTTAACGTAAATGGTGTGCCCAAGATGGTGAAACAGCGGAGCACATGCCCCTACACTTTCCGAATGACCGATGAATAAGATTCCATTAGGCTTAAGCATTTGATGGAAGCGAGTGATCAGCGCTTCTTGTGTCGGTTTATCGAAATAGATCATGACATTTCGACAAGAAATCAGATTGAACTGCTTTTCAAAAGGCCACTCTTCGAGCAAGTTCAGTTGTCTAAATTGAACTAACTCCTGTAACCCCTTAATGACTTTTATTTTATCTGCGTTACTTCCTTTTCCTTTCACAAAGCATTTTTTTAAATACTGAGCAGGAATACTGCTGATCGTGTCTGCATCATAGACACCCTGTTGTGCTTTCGTTAATACCGCGGTATCTAAGTCAGTGGCATAGAAGTCCAACTCTTCAATCGAGTCAAATGCCCCAGAGCAATATAATGAAGCGATAAAACTGTATGGTTCTTCCCCTGTAGAACAGCCAGCCGACCACATTCGGATCTTCTTCTCACCTTGCTCACGCCACTCTCTAAGCAAAACTTTTTCTAAGAACTCGAAATGATGGTACTCACGAAAGAACTCGGTTTTGTTGGTGGTAAGGCTATTAATGAAGTGGATTCTTTCCTCCTCATCTCGCTCAATATACTCACGATATTCCTCAAAACGAGACAAACCCAGCCGCCTCAATTGACGGCTGACTCTGCCATAGACCATGGCCCGCTTTCTATCTGACAGATAAATTCCAACAGTTTTGTGCATAAACCACTGAATGAACTTAAAGTCTTTATCTGTCAGCTCAAATTCTTGTTGCGATGCCACATTCGTCTGCTCCGTACGAGTTAAAACTCTTCCCATTCGTCTCCTTCCTCATTCATTTTGAAGTTGGTGTTGGCGACTCGGGTCGACCGGAGCTCTCGTACATTACTTTTTTGCCCAGTGTCTTTAGTCTGCTTTTTTGTTTCAAATGTGGTGATGTTGTTGTCGGTTGAGAAAAAATTCATGAGGTTGAGCAGTTCTTTACCTTCATCTTTTAGTGACTGACTTGCCGCCGAAGTTTCTTCTACCAATGACGCATTTTGCTGGGTCATCTCATCCATCGTCGCAACAGCACGGTTGATTTCATCAATACCGGTTGATTGTTCAAGGCTGGATGACGCAATCTGAGCAATCAGCTCTGTCACTTTCGCTACCGCGTCAACAATCTCATTTAAAGTCTCTCCCGATTCATCCACTAAACGGGAGCCTTCATCTACTTTTTCAACACTGTCTTTGATTAAGCCTTTGATTTCTTTAGCCGCCGCCGCACTGCGTTGCGCAAGGTTACGAACTTCGCCTGCTACCACTGCAAACCCACGACCTTGCTCTCCGGCTCTTGCCGCTTCCACAGCCGCATTCAATGCCAATAGGTTAGTTTGGAAAGCGATTTCATCGATCACGCCGATAATGTCTGCAATCTTCTTACTTGCAGTATTGATTTCAGCCATAGCAGCCACCGCTTGACCTACCACATCACCGCCTTTGCTGGCCTTTTTCGCCGCATCATCCGCAAGCGTGTTGGCACCTTTTGCGTTATCTGCATTCTGACGAACCGTTGCCGTCATCTCTTCCATACTGGCTGCCGTTTCTTCTAAGTTTGATGCTTGCGCTTCCACACGTTGACTTAAGTCATTGTTTCCATCCGCAATTTCCGTTGATGCAGTGGCAACCCGAGCGGATGATTGGGTGATTTTATCAACCATATTGCGCAAGTTGAGAATCGACGTATTCACCGCTTCAGACAAACGGCCAAACTCCCCTTGATTACTGTCAGACATGTTTTGGTTAAGATCACCATCCGCAACCTGACTCATCACATCAATGCACTGTCCAAGTGGTTTAACAATGGTTTCAAGCAAGCTATTGATGCCATCACCCAGCTCTTTCATAAAACCGCTGTAGACAGTGGTATCAATACGCTCATTTAAATCCCCAGCAATCGCCCTTTGTATCAGCGCCTCAACTTGACGTTGACCATCTTGTTGCTCAGTGATGTCTTCCCATTGCAATGCAGGGCCAATGTAATTGCCTTGTGCATCACGCATCGCAATACAGGTCAATTTGAACTCTAACCCACCAACTTTTATATCCGACGTAAAGGGGAGTCGGTCTGGATTGGCGATAATGTTGCGCTGGTGGCTTGGGTTCTTATGGAAAATATCAATGTTTTTGCCTACAAGATTACTGGCATCAAATCCTGGCAGTACGCGTTGAAGATCACTTTCTCGGTCTTTTAATAAGCTGCTAAGTGACGGATTGAGGTAAGTAATAATGCCATCTTTATTGGCCATCATCAGATTTGTTGTCATGCCTTCAACGGCAGATGCTAAGCGGCCTATTTCTTCTTCTTTTGCCCGCTCTTCAGTCACATCCTGCCATTCCAGCGTATTACCGATGTAATTGCCTTGAGTATCTCGTATTGCAGCAACATTCAGTGCAATTTTCAGATCGCCAATCGTGATGTCAGTGTTATAAGGTAAGTTATTGGGATCACCTAACAGTTGGCGTTGATGAGCCGGATTACGATGAAACTCATCAATACAACGTCCCATTAACCAATCTTCGCTGGCCGTAAAGCCCGACCACACAGAACGAAGCGTTGCCTCATGTTTGCCGAACAGGGTTAAGGTTTCTTGGTTGATATAGGTAATACTGAAGTCGCGATCGATCATAACCATGGCGGTTTGCGCTTGATCTACAGCGGCTTGAAGACGGGTAATTTCATCCTGTTGTTTGAGTTGCTCAGTCACATCTTGCCACTCGAGCGTATTCCCCACATAATTTCCCATTGCATCAATGATGGCACCGACGTTCAGCTCGATTTTAACATCTTGAACACTGATGACAGTTTTGTACGGCAAGTTTGCAACACTCGACAGAAGCTGTCTTTGGTGCTGCGGATTCGCATGAAAACCATCAATACAGTAGCCGATCAAGAACTCTTCATTCGCGCGAAAATTCGGCCAAATCGATTGGAATAGCACTTCGTGATGCTGCAACAAATCAATGGATTTCTGATTGACGTAAGTAATTTTAAAATCTCGGTCAATCATCATCAAAGCCGTTTGAGCCGCATTGAGTGCCGATAAAATCTGCTCTTTGGAAATACCCCCTGAATCTTGAGGCTGCTCCATGAGCGTGTCCTGTGCTGGCGCTACAAACTGTTGCGTAGCAGGTTCCGTTCTGCGTTTAAAAAATCCCATGAGTCACCTCTTACATTAATGCTTCTTCTACTGACGCCTCGTTCAGCCCTGCTACATCAAATAGAGCCTCAAGGTTTATTAAAATTAAATGTCCATTTTCTACAGCTGCGATGCCACGGATATAACTGTGGTCGACTGTCGGCGCCACCGCAGGTGCTTCCTTAATATTGTCATCACGAAGGTCATAAACCTCCGATACAGCATCAACAATAATCCCTAGCGGGTGCTGTTGCTTGTCGTTCAAAACAATCACCACCGTTGTCGCACTTATCTGCGCTGGTGCAAGACCAAATCGCATACGCAAATCAACAATCGGAACATACTCCCCCCGAATTTCTAACACGCCCAGCATGTAATCGGGTGAGTTCGGTACTTGACGAACATCCGTCCATCCTCTTACTTCACGTACATCAAGAATGGGGACCGCATACTCTTCACTATCTAATACAAAGCTTAAAAATTCTTCCGTCATCATGTTCAAGCCGCCCTTAGTATCCGATCTATATTCAACAGCTCTTCCGTGCTGAGTAACGACATTACGTGTTCGCCGACATTGATAAGTCCCTGTAGGTATGGCGTCACCAATGACTCGCCCACTGCTGGATAGAGTTCGTTCTCGCCCTGACTAACGACGTCGCTTACGGCGTCAACAACCAGTCCCATTAGACGTTCTTCATCATCACTAACGGAGCGCAATACAATCACCACAGTTGTCGGTAAATATTCACATTGGCTTACTTCAAAACGACTTCTCAAATCGATCACAGGAACAATCATGCCGCGTAGATTAATCACCCCTTTTACGTAAGAGGGAGAGCGAGGAATGGGTGTCGGCCTTTCCCAAACCCGAATTTCCTCTACATCATTAATCTCAACGCCATACAATTCGTTTGCTAAACGAAAACTGAGGAAATCTGCGCTTTCATTCGCCTCATCACTCATGACTCCGGTAGGCACTTCGACAATATTTTCTTGTTCAGAATCCATGCTCACTCCTATGCCGCTTTACCTTTGTGCGTAGCCTCAGCATTCCGATTAAGGAAACTGGTGATCAAACCTTGAACATCAAGAATCAAAGACACGGAACCATCACCAAGAATGGTAGCTCCCGATATTCCCGCTACTTTGCTGTAGTTTGATTCGAGGCTTTTAATTACGACTTGTTGCTGGTCGAGCAATTCATCCAGTAGCAAGCCAACTCGATTTCCTGCGGCTTCAACAAAACAAAGAATTCGGTCATCTAGAGAGCCGCTTTCACCCATTTTTAGCTCTTCTTGCAACCTTAAAATTGGGATGTTTTCTTCACGTAAGCGATAGAGTTCAACTCCACCAGAGGCATACTTGATGCAAGACCGCTCTATTTGAATTGATTCAACGATGGTCAGGAGCGGAATCACATATACTTCACCGGCCACACGAACAAGCTGCCCATCAAGAATAGCTAATGTCAAAGGTAGGCTAATCGTAAAACAACACCCCTTCCCTAATTCAGAGTTCACTTCAATATGGCCACCCAGCTCTTCGATATTGCGTTTAACCACATCCATCCCGACTCCACGACCTGAGATGTCAGAGACTTGTTCTGCCGTCGAAAAACCCGGTGCAAAAATCAAGTTCATCACTTGTTTATCGGTCATTTCTTCCCGTCTTGTGTCCGGAGCCAGCACGCCTTTTTCAAGTGCTTTGTTCCAAAGAGTTTCACAATTCAGTCCTGCACCATCATCCTTGACTTCAATGACAATAGAGCCACCTTGATGAAATGCATTCAGCTCTATCGTCCCTTGCTCGGGCTTTCCTTGATTTAAACGTTGCTCTGGTTGCTCGATACCATGATCAATGCCATTTCTTACTAGATGAACAAGAGGATCGACGATTCGCTCCAAAACGGTTTTATCCAGCTCGGTTTGCTCACCTTTAATTTGCAAATCAACCTGCTTTTCTAACCGTCCAGACAGATCTCTCACCAATCGTGGAAAACGACTGAAAGCAAAACTCATCGGCAGCATGCGTATGTTGAGTACGTTTTCTTGTAAGTCTTTACTGTTTTGCAATAGCTGAGCTAAACCTGCTTTGAGTTTCTCTAACTTATCGATGGTAAAGTCATTGCCAATTTCGGTAAGCATGGACTGGGTGATCACAAGCTCACCGACTAAATTGATCAAGCCGTCAACTTTATCGATATCGACACGAATAGAGCTGACTGCAGAATCTGTTTTTGTCACTTTTGTGGCTTTGTTTTCACTGACAACGGGTGGTGAAGAAGCAGGCTCTTCTTTTTGTGGCATTTGTGGGGACGGCTCTGCCGTTGCGGGTATGCTTGATGAATCTTGAACTTTAACTTCCGGTGTGCGTTTTTCGATGAGTAGCTCACATTCATCTTCAACCCACTCAAATATTTCCTCAATATCTTCTTTAGCGATGCTTGCATTTAACTGAAGATGCCATTTCAAATAACACAGCTCAGCTTCCATTTCTGCAAGCTCAGGAAGGCTGTCTAACAAAGCTTCAATCTGACATTGATGGTCGAGCTCTTTTACCTCGCGTAGTATTCTTAGCGGATCATTCCCGCTAAAGAACATTTCTTTATGTGGTTCAAAGCTAACAAACCAATACTCACCATCTTTTGGGGCATTGTGATTTTGTGTTTGCTCATTCTCGATTGGAGCCGATTCAGATTGAACCGCGGAAGAAACCTCCGCACCTTCATCCAATAAATGGTGCAGTTGCTGACTGACACTATCGCGTAGCTCAGTATCAACATCATTACCAAGCTCATGCCCTTCCAGCATGCTGCGAATGCAATCACCACTTTTTAGTAGTAAGTCGATCGTGTCACTTTGTAGCTGACGCTCTTTATTCCGTACAAGATCTAAATAAGCTTCTACTGAGTGGGTAAACTCACTGATATCGCGTAGATTAAATGTCGCTGCGCCGCCTTTAATTGAATGAGCTGCACGGAAAATCGTATTAATAGTTTCGTCGTCAACACAACTGATGTCGAGATTCAGTAATACGTCTTCAAGAACTTCGAGATTTTCACGACACTCTTCGTAAAACATTTTACGAAGTTGTTCCATGTCTAAAGCCATTGCACATCGCCCCCGTATAAACTGACGTTGTTAGTATTATTTTTTAAATAACGCGCTTAAGCGTTTTCAATAAGGTATCGGGATTAAATGGCTTTACTAACCACCCAGTTGCGCCAGCATCTTTTCCTTGCTTCTTTTTTTCTGCACTGGTTTCTGTGGTTAGCATCAGTATAGGAATGAATTTGTATTGAGGCTTATCTCTTAACGCTTTCACTAGCTCAAGCCCGCCCATATTGGGCATGTTCACATCGGAAATCACTACATCAAATTTAGTTGAACCGACTTTTATTAATGCGTCTCGGCCATCATTTGCTGTTTCTACGTCGTAACCTGCATCTTTTAATGTATGACTCACCATTTGACGAATGGAAATTGAATCATCAACTGCCAGAATCTTTTTCATTACATAGCTCTCCAACATCCAGTGTTAAGTTAAACACGTCCTGCAAACCCAATGTATTTATGCCTTCCAGCAATAACTCTGTGGGTTGCGAGAGCTGAATATCTATTTGGTTACTTTTTGCAGTAAGAAAGAGAGAGGTTAACGCTTGGATTCCGGCAGCATCGGTTCTGGCAACATCAGCAGCATCTATAACTAACGATGTATCCTTTGAAAGCCATTCTTTATACTGGTTGGAAGAATCGATTACCGTAGAGATATCCAACGAATCTGCAAGCTTAAGTTCCATGTTTCAGTCCACATTTATTTTTATAACCTAGCCGATATAGAGCACCGTGCTTAAAAATGAGTGTAGAAACAAATAACTATTTAGCAAATGACTAATATACGAAAGTTCATCGAATTACCGCATAACACTTGCTAAAAACAGCTAATAAGTTGTTTAGTTTTAGATACTTAAGAGAACGTTATACAGAATATAAAAACTGACTAAAAAAATACGGTAATAGGACTTTCTTGTCATCCTTGTCTTGATAGAAAGTTCATCGGTTTAGCGTAATTTACAGTGTAAAAGTTGAAAGGGGTTTTACACTGTAAATTAATGAAATAAAGCTGGTTTTACAGTGTAAATCTATCAGCTCTAATTAAGGTATGGATGTCTGAGCGGAATTGCGCTTCAGCTTGCTTCTGACCGGTGAAGCCAAGTTCACTGACACAATCTTGCCATGAATGGTGCTGCAGCAGTTTTCTTATCACCAAATCGGTCGCGTCTGCAATACGAACAGGTTCGGTTTTTAATAATCTGACAAGTAGAAAAGCAACGCTATCGTAACTCGCTCCACCGTCTAGATAATTATCAACAATAGCAGGAAGTCGTTGATTGCTACCGGAAGCATCCATTTTATGCCACAAGTTACGCACCATGTCAGGTTCAAGATATTGCAATATTCCAGACAGCAAGAATGGTAGGCTTTCACTAAATAGATTCGTTGCCTCATCTATCCAATGCACATTTCCTTGAACCATAATAATCGAATGGCATCCACTCGCTTGATCTCGCTGTGACCCAATACGGATAACTCGATAACCATTCTTGTGCCAAAACTGAATCAACTCTGGTGTCGCACCAAAGCTTGTGGACAAGAAAGGCGCTGCATGATCATGTTTAAGATGATGAAGCATAAGGCTGCCAAGACCATTCTGTTGAAGCTCAGGATGAACCGCGATACGCATGACACGCAAACTGTGTATCGTTGCGGCTTCTTTAATTCCAAGATTATTGGCAATCGTCAGCGGTACTAAATGCCCCTTAGGTCGACGCCTACCTCGCTGGACATCATTAATTAACTCCACATCCAGTTCACCTTCTTTTACTGTCAGTATGCAACCCACACATAGTCCTTCATACTCAAGAATAAAGACTGAAATGGCAGGATCGCGTAGCAATAGCATTAAGTCATTGGGTGAGGTTTGATAATGAGCATTAACTAACAATGCAAAACAAGCGCGCAATAAACCTGTGTCAGTAAGCAATGTGGATTTGCTTACTTCTCGAAAAGTACATTGTGATGGAACGATTGCAGGTGGCGGATTTAATCCCGCATCCAATAAGAATGTCTGGTAAAGCCATTGCTCAAGGAAATCACCTTCCATCCAACGAATGGGTTGTTGCAAATGATAGAAACGACTGCCACTTCTGTTCTCTTTCAACCAAGTTTGGAATTTAAGAGAAAAGCCGCGCCCACATCCTTCATAACCATGTATCGTGGTAGAAAACACCATACGATGATAGCGCGCCACCATATTTTTAAGCATCGGGATTGGAATAGAAGATGCTTCGTCCACTAACAGCAAATCACATTCGGGACCCGTTCGGATTATTTCATCCGGCGCAATGAATTCCAGTTTAGAGTCACCAAACTCAAGAACGCCTTTCTTTTTGAGGTCGACAGATAACGTGCTAGCTGCATGTTCAAAAACTGGAGTGACGGATGCAAGAGATGGAGCAGTAATAACAATATGAATAGCTCGATTAAGCATAAGCTCTGCAGAAGCAAGACCAAGTGCACTGCTCTTCCCTCTTCCGCGATCGGCCGTCATCACCAGTGGACGTTTTCGGTGCCCGGTCACAACCCGAACAATATGTTCAATCGCAAGTTTCTGTTCAGAAAAAGGAGCGGCATCAATTTGAGTATCACGATTGTTTGCAATGCACGAAAACTCAGGGACAGGTTTATTCTCAACAACTGAAATAAGCTTCGAAAATGCATGCTCCATCCATTTCTGTGCATCGTCTTCTATCTGATTATGAGGAGGCAAAACAATAAGAATTCCGCCCCCAACAAGTGCACCTAATGCCGCACTGAAGCTATTTGCATCAAAGTCATCAGAAAAGTCACAGATAAGCAGCTGACATTCTTGGCCGAGAAGAAACTGCCCTTTCTTAATCGAAACCTGTTTCGTCACGCCAGCGCCATGACACTCCCCCATGACAAAAACCGTTTTTTCCTTGAATAACTCAAGCAACTCAGCAATACGAGATTGTTGCCATGCTTGGCTCCCCTTCAACACAAGCCCCGCACGTTGACGGTTTTTACTGGTAGAAGAAAGCAATTGAGAAAAGAAGAGTTGATAGGAAGACATGTCAGATCCGAAGTAACGATACTGATGCGATTATATACTCAACCAAGCATGGTTGGTACCGCAGGTTACTTGGATAAAAAGGACAAAAAAAGCCGCTGATGCGGCTTTTTAGAGGATTACTTTAATTTGCTTTCGACAAACTCGAGTATCTGTTGCATGGTTTGGTCATCGACCTTTTTCAAGGTTAGAGCCAAATTATTTCCCTTACGGGTATAAGTTGCTCGGCCTTTAATCAAATCGACTTTCGCACTTTCTGCTCGTTTACTTGGTGCAAGTTCTTCAATCCAATCTTCGATGGTTTCAGACACTTCTTTAGTAATACGTGCCACACCTTGTGCAGTGCTTCGTTGCCAAACAAATCCTTCTTTTGATTGGCAGCGCTCTAACAATTTTCCGCGATTTTCGTCACTCAGTTCGTTAAATTGCTTGTGAAGCTTCACAATTGTTGGACGACCTAAATCAGCGACATTTGGATACGCTTGCAACAGTTCTAATGGCAAATCTGCCGCTTTTAATGCTCCACTCACCAATGCTTCGCTGCACTGGAACATTTTCGCGAGTGCTTTTTGATCTTCTGCTTCACCGCTGTTGAGCTTCGCGAGCATTTCCTTGCCCTTTTCATACAAAGAAAGTGGCTTATGTGCGTTAGCAACATCAGAAAGGAATTTAGCATGTTCACTATTGATGCCTTCAGCAACGTAAATAAGAAATTCTTGTCCCGCTAAAATACAGGACATGCGACGACGGCTACCATCAAGAACTTCGATTTTGCCATCTTCACGTTTACGACCGACTGCCGGATATTGCTGTCCTCGCTCACGAAGTGTCGCTAACACATCCGACAACGCATGCTCATTTAAGAACGATTGTTCACGGGCGTTATCTGCAAAGACCACGGTTTGATCCGCAACTTGCTCTGCAGGAATACGCACTAATTCAAATGCAACAAGCTCTTCACCTGCTACAGAAAGCTCAATAAACTGAGCTTGTTCTTTTGCTGCTTGCTGAGCTTCTTGAGGTGTAGAAGCTCGGCGTTTATTCGATTTACCAAATAGTCTTGCGTTTAAATCTGACGTCTTAATTGCCATTTTCTACTTACCCCTGATTTAGTGATGACCAGTTACTGTGCAGTACACGCTCTAATTCCAGCGCACTCTTTTGTACTGCATCTTGAGCGGTGGCCAATGTTTTCTTGCCCCCTTCAAAATCACTGACTGTGAGATCAAAGACAGTACTGTAAGTGTCGGCACATGTTTCAAATGCACGACTACGCGGAATGGTAGCCATCATAACTTGGTCGCCAAGCAGGTAGTTCATTTCAGTAAGAACGGAAACCTGCTTCTTATTGTCATCTTCAAACATTGTTGGCATTAAACGAACAAACTCCAGCCCTTTCCAATCCTCTGGGAACATTTCATACACAGTTGGCAAGTGCTGGAAAAAGTTAACCGTTGAAGCCCAGTCCAAACGTTTTGCTGCACATGGAATCAATAATGCGTTTGATGCGTACATCGCATTCCATACCAGTGGATCAACGTGTGGACCAGTATCAATCATGATGACATCAAACTCATCCGCAATCTTATCGATCAGCTTTTCTTTAAGGAGTTTCACAATGTCGAGTGACTGGTTCTGAGACAAATATTGCCATGCTTCAGCATTAAACATAGCGTCTTCTGGGAATGCAGAAACCGTCTTAAGATTTGGGTATTGCGTTGGTAGCAATACATTCTTCTGCAAAAATTCTTTGTCGACCTCTACCTCTTCAGGCACGTTATCCAACATCACATCCACAGCGGAATAGATATTGTCGTGATCTGCAACACTGATTTGCGGGTTAAGGAAAAGGCGTAAAGAGCCCTGAGGGTCCAAGTCAATTAAACAAATACGGTAGCGCTTTTCAAGATTCAGCGCGAGACATGCAGCCAGATGTACCGCTGTCATGGATTTACCCGTTCCACCTTTCTGGTTTTGAACATTGATAATCCACGGTTTATTGTCTGAATTTTTTTTGCGTTCATGGAATTTTGGCATGCCAGCCGCATCCATCAACATATGAGCTTCTTGAAGAGAAATTGAATAATGGTTCGCATTATTCTTAGTAAACTGATGCCCTTCAACTTCCATTTTGCTTATCGCATCATCAAGCTTGCGGCGAGTCAGGCCAGAACGCGTTTCCATTAATGCTTTCGACATTGCAGGAAAATGTTCTTCACTTCTTTCTTCTAAAACTATCTCTATACGGTCTGCCTGGACTTGCGCAGTTTGCTCAGCCAGTTGGATGAGATTCTCTATTGTCTGTTCTCTTTTCATTGCCAATTTCCGTTATTAGTCACTGATTTCGATTGTACAGCATTTAATTTTATTAACAATAAAAAGGTGTACATCCATATATAGATTAAAATCACATTAAATAGAAAATCTATTAGCAAATTAATGTTATCGAATCGAAATAGTACAAAAGTTGATAAAATATCGCGTTTATGAAGCGGTATTTCGCATCACAAACAGGCAAAGAATTAAAATGTTACACCGTCACTTATTTACAATGTAAAATGGAACTATTGAGCCTAAACAACATCAATACTTCACGGAACGATTAATTTTTCTTCCCCAATTACGGCATGTGTCATTTCAACTGAAAATTTCCCTTAAAGTGACAACACTTTGTAAAATTAATCCATGATGTAAAAACGGAGGAGTAACGTTCATGCACAATCCTCGAAACGATGATCAAGGAGAGTCTGATGATCATGCTTTCGAAGGTAAAATGGAATATAGGAACGATGATCAAGGAAAATTCAACTCAAACATTGCGTTACTATCATTCCATAGCAAATGATCGTTTTTCGGATCAATGATCAAGTAAGTGTACTTTCCGGAAGCATGTAAATTTGAGGCTAAATTACGGTAGAATGCAGATGTATACTGGATTTCAGTCTTGGCGCATCTAATAATAGACAAAGTCGGAATAGCAACGTCTTGCCATTCATAAACCACTCCTATACTTGATCATGCTTTCGAAACACTGAACACAGTCGTCGTTAGAACACCATTTAACACTTTTGTGTATTTCAATTTCGTTTCTGTTTAATTAATAATCAAAAGAAGGGAAATGCGATGACAAATGCAGTTTCCTTGATCATCGTTTCGGACAAATTAAGCGGTTAGAGATGTAAATTTGTTTATCGACAATCCATCGTTATTCAAGGGGTTGTGGATAAAGTGTGTAGGGGCCATGATCATTCTTCAGTTACTTCATTGATCATGCGTTCGGCTTTTTAATGATCATCGTTGCGAGAACTTTTGATCATGCTTTCAAGAACTTAATGATCATGCTTTCGCTTGTGTCATGATCATGCTTCTGAAAGCCAAAAAAAATTCCCCTTTCAAAACAAAAAGTTAAAAGCAAACTCTTGCCCTGATCAATAGATCATATAATCAATTAAGATCAGAATAATCAAAAAGATCAGTTATTTAAAACAACAATTTTTTTCTTTATTTATGATCTTTTTTTCTTTATTCTTCTGGAACTATAGCGATATTACGGCTAGTGTGATACGGATCATAATAAATGAGCTCAGAAGAAAAGATATTAATTAAAGCGCCACGTAGCCACAAAGACGGGCATTTGTTTGAAGTTTCAGAAACCGCAGTTGATTGGATCGATCAATATCAACACTTCAAAGGCGTCACCAAAAGTATCGTTGAGCTTCTTAATCTAATTTCTTTGCGCGGCTTTCGCAGCCAAGATGGATTGGTATCAACAACAGAATTGATCGATGCGACTGATGGGCAACTGACCAGAGCCGCGATTCAACAACGCCTTAGAGCGGCTGTGAACATTGGTTTATTTAACCAAATCCCTGTACGTTTTGAAGAGGGACTTGCTGGCAAAACCATGCTGCATCGCTTCGTAAATCCTAATCAATTAATTTCAGTGCTTGGTTCAACCAGTCTTGTGACGGAATCGGTAAAGCAAACCGAAAAGAAAAAACGCTCAAAAGCACTGGCTCAGACTCAAGTTAACCAGCGTTTGCTGAGTGAGCATGGCTTGAACACGCCACCAGCCATGAAAGATGAAGCGGATCAGTTTGTTGTTTCTCCGACAAATTGGGCTGGGATCATCGACCAAGCGTTAGCCCCACCACGTACACGCAAGAACTATCAAAAAAGCATGGTTTCGATCTCTGGCACAAGGGCAGTGATCGAGACACGATCATCGAAAAACATCATGACGGTTGATGATCTGATGACGTTATTTGCATTGTTCACCTTGACGGTGCAATACCATGAGCATCATCAACAAGAGTACCAACTGGATGGTAAAGCGGTGCCAAACAAAACGCCGTTGTACATCACGGATATTTTATCGCTGCGGGGTAAGAAGGACAGTGGCCCAGCTCGTGACTCGATTCGTGACAGTATCGATCGCATTGAGTATACCGATTTTCAATTACATGAACTGACGGGTCGCTGGTTAAGTGAAAACATGCCAGAAGGCTTTAAGAGCGATCGTTTTCGTTTTATAGCCCGTACCATTACCGCGTCGGAAGAAGCCCCTACAGAGGGTGCTGACGGCGAAATACGCATAAAACCAAACCTATACATCCTAGTATGGGAACCTTCGTTTTATGAAGAGCTGCTGACTCGCGACTATTTCTTCTTGTTCCCACCAGAGATCTTAAAACAGCACACCTTGGTGTTTCAGTTGTATTCTTACTTCCGTAGCCGCATGTCTCGCCGTCATACTGATGTTATGTTGTTAAGTGAGTTGAACCAAAAGCTGGCAAGAAATATCGAATGGCGACGTTTCTCGATGGATTTGATCCGTGAGCTGAAAAAACTGTCAGACGGTAAAGGGAACGACGAGTTTTTTGTCGTGAACTTGTGGGGTTACCACTTGACGATCAACGCAATGATCGAGAAAAACAAAGTTCAAGACTACCAGTTTGATATTAAGTGTGACGCTGAAGAAGTGCTGAGGTACTCTCGCGCTCGAACAACGAATGCGGGTAAACGTAACATGGCACCAACCCTGCCAAACCCATTGCGTAATGAGATGGTGACAAAGCAGCAATTGGATGAACTGTCACAGATCATCGATGGTGAATTTGAGCCTATTCAACGCAAACCCCGTTCGCCAAAAGGCAATTTAGGTCGCCGCGTGAAGCAAAGAAAGCACTTGGTTGAAATCAATGCGGACGAGATTACCATCACTCTATCTAAATATACCTCTCCAGAGGCTCTAGAACGCAGTATAACGGCTTTAGCAGCAATGACAGGGCATTCACCTAACTCAATCAAAGAAGAGTGTGACGAGTTGATAGAGAAGCTTGATTGGCTAAGAGTGGGTGAAGAGGTGATGCCTTATGAAACGTTAAGTAAGATGGTCGAGCTCTACAATAGCCAAAGTGAGAGTAAACATTTGTCGATTGAACGTTTGATTGCTGGTCTCGCGGTGCGCCGGAAAGTGTGTAAACAAGTATTTGAAGGCCATTTAGATGAAATGGTTTTCCGCGTGTTAGATGAAGTCGCTATTTGATCACCGTATTGCGTTTAAAGTATGAATGTTTTAGCTCTCAAGCCAGTTAATGAGTGAAGCATAAACAGACAGAGTTACGACATAACGTTGACATGTCACTGACATAGCACCACGGGTGGTTGCTATTATCAATCTCGAATAGACAACCTTTTGTCCTTTCTGATGAATGAGGGATCTGATGATCCCTGATAGATTGGCTCATATTGTTACATTCATTCTGAATTATTTTGCGAGTTCTTTTGAACTCGCTTTTTTTTGCCCCAAATTTCCCTCTCAACGATCTCTATAACGTATCTTCAATGCTTAAAAACAGGAACAGCATCAATGGGTTTCTGACCTCATTTTGTGCGCTATTTTTAGGCTACTATGCGCGAATAAATCAATTATCTCGGTGAGCTTAATGGCATTTCCAAAACACTTTCTATGGGGTGGCGCTATTGCTGCAAATCAGGTTGAAGGGGCTTTTGATTCTGATGGTAAGGGACTTTCAACGTCAGATATGCTGCCACAAGGGATATTAAGCCCTCATCAATCCAGAGCTGAACGCGTTTCTGGGATCAAAGATCACGCGATCGACTTTTACCATCGTTACCCTCAAGACATCGCACTATTTAACGAGATGGGTTTTACCTGTTTGCGGTTATCGATCGCATGGACTCGGATCTTTCCCCAAGGTGATGAAGCTGTGCCTAATGAAGCGGGGCTTCGTTACTACGATCAGATCTTTGATGAGCTTGCGAAATACAACATCACCCCATTTGTGACCCTTTCTCACTATGAGATGCCTTTCGCGTTAACTGAAACGTATGGAGGGTGGGGGAGTCGCGCGCTGATTGGCTTCTTCGAACGCTATGCTCGATGCGTGTTCGAGCGCTACCGGAATAAAGTCAAGTTATGGCTTACTTTTAATGAGATCAACATGTCTTTGCATGCGCCATTTACAGGCGTAGGTCTGCCAGAACAAGCCAGTGAAGCTGAGATCTATCAAGCCATTCACCATCAACTGATCGCCAGTGCTCGAGCGGTTAACCTCTGCCATCAGATCATTCCTGACGCACGTATTGGAAACATGCTACTTGGTGCGATCAACTACCCCTATACCTGTGATCCTGCAGATGTCATTGCTGCTATGCAAGAGAACAACAAATGGTTGTTTTTTGGAGATGTGCAGACGCGTGGTAAGTATCCTGGTTATATGCTGCGGTATTTCCGTGAAAACGGTATCGAATTGGATATCGCCGATGGAGACCTAGATGAATTGGCCAGTGCCAGTGTCGACTTTATTTCATTTAGCTATTACGCCAGTGGTTGTGCTAGTACGGATCCGAAGCAAAAGGAAGTTGGCAACATCATTGACAGCGTCCCAAACCCTTACTTAGAGAAAAGCCAATGGGGTTGGCTGATTGATCCGAAAGGTCTGCGCATTTTGCTCAATCTGCTTTATGACCGTTACCAAAAACCGCTGTTCATTGTTGAAAATGGGTTAGGTGCACGTGATGAGCTTGATGAGGATGGTGAAGTGCATGACGATTATCGGATTCGTTATCTCAATGACCACCTTGTTCAAGTGCGAGAAGCGATTCTTGATGGGGTTGAACTGATGGGATTCACCAGTTGGGGGCCGATTGATCTAGTTGCCAACTCAACGGCAGAGATGAGCAAACGCTATGGCTACATTTATGTGGATCGCCATGATGATGGTAGCGGTACATTACAGCGTAAACGCAAGAAAAGCTTCTACTGGTATCAGGAAGTGATCCGTAGCCATGGTGAATCGTTAACTGATTGATAAATAGAGTTTTAGAAAGTCCAATTACGGAAAGATGATCAAGGAATATCCCTTGATCATCTTTCCATGTTTTCACTTATTGCAGTGAATGATGGCCTTGATCATGGTTCCGAGATTCATTCCAAGATTGCATGGCCATGAAGTTGACGTGTGATTCGATCAACTGATGAGACTCTTGATGCCAATGTGATGTTTCTTGCTGGTTGCAAAACTCTAACGCCAGTACCGTGAGGTGCTGCATTCGCTTCATGCACCAATCTTTCAATGCCAGTTCACTTAGCGGGTTACATACAATCGCTTGTAGCTTAGCGTATGCCAGCTGCAAGTATTGATAAGCGGTTTCTGGGTTTTGATATTGGTTATGATGAAAAACACGTAGGCAGCCATCAAGCCAGCAAGCAATGGCCTTACTTTGTAGATCCGTAATGCTTGGTCCCCAAATGGCGTCAGGGGGCGTGAGAAGCAATGATCGCAATGTTTCATCTTGATCATGCTTCCGGTTTTGATACCAATGGCTGATTTGTTCTACCCACGCGTCTAACTGCATTATGCTGCCTCAACCCATTTCTTCACAAAGTGATTTGGTCCTACTTGATCATGCTCTGACTGCACTACGGCGCTGGTTGCACGAATTTCATCAGCGTCTATCGAATAGTTTGGTTCACTTTTAACCAGATTGCCAAATGGAAGATCCGGATCTGGGACCGCAGAAATCAATAACTTAGTGTATGGGTGTTGTGGATTGGTTAAGATCGCTTGGGTATCTCCCCATTCCACAATTTGCCCTTTGTACATCACCGCGGTTTCTTCCGCAATATAGTGGGCGGTGGCTAAGTCGTGAGTGATGTACAAAAAGCCAATGCCGAGTTCTTTTTTCATTCTCTGCATTAGATTCAGCACGCCTAAGCGAATCGAAACATCAAGCATGGAAGTTGGCTCATCCGCCAAGATCACTTCTGCTCCAACGGCCAGTGCACGGGCAAGGTTCACTCGCTGTCGCTGCCCGCCGCTGAGTTCATGGGGGTATTTTTCTAGCGTATCAGGGGCGAGTTCCACCAAATCGATCAGCTCGTTTAATTTCGCTGGGATCGCTTGATTGTTTTTGACCTGTTTATGGATCTTAAGCGGGCGGGTAAGGTGGTGAGCGATGGTTTGAGTCGGGTTTAGCGAACCAAACGGATCTTGGAACACCATTTGGACCTTGCTTCGGTAATCAAGGATCTCGCGACGCTTTTGCAGCTCGTTAATATTGCGACCATGAAACAAGATCTCCCCATCTGTTGCAGGGTACACTTTGGTAATGAGCCGCGCACAGGTACTTTTGCCACAACCGGATTCGCCGACTAGTGCTAAGGTTCGACCTTTATGCAAATTAAAGCTCACCCCTTGTAAGGCACGAAATTGCTCTTGTGAAGCAAAGCCACCACCGATGGTGAACTCTTTGACCACATTGTGTAATGAAATGATGGGTTCACTCATGCCAGTGCTCCTTCTGCTTGGTGTTTACCTTCATGGATATTGGGGAATGAAGCCCACAGCTTTTGCGTATAACTGTGCTGCGGGTTATTACGGATTGCTTTTGAGTGATTCACTTCAACGATTTCACCATGGCGCATAATGGCAATGCGATCGCAAAGTTGGCTCATTAAAGCCAAATCGTGTGTGATGAACAGAACCGAGAAACCGAACTCCTCACGCAGCTGGTATATCTGCTGCAAGATCTCCCGTTGCACCACAACATCCAATGCCGTCGTGGGCTCATCCATAACGATCAATTTCGGATTGAGTGATAAGGCGATGGCGATCACTAAGCGCTGACGCATGCCTCCGCTGAATTGGTGCGGGTATTCCGTGAGTCGTTCGTGTGGAATATTGACCAGATCGAGCAGCTTTTCCGCACGGTCTTTTGCTTGAGCGTTAGACATGCCTTTGTGGTGACGCAGGACATCAGCGAATTGCTCTTGTATTGTCAGGACGGGGTTGAGTGAGTTCATCGCACTTTGGAATACCATGGCAATTTCGCTCCAGCGCAGTACATTAAGCTCCGCGTCTGAAAGGCGTAACAGGTCACGCCCCTCGAAATGGATTTGACCGCCAGAGATAAATGCAGGCGGCTTATGTAATCGGTTTATTGCAAAGGCAATCGTGCTTTTTCCGCATCCTGATTCACCTGCTAAACCGAAGATCTCACCTTTGCCAATATCAAAACTGACGGATTTTACCGCTTGGAAATCTCCGTTGTCGGTAATGTAATCGACGCACAAATTACGCAGCCGTATGATCGGGTCGGCATGAAAAGCATGCTCAAGTAACTTAGAACTCATAATGACACTCACCAATAGAAAAGATAATGATTATCATTAACTGTTATTTTTCGAGAGAAAAGAAGTGAACAGAAAAACAGTGAAGTGAGTCGAAAAACAAGGCTGAGTGTGGTTAGAGAGTAAAGGAAATTAAGAATAGAAGCGCAAAAAAACTGAGAGCTGGATCAGAGTCGGTAACTTGGGGTGAATCCTTTAAATGTACTGTGTGCTTTTCAGGGGTGCAAAGAATAATTGAGCATTTTATTACTCGCATGCAGGTTATATTAGCGAAATCACATTCTCGGGCTAAAATTCTTAACATGGGTTAGGCGCTTTGCTACAGATTACCTTGTTTACAGCATGGTTTGTTCGGAGGTATTTATGTCCATTAATTCAATTGACCATGACGAAATGACAAGCATGACCAATAAGTGGGATTACACGGAAGAGGTGGAGACACCGAAGCTAGCCAAAGGCGTTAAATCTGCTGAAGCTCGTCGCCGCATTGAAGCACTGCGAGAGATTCGTGAAAGCGGTTTAACCATGGAAGAAGCACGAGAGCTTGGCTTGATCCACTAAATGTGATTGCGAACTCAACGCGAACTGGGGTGACTTTAGGGTCACCCTTATTATTTTCTACCATTTATTGATCTTAAGCTGATAGATTCCTTACCGCGCTTGCCAATTTGCCTCTGGAATATGCTATATTTCGTCTCCACATTTTTACTGATTTGAGTGTTCGCATGTCGATTAATCTGTCTTTGCTTCCTGCAGACGAGAAAAACAAAATTGAGCTGGATAAACAGGCGTCTTTTTTGGTTTGGAAAATGAGAGAAGCGAAAGCGGGCCCTGATGAAATTGATTCTACAGCGGCAAAGATAACCGATGATGCTGAGCGAGAGTGCTTTCTTCAATCAGTAGACAAATATAAGCGAATGATGGGTGTCGCATAGCCCAAAGGCTCGGCGGAGTGGAAATTGAAAAGCCTCCGCTTTTTGCTAAAATCCTCCGCGTTAAATTGAATAAGAGAGAACATCCCGATGGGAAGAAGTTTTGAAGTGCGCAAAGCCTCTATGGCGAAAACTGCAGGCGCAAAAATTAAAGTTTATTCCAAGTACGGTAAAGAAATTTACGTTTGTGCGAAAAATGGTGGTTCAGACCCAGACATGAACCTATCGCTTAAGCACCTGATTGCGAAAGCGAAAAAAGACCAAGTGCCAGCACACGTTATCGAAAAAGCGATCGACAAAGCCAGTGGTGGTGGTGGTGAAGATTACCAACCTGCACGTTACGAAGGCTTTGGCCCTGGTGGTACAAGCGTGATCGTTGACTGTCTGACTGATAACGGTAATCGTACTTTCCAAGATGTTCGCCAATGTTTTGTTAAATGCGGTGCGAAAATTGGTGTTGAAGGTTCAGTTTCTCACATGTTTGATCACCAAGCGGTGTTCCAGTTCAAAGGCGATGATGATGAAATCATCCTAGAAACGCTGATGATGGAAGATGTTGATGTGACGGACGTTGAGCTTGAAGATGGTGTGATCACTGTGTTTGCACCTCATACTGAGTTCTTCAAGACGAAAACAGCACTAAACGGTGCTTTCCCTGAGCTGGCTATTGATGTCGAAGAAATCACGTTTGTTCCTCAGACTCACACACCTGTTGCTGGTGAAGACGCTGAGAAGTTCCAGAAGTTCCTCGATATGCTAGATGACTGTGATGACGTGCAACAGGTTTACCATAACGCTGAACTGTAATATTACCGTATGTCTAAAAAACCGAGCATTATGCTCGGTTTTTTTATACGTCATATTTGAAATGTATAAAAAAACGATGGGAAAATTAACTTCCGTCTTTTTCTCATAATAATTCCCTCATCTTATTGACTATAATTACTTCGATAAATTTAAACCTTTCAATAACATTTTTAATAATCATATTAATAAACATTCAGTACGAAAATTTTTTTTACTACGTTAATCACAGTTTAATCATGGGAAAAATATATTCCCTTGAAGGTGCCACCTAATTTGCAGGAAAATTCTCCCATCAGCCACTATGGATGGGAAAAAAGATGAACAAGCAAGAGTTTATCGACACGATGAATGGCATTGGTCCGCTTACTCCAACGGAGAAGCTGATTGTTAGTTATTTTCTAAAAAATTTTCCCATGTTGCCCTTTGCCAAAATGGATGAGCTCTGCAAACACATCGGAGTGGGTAAGGCGACGCTCGGGCGCTTTCTTAACCGCCTAGGCTTTAGTGGTTTTATTGAATTCAAAAAACAGGTTTCTCAAGACTTAGTTCAAGAGCTGACAACCCCCATTGATCGTTGTCAACGCAGCGCTTCCTCCCACACACAGGAAGGGTTACTAAGTACTCACTTTCAAGAAGTGATGCGTAATATGGAAGAAACCTATCAAACACTTTCTCACAGTGATTTTGATCAAGCCATAGAATACCTGCTCAACCCCAAAGGGAAGCTCTATGTAATGGGCAGCGCATCTGCCGAGGCTTTATCAAACTACTTTTATCTTCTGGCTCGGTATCTAAGAAAGGACGTTGTGCTCCTCAAAGCCGATGCGTCTACTTTGCCTCATCAGTTGGTGGATGTGGATGAAAACGACACTCTACTGGCTATCTCTTATCATCGCTTTTCTAATATTACCGTGCGTTGTGTTCGCTGGTTTCATCAACACGGTGGGAAAATCATTGTTCTTACCGACCAGCAAGTTAACCCATTTGTTTCGTATTCAGATATCCAATTTGCAGTAGAAAGCCAGAGTGAAGGTATTTTCAATAACCGAACCGCTGGCTTTTCGATTATTGAAGCTTTTATTAAAGGCATGTCTATTAATCAAGATAAGGATAAAAGATTTACTCGAATAGAAAGAACATTTAACGAGTTCGATATATTTAAAGATAACCAATAACGTTTATTACCTACATATATAAAAATATAACCACTCTCTTTTATTGAAGGGAATTAATTATTTAGAGGTGTAACATGATTACATACTTAGCCATACCTATTATTTTAGGTGTCGGATATTTCATTGTTAAAAAATACAATACTCAAGCCGTTTTATTATTAGCAGGTTTATTAATGATCGCATTGGGTGTGATGAGCGGCCATGATGACTTTATGCCGAAGGGCGGAAAACCAACGGGTGCAGCGATAGTCGACTTTTTCGAAGTGATTAAAGTCATTGCTTCCTCAACGCTCGCGAAATTGGGCTTGATCATCATGGCGGTCGGTGGCTTTTCCAAGTACATGAGCCATATTGGCGCGGCAAATGCAATGGTCCAAATTGCCACTAAGCCACTTTCGTACATTAAAAACCCATACCTAGTATTGGCGATGGCTTACATTACCGGCCAGTTGATCAACATCTTTATCCCAAGTGCAACAGGGTTAGCATTACTACTTCTTGTTGCCATGTACCCAGTACTTGTTGGGGTAGGGTGTAATCCAGCAGCGGCTGCCGCTGTGGTTGCAACAACGGGCTGTTTGGACTTAGGGCCAGCGTCATCCGCTGCCAACAAAGCCGCGGAAGTGTCTGGTATTGATGTGGCGACGTACTTCGTTAGCTATCAGCTTGTGGTTTCGGTAGCCGCAATGATAGTGATCGCTATGCTGCACTTTGTTTGTCAGCGCTACTTTGATAGAAAAGATGCAGAAAAAGGTGTGAAACACGAGTTTAATCTTGAAGAGAAAGAACAACGTGACGTGCCAAAATGGTTTGCGATTCTGCCTGTACTTCCGTTAATGCTGCTTCTGACCTTCAGTAAGTTTGCCATTACAAGCATTCGTATGGATGTGGTCACTGCTATGTTTATCTCGCTGTTTGTTGCTATGGTGTGTGATTTCATCGTCACGCGTGATGGTAAATCTGTGGCTGCATCTTTGAAGGTGTATTTAGATGGTATGGGCGCGGTTTTTGCGAGCGTTGTGAGCCTGATCATCGCGGCAAAAGTCTTTGTAACTGGTCTTGGCTCTATTGGTTTCATCGGTTTGCTACTGAACTCAGCGTCTAGCTTCGGGTTTGGTTACTTAGCAATGGTATTGGTGCTTGTGGGTATCATCACCCTAGTTACTTTATTGTCTGGTTCTGGTAATGCTTCTTTCTTCAGTTTTTCAAATCTGGCGCCAGATGTTGCAGCTCAAGTCGGTGCTCCAATTGCAGCGGTTGCACTACCAATGCAGCTTGCTTCCGGTTTAATGCGCTCTGCTTCTCCAGTGGCTGGGGTGATCATTGCATGTTCAGCGGTGGCCAACGTATCTCCAATTGAGTTGGCGAAACGCACCGTGATCCCAATGGCTGGTGGCCTAATTACCGTATTGGCGGCGTCACAACTTCTTATCTAAGAGGCTTTTATGGATATCGTAGAACGATTCATCAACTATACCGAAATCAATACCACGACGGATCGTGCTAAAGGAGCGGCGGGCATTATGCCCTCCTCTCCGGGGCAGATGGTACTGGCACAAAAACTGGCTGATGAACTGGCCACGTTAGGACTGGAGCAGGTGAATGTCGCTGAAACTGCGATTGTTACCGCGACCTTGCCATCGAATATGGATAAAGACGCGCCGATTGTTTCGTTTTTTGCGCACCTAGATACCAGTGCAGAACAAAGTGCCGACACCAAGGCGCAAATCAAGCCTCACAACAGTGATGCGATTTGTTTAAACAAGGCGCAGGGTATTTACCTGACAGAAGAAGCCTTCCCTGAACTCGCCCAATACCGAGGCGAGGATATTATTGTCACTGATGGTACCAGCTTGCTTGGTGCAGATGATAAAGCCGCCATTGCCGCGATCATGGATGCCATGCAGCACTTTTGCAATAACCCACAAGAGCCACATGGCACCGTGAAGGTGGCATTTGTCCCTGATGAAGAGCAAGGGCTACGTGGAGCAAAAGCGTTTGATGTGGAAGCGTTTGGCGCAGACTTTGGTTTTACCCTCGATTGCTGTGGCATTGGCGAATTTGTTTGTGAGAACTGGAATGCGGGCAATGTCGTTGTGACCTTTACTGGTCAATCTGCGCACCCGATGTCAGCCAAAGGTAAGCTTAAAAACTCACTGCTCATGGCACATAAATTTGTCGCAATGCTGCCTCCGGGTGAAGCGCCTGAATATACTGAAGGCAGGGAAGGGTATTACTGGGTCAAAGAGCTTAAAGGCAATAGTGCGAAAACTGTGCTGAATATGGATGTGCGTGATTTTTCTATTCAGGGCTACCAGAAACGCATGGCCTTTTTACAGCAATTGGCTGAAAGTTGTAATGATCTTTGGGGCGGTGGCGTCGACATTGCGTTGAGTGACCGTTATGAAAATGTCGCGAATAGCTTACAGGGTGAAACGGCTTACGTGGTCGAGATCGCTGAGCAAGCGTATGCGAAAAATAATATTGCGATGAAGCGCGTCCCGATGCGTGGTGGTTATGATGGTGCTGTCTTATCGCAGAAAGGATTGCCGTGCCCTAACTTGTTTACTGGCGCACACAACTTCCACTCGATTTATGAATATTTACCAGTGAAATCACTGCGTGCGGCGAGCGATGTTGTTAAAGACATCATCCGAATCACCAGTGAAAAATAAGAATTGCTGTTTACGGGGAGAAAACCATGAATGTATTGCTGTTTAGTAATGGCAAAGTTGCGGGCAACACATCGTTACTCGAATTTGGTGTGGAATGGGTAGCAGAAGCGATTGAACGTACAGGTGCACGTAAGCTACTTTTTATTCCATTTGCGATGATCCGTGGTCAGTATGATGAACGTTTGGCTCAGCTGAATGATGTGGTTGCACCATTTGGTGCGACGGTGAGTGGTATTCATCAAGCCGAAGACCCCGTTGAAGCGGTTAAAGAAGCGGATGGTTTTATCGTCAGCGGTGGGAATACTTGGGTGCTGAATAAAATGCTGCACGATCAAGGGCTGGTTGGGCCGCTTAGAAATGCGATTTTGCAGCACAATAAGCTTTACATCGGCTGGAGCGCAGGGACAAACATTGCGTGTCCGACTATTCGTACCACTAATGACATGCCAATTGTGTCTGCGGCGATTCTGCCATCACTTAACTTGGTGCCGTTTCAAATTAACCCGCATTACATTGAAGCGAGTATTTCAGGTCACATGGGGGAGACTCGAGATGAACGTATCGAAGAGTTTTTAATCCAGAATCCACATGAGATCGTGGTGGGTATTCCTGAAGGGACAATGCTGAAGGTGCAAGGGGAGGCATTAAGCTATCACACTGCAACTGGTGCGCCTCTAAAACTGTTCAAGCACCAACATGAACCACAGTATTTCCAAAGTGGTGATGACATTCAGGCGTTTATGCAGCATAGCTGCTAAATTGCTAAAGGTGACAAACAAAAACCGAGCACTCGCTCGGTTTTTTTATGCGTGCTCGTTAGTTGTGGGTTGTGCGAGCCACGCTGCGAGTTTGCGAATTTGCGGCAGCACAGTGAGGTTTAAAGCCAATGCGCAAGGCCAAGCTAGGGTAAAGCTCTGTAGCCATACTGCTGGCCATTGGGCGTTGAATCCAAGCTTGTAGCCTGATAATACGCCGGACATCATTACTGCCATTGTGAAGGATGAGAGTAGGGCGGTGAGCCAAAATTGTTTACGGGTCATAAAACACTCCAAGTAGTGATTGCTTTTCAACGCCATCAGAATAAAACTATCCACTAATGAGAAAAATAGTCAGGATTAGAACTGTGAATTCCATATTTGGAAATATTGATGATCTCTACCTGTTTTGCTGTGTGGTTGAAGAAGGCTCGCTACTGGCGGCATCGAAGAAACTCAGTCTTCCGGTTTCTACCATGTCACGCCGCTTATCTGCGTTAGAATCTCGGTTGAATTTACGCTTACTTGAAAAGCAGGGCAGAGAGCTGGTGGCAACGCAAAGTGGTCAACAAGCGTTTGAACAACTGCGCAGCAGCATGGAAGGTATCGAATTGGGCTTTACCCAACTGATGACTCAAAGTTCAGAAGTTACAGGACACATCAAACTGGCGTTGCCGCATAATTTTTACCAAGGCTTTGTGGCTAAGGTGGTGGCAGAGTTTCTCGAACAATACCCAAAAGTTTGTCTGGATTTAGTCTTAAGCCAAGAACAAGTGGTTCCGCAAACGGATCGCGATCTGTTAATGACATTTGATGTGTCAGAGATGGAAGAGATGATTGCTCGGCCTCTGTTTAAAGCGAATCACGGTTTTTACGCTAGCCCTGAATACATTGCGAAATCAGGAGCCATCACAACACTTTCTCAACTTGCGGAACAAGATTGGATTTCGGTGGATCGGGTGACCGATATTCCGGTGTACCAAGATGAAAGCCTGATTGAAGTGATCGCCATTCAACCTAAATTAGTGGTCAATGACATACTGGCAGTAGCGCAAGCTGCCGAAAAAGGGCTTGGGGTAGCGTCTTTACCCTATCGCCATGTATCGAAAACAATGAATTTGGCTCCGGTGTTACCACAGTTCCATCGCAGTGCGCGTCAGGCTTATTTGGTTTACAAAGAACGTCGTTATCAACCAAGAGCTCTCACCTTGTTAATCGACGCGTTGCTTCACGGCGTCAATGAACGTTATTGAATGTTCTTATTTACAGTGTAAACAATCACCACTTTTTCTCACCAGCTCGTCATCTCCTGATGAGCTGGCTTACCTGCTTACCCTTTCAGACAACACGTTTATAAGCCCCCTTCTTGATATTTGTCATTTGCCTCTGAGGAATGACTGTTAGATTGTAAATGATAATCACTAACAATTGATGGTCAGCACATAGGTAATCTGATGGATGGAATCAGCCCTTGTTTCAGAAAGATTGTATGGGCAGCGTTGAGTGTCGCGCTGCTGCTGTTCCTTTTATTTTAGGAGTTCGTCGTATGTCGGAATCGGTTTTGATGCCAGATGCCAATAAAGATCCACGCAAAATGCCGGGTCATTGGATTTTGGCTAAATTAGGGAAAAAAGTACTGCGTCCAGGTGGTCGAGAAATGACGCAAGTCATGCTAGGTGGTCTCAGCATAGGCTTCGATGATCATGTGGTTGAATTTGCGCCGGGGATGGGATTTACCGCGCGTTTATGTCTTCAGCACAATCCCAAACAATACATCGCGATTGAACAAAATGAACAAGCTGCAGCGATTGTCCGTGATTACTTGTCGCCACCAACGCAAACCTGCTTAGTGGGGAACGCGCAGGAGACAGGCTTGGCGCACCACTCTGCGACGATTGTGTATGGTGAAGCTATGCTGACCATGCAATCTGAAGCGAAGAAAAAGGCGATTGTTGACGAAGCCGCGCGGGTACTAAAAGCGAAAGGACGCTATGGCATTCATGAGCTGTGCATTGTGCCAGACAATATTGATGAAGCATTGAAACGCGAGATTCAAAAAGCTATTGCTCAGGCGATACAAGCCCCTGCGAAGCCCATTACCGCAGCCGAATGGAAGACGTGTCTTGCGCAAAGTGGCTTTGAAACCACATTGGAACATGTCGCACCAATGCATTTGCTTGAGCCAAAGCGAATCATTGAAGATGAAGGAGTTGCTGGTGCCCTGAAATTTGCCTTGAATGTTGCACGCTACCCTCAAGAGCGGGCGCGTGTATTGGCAATGAGAAAAGTATTTAACCGCTACCAAGCGAACTTGGCCGCCATTACCTTGGTGGCAGAAAAGAAGGATGAGATGTGATGTTTGAATATACCTTTTATGATGATGTAGCCGATGAAGTCGAGATCCCGCCATCGGGCATCACCAGTCGCGTAGTGCAAAAAGGCGAACGATTAAGAGCGGTGATTTTTGGTTTTGCAGAAGGTGAAGAAATGTCGGAACACACGGCCTCAGTTCCGGCTGTTATTCAAGTATTGCAAGGGGAAGCAACGCTCACATTTGAAGAGGATGTGAAAGAGGTAAAACAAGGCGCCTGGATACATATGAATGCCCATTTACCCCACAGCGTGATCGCAAAAACACCGTTGAAACTGTTAGTTTATTTGCTTAGGCAGCCAAAGGCGTAATTGCGGTATGAGATGACTTCCGTGTACAAGCGATAAAGCAAGGGAGGTAATACCCTCCCTATTTTTCACTTCTCTGAGAGCTGGCGCGTTTTTGCAGCTTAAAGCCCAGATCAATCACTTCATTGTTTAAGGTTTGGTTTTTTATCTGAGCCACCAGCTTAGAAGCTGCTGCTTCTGCCATTGCTTCATAGTTAATTTCTGCACATGACAGGGTAGGGAAAGCGTGGCCGCTGGTGGCTGTGCCATCTAAACAAATAATTGCGATATCGGTAGGCACTTTCAATACACGGCGATGGCATTCAAACAAAGCGCCGATAGCAATATCCTCATGGCTACAGACCAGTGCATCCAATGTTGAATCACGAAGCAGCAGCTTGGCCAATCCTTCCGCTCCAAGTTGCGCTGAAGGTGCTTCATGAGTGGTTAGGAAATGATCTGGCGCTTGGTAGTTATCGATTAGGGCGGTTTGCCATCCTTGCAGCTTACGTTGCAGCAGCGAGTGGTTCCCGCGCGCGCCAATAAAGCCGATATTTTGAAAACCTTGTTCAATCAAATGCTTGGTACAAGTTTTTCCAATTTCAAAGTGATCGGCACCAACACTCATATAACGTGAATTCTGGCTCAGTTCCGCTATTTCCAACACAGGGATTTGGGCATTGCTCAGCAATTGATGGCTCCGCTCACTGTGTTCACTACCAAATAACACCACAGCAGCAGGTCGACTTTCTAAGAAGGTCGCCAACAGGCTCTCTTCTTGCTCCATCGAATAATCGCTGTAGCCGAGCAATAGCTGATAACCAGACTTGTTCAAAGCTTGTTGAAAACTGGGTAGGAAGTGGGCGCAGGATTTTTCTAAAAGCGAGGGCAGGATGAGAGCGATTGAATAGCTTTCAGCAGACGCCAGTGCCCCTGCCGCTTTATTGGGGATATAACCCAATTCATCCACGACCTGTTGTATTTTTTCTCTGAGCTTTTCAGACACCAATTCTGGGGTGCGTAGGGCTCGCGAAACTGTCATGGTTCCCACGCCGGCTTTTTTAGCTACGTCAGCGATGGTTACCTTTCCAGTACTTCTTCGTTTGCGCGTTTCACTCATCGGTTCTTTTAATAATGTTGCGGATTTGTTTGCTGCGACATCTTAGCACAGCCCGAATACTGAGTCGGATAATAACGTAGAAGTGTTAAGCATATCGATATGAAAACCCGTTGATAACCAAAAATGGTAGCGCTATCACAATTAATGATAGCGCTACCAGATAGCGCTATCATTTGTGATCTTATTCAGGTTTTTCTGACGTTTTGATCGATAAAGTATCCAGCAACAACAATCAGCAGGATCAAATCCATGTTACGTGAACTCATTACCAAAGACGTCATTCGAGTCTACCCAGAAGCCGCAGACTGGAAAGAGGCGATCCAAAAATCTTGTCAGGCATTACTGGATCAAAAAGCCATTGAACCAAGTTACATCGAAGCTATTTATCGCTCGCATGAAGAACTGGGCCCTTACTACGTAGTTGGCCCGGGCATGGCAATGCCACACGCTCGTCCTGAAGATGGTGTGAACCGCTTGGCGATGTCGATCACGGTGATCCAACAAGGTGTGGCTTTTGATTCAGACGGGAATGATCCAGTCAAAATGTTGGTCACGCTAGCGGCAACGGACAGTGACAGTCATGTCGGTGCCATTTCCAAATTAGCGGAATTATTTATGAATGATGAGCATGTAGAACAAATCTGCAATGCTCGCACTCCTGAAGATGTCCTTGCGGTCATCGAAAATTACTAAGAAACCTCCCCCCTATATAGAAAAACAAAAGGTATAAGTATATGAAAATTATGGTTGTTTGCGGTCATGGTCTTGGAACCAGCCTGATGATGGAAATGAGCATCAAAGGCATTGTGAAAGAATTGAATGTGGATGCGGCGGTTGATCATATCGATCTCGGCAGTGCAAAAGGCACCGATTGTGACATCTTTATTGGTACCAATGACATTACGGATCAATTGAAGTCATTGGATGTCGAGCCGAAAATCGTCAGTCTTGACAACATGGTTGATAAAAATGCGATGAAAGAGCGTTTATCAGTGGCACTTCAAGAGCTAGGCGCACTTTAAGGGGGCGTTATGGAATTCTTCAGTTTTTTAATGAATGATGTGTTATCAGAACCTGCTGTTTTGGTTGGTCTGATAGCCTTAATTGGCCTTATTGCTCAGAAAAAACCGGTCACTGAATGCATTAAAGGTACGGTGAAAACCATTCTGGGTTTCATCATCCTTGGAGCTGGTGCAGGCCTTGTTGTGAACTCATTGGGTGACTTTGCCACCATTTTCCAACAGGCTTTTGGCATTACGGGCGTAGTACCAAACAACGAAGCCATTGTGTCTATCGCACAAGAAGCATTTGGTAAAGAAATGGCGATGATCATGTTCTTTGCCATGATCGTGAACATCTTGATTGCTCGCTTTACGCCGTGGAAATTCATCTTTTTAACGGGTCACCACACATTGTTTATGTCGATGATGGTGGCCGCTATCCTTTCTTCCAGCGGTATGAAGGGCGTGCCTTTAATCGCTTTAGGCTCAGTGGTTGTTGGTTCGGTGATGGTTTTCTTCCCTGCCATTGCGCACCGTTACATGAAGCAAGTAACAGGCTCAGATGATGTGGCTATTGGTCACTTCTCTACACTTTCCTACGTATTAGCCGGTTTCATTGGCAGCAAGTTTGGTAACAAAGAGCATTCGACCGAAGAGATGAATGTACCAAAGAGCCTTTTGTTCTTGCGTGATACACCGGTTGCTATCTCATTTACCATGGGCATCATTTTTATGGTGACGTGTATCTTCGCAGGTGGTGATTTTGTTCGTGAAGTCAGCGGTGGCAAACACTGGTTTATGTTCGCGTTAATGCAATCCATCACGTTTGCTGGTGGGGTGTATGTGATCCTCCAAGGTGTTCGCATGGTGATCGCAGAGATTGTGCCAGCATTTAAAGGTATCTCAGATAAATTAGTACCTAATGCAAAACCAGCATTAGACTGTCCAGTTGTCTTCCCATACGCACCAAATGCTGTATTGGTTGGCTTCCTATCCAGCTTTGCAGCCGGTCTACTGGGTATGTTCTTGCTCTACGTAATGGGGCTAACGGTGATCATCCCTGGTGTTGTGCCACACTTCTTTGTTGGTGCAGCAGCGGGCGTGTTTGGTAACGCCACCGGCGGCCGCAGAGGCGCAATGCTAGGTGCCTTTGCACAAGGTCTACTGATCACCTTCTTACCTGTATTCCTAATGCCAGTTCTGGGCGATTTAGGCTTCGCCAATACCACTTTCAGTGACGCAGACTTTGGCGCAGTCGGTATTTTGCTTGGTTTGATTGTGCGTTAATTAAATCGTTTAAATAGATAAAGCCGCTCGTTTGAGCGGCTTTTTTGTGCGGGTTATTCAGGCTGCACTTCATTTCGTGCTAAGTCTAAGCTGGCTTTTTCTATGTTTGGTTGCCACCATTTTGTTGCTGAAATCGGTGAGTCCATCATGATTTTCTGACCAAATGCGGGGGTAAGTACGGTGATATCTCGCTCCTTCGCCAGTGCGGAGATTTGCTCTAAAGGCTCATACCACGCGTGCATGGCCAAATCGAAGGTACTGTTGTGGATTGGCACCATGACCTTTCCTCGAACGTCTTGGTGCGCCTGAATGCTCTCTTCCGGCATCATATGGACTGCTTTCCACATTGAGTTATATGCGCCAGCTTCCATTAGCGTGATATCAAACGGCCCGTATTTTTCACCGATGTCTTTAAAACCAGAGAAATAGCCACTGTCACCACTAAAGAACACACGTTGAGTTTTGCCAATAATTGCCCAGCTTGACCACAGAGTTTGGTCGCGATCGAATAAGCCACGACCAGAGAAATGCTGGGAAGGGGTCGAGACAAATTCAATACCGTTAATCAGGGTCGATTGCCACCAATCCAGCTGAACGACCTTTTCTTTTGCAACGCCCCATTTAAGTAAGTGGTCACCAACTTTTAATGGTGTAATAAATGTGCCGACCTTGTTTTTGACTTTCTGAATAGTGTGTTTATCAAGATGGTCATAGTGATCATGACTGATGACCACCACATCAATAAACGGCAGATCTGACTCAGAGATAGGCGCGGGATGAAAGCGCTTCGGCCCTGCCCATTGAACGGGAGAAACGCGTTCACTGAATACTGGGTCAGTGAGGATCTTAGTCTGGTCGATTTGCATTAGAACACTAGAATGGCCGAGTCGGTATAGGTAATTACCGCTTTCTTCGTACCATGTTTCCGGGGCAATGGTATGGACCGAAATCGGTTGTGCTGGGACCGGATCAGTCCGCTTGGTGGTGAGATAGGTTTGGATGATCTTCACCGTGTCGGCAAAACCAGATGAATAGCGTGTTTCACTGTTATAAAACTTGTTCGATTCGGGTGAAGATTTCGCCTGCATTGCCATAATGAGTACTCCAATAATGATCAGAATCCAGAATTTCATATTTACCTCAATAAAAGTAAACTACACGGTGTAGTTTATATCTAAAATTTGAAAAGTAAACTATCCAGTGTAAAATTCGTTCAAAAGCAGGAAACGAATTTTTGAGAAAACATGACTGAGATTAAACTCACCAGAAGTCAGATAAAGCGCGAAGCCATTGTTGAAGCGGCTATTAAAGCGTTCCGAGAGGGCGGAGTACAAGCCACTAGTATGGATAAGTTGGCCACACTTGCGAATGTTTCCAAGCGCACCATCTACAACCATTTCGACAGCAAAGAAGCTTTAGTGCTGCACCTGTTAGCCGAGCTTTGGCGCCGAGCGACAACTGAGAGTGATGTTGAGTACAACCCAGAGCAGTCACTGCACTGCCAGTTGGCTAAGCTGGTGGAAACAGAACTGGAGTTTTTATCTTCCCCTGATTACCTAGATTTAGCGCGTGTTGCGTTTGACTTTTTATTCCGTAACCCTGAAATGCTGCAAGACGAGCTGGATAAACTCATCAAAAAAGAAACGGCTATTTATACGTGGATTATTGCCGCGATTGATGACGGTAAGCTCGCCGATATTGATGCAGATTTCGCAAAAGATCAGCTTCACAGCTTAATTAAAGGCAGCGCCTTCTGGCCACAACTGATGAAGCTAAAAGCCCCTTTAAATAGCGAAGAAAAAACGCATTTAGTCACCGAAACCACCAAGATGTTTATGGCAAGGTATGGAAGCTGTAGTTAGCTGTAGATGATGTTTGGCTAATTCGAATATTCAGGTTTGGATTGGTAGATGATAAAAAGCCGCCACTTAGTCACTAAGTGGCGGCTTTTTGAAGTTATGCGACGAGCTTTCTGAGCGTTTTTAAGTTACCACCTGAAGTATAATGTGCTTCAGCCGCTGCTTTTTGTTTACTTAATTCGGCACTTGGCTTAGCCCATTCTTCTTTGGGTAATGGTTTAGACCACTCATCGACGTTTTCAGGAAACTTTGCCATGGATATTTTGCTATCCCACTCTGAAACCAAGTAAGGTAATTTCCAAAGGCATAAAATATTAAATGCATAGTAGCCAAACATATTAAAGTATGAGGCGGTAGGATCTGACATGCTCATCGCAAATAAAGGTTTAGGTCCATTTTTAAACTTCTGCTTTATCTGGCGGCGATTTTCATCAAATGATTGTCGGTTTTCATCTTCTGCTTTTTGAGCCCAGAATTCGGGTTTTTCTTCCATATAGCAGCGGATAATCTCCCAAGAGCGTTGTCCTTCTTCCATAATCCCTACTGGCCTTTTAAACATCCAGTAATCTTTACCTGCCGAGTCAGGCAATGCTATTCCAAATGTGACATTTGAAACAATGGCACTGCCAGTAAAGCCTTTGTACATGGACACCCATGAGACGGTTTCTTCCCAAGGAACAATAGTTGGTGTTTTACTTCCTTCCTCGAAGTAACAGACCTCTCTGCGTTGTCGATTAAAACGAATAGGTTTCTGACGTGCTTTTTTTAAAGAAGTATTGATTATGGTGTACCAACCAATGAATAGGGGAATCAACAGAATCGAACCGATGATAGGCCCATCATCGCGAACTCCTAAAAGTAATGCTTCAAAAAAGCCGCCGAACCTTTCTTGCATCACGTATGCACCAGCTAAAAATATCAATGCGATTTGTTGTTAGCGGTAATAAGTTACAGGCTTCTGTTTGCAACATATTGTTGGATGTAAAACCATTTAATCAAGCTTTCTGCTAATGCTTTTAACATGAAAAAGCCACTCATTGAGCGGCTTTTTAAGTTGGCCTAAATACCTAGGCCGATTTAGCTTTTTGAGGCTGCATATAACGGCTGCACGCATCCCCAATAGATAGAATAGTATGCCCTTGGGCATACTCATTACGTGCTAGCATATCATTTACATAATTGAGTTGTGCACTTGGCTTTTGCCATTCGCTCTCTGGCAATGTTTCACTCCAAGCCGCAATATCCGTAAAGTTTTCAGCTCTTTGCTTAACTTTACTCATTTCATAGTTAGTACGCCAGATACCTAACATGGTGCCGTTGATATACCACCAAAATCGTGTTGCGCCACTGAGCTCTGCCCTAGTGATATTGTTTGCTTGGCAGTGCTCATCAATAACACCTTCTAGAGTCAAAGGTGAAGGATCGCAAATGTGCTCTGCCCCATCTTCCATAAAGGTGCGAATCGTTTCCCAAATAGAAGCTGCATGGAACTTATCTACGGCGCCAATTTGCAGCGCAGACCAAAAGTTACCGTAGTTTTCTTCATCGTTTGCAGCGATCGTAAGTGAAGCAGAAGATATTACGCCTCCAGTCGTTACCCCACTACTTTGTCCAACCATAGCGCATACTTTTTCCCAAGGCACGATTAGTGTTTCAATTTTTTTGAGGTCACTATTCCAACGAGAAAACAGCACTTCGCGACGCTGGCGGTGGAAACGACAAGGCAATGACTGGGATAACGTTTTACGAGCACCTCGGGCTGCCAGACCGATAATTAACAAACTCAACAGGAGCGGCGTAAGCATGCCAAAAAGACCTGAAGAAAAATCAAATACACTGAAGTGCTTGATCCACTCACCATTTATTAGCACGTCTTTATATGAACTCTGATATAAGCCAGTAAAACCATCAAACATAATATAGAGCGATGTAAAAGAAGCAATACCTATAAAACAGCACATCCACATTAATTGAGTTTGAAAAACCATACCTCCCGCACCACCTAAATCAATGTAATGGTTTTTTTTTCTGACCAACTGGTCACATCGCCTGGCACTCGACAATAGAGTTTTAATCGGTAAAGGGCTGAGTACATTGCTAGACCCGAATGTGTTATCAGTGCGCTGACCAGCGAAAAAAGGAAATGGCTTACTGTTCATTGTCACTCTCAGCTTTATTCATCAATATTTTCAAAGAGGTACTCATTCTGCTCCGTGTTACAGATTGCTCGTCACCCTCTTCGAGCAAGTCTATTTTATACCAATCTTTTTTATCATTAGGGGCAGGATTGTTCAAATCGAGAGTAAAACGTGCTCCTCCCTGTTCCGCAAACAACTTATTACCATATTGTGACGTTACTTCAACCATAAGGTCTAGGTAACGTAAATTTTCTTGTCGTTTAGCGTCTTGAGGCCAATCAAATTCATATAGTGTATTCATTCCGTCGTATATCGTCCGGCTATTACTTATCAACGTACTAGTAATATCTATAGGCTCAATGCTTGATGACGTTTTGACATACCCCGCTAATTTGATCTGCTGAGGTATTACCATTGGAACGACAATGCGTAAGGTTTTTACTCTATGCATAGTCACTTGAGACGCCCAATTACCACTTGCAGACATCAACGTTTTTTTATACGTATTCGTGCTAATTTGAACCTTAGGAGCCTGAGTTGCTTCTAACCATTTCACAAATTGGGTTTCGTAATCCCAGTTTTGATTTATGTAGGTAAACCAAACACCGCTTTTACCCCATACGGATTGACTAACCCAATTCATTATGGGTGTAGACTGTAGATGGTTATAGCCGATTTCACCTAGCAATATTAGAGCAGAAGCAACAAGCATGTACGGGTTAGCCCGAGCTACTACTCCAAACATGTCTTTCGCAGCCTTAGCCCAAGTTATCTGTCTTTGTGCTGCTGACATCGCAATGAGTATGCCCTCAGTGCTAACATATCCAGCAGCACCAGTTTGAATCGTGTCTCCAATCAATGCCGAAGACGCTGCTACTGTTGCCGAAAGATCTCCTTTGCGCCAACTACTGGATAAACGTTTCATTTGTTTAGGAATATCTGTCACAGTAGATGCGACTGTTAGCATGGAAACACCTATCGAGCCCAAAGTAATAACTTTTCCTAAAGCTGCGCTTGTGTTTCGCGTGGAATCAGATATCCAAGTTAATTGGCATCTTACTTTAACGATCTCGACCGTTAATGACATCGCTGACGAAATTAAACCTGTAAAACCAGAGAAGTATTCAAGTCGATCCAATATATCCGCCTTGGATTTTTTTGAGAATGCTTGCTCTGTCTTACTCCAATTCCAAGCATTTAGTACAAAAACGACGAACGATACACTGCCTGAACCAACGGCTCCTTTAAAGCCTTTCCCTTCAGATACTCCATATAAAAGCTCATTAGTTAAAATTTTCTGCCTTATCGTTAGCAGTTGATTAATTTCATCAGCCATAGCACCTGAAGCTTTAATCGTAATATGCGAAGGCAAGTGTGGCTGCCCTGTTTTAGATACTGGTTCTGAATTTGCCGCTAATTTCATCAAGACCTGTTGAGAATCCTCACTTAGCAGTTTTAGTTGTCGATTATAGTCCGCTCTTAGCGCATCTTTTTCAGCTACAGTTAAGCCCTTAGAGGTACTTTCTACTTGGTTGCGTTTGGTGACAATATATTCTGCATTTACCCTTATTGCTTCTAACTTGGCAAACTGTTTGTCAAAGCTTTCAAAGCCGGACAAGTCCCCCACATTAATTTGAACATTGGCATTTTTCTTATGCCCTAATAAAGTAGCAATAATGCCCGGTCTTGCGTGATAGACTAAAGAGTTGGCTTTATCTTGTGACTTAGCAATAGCTTGAGAAAGCTCATTTAACTCTTCCAAAGCTAGTCCTGACAATTTAGAACCAAATTGATCGAATTGAGCTTTTACAGGTTCTGGCATTTCGTTGATTTCAACAAGGTGTTGACCTTTAAGAAAAGCCTTAAAATCTTCTAAACCAGATAAACCGTTTATGGTGCTTTCTGCATTGTCCTTTACACCTTTAATTGGCGCTAAATATTGTATCCATTCATTTATATCTCTATATTTCTTATCGATGGTCCCAAGGTCTTTATAATCACTGACAAATACATGTAAGTTTTGCTCCCCTAAGCCACCGAAATATACATCACGCATTTTTCTTCGATTTTCTGGCTCTTCAGGCTGAATCTCCAACCAATGGTTTTCATGTATCAATCGTTCTACAAAGGCATCTTTGTTCTCTTTGTCATAAACAGGAATTACATCGTAGGCGAAAGGCAATACCGCTACACGATCGTTCTCAATCACATCAGAGTGGCTACGCCATCGCTCAATTTTGAGCTGAGCATCTTTATACCACTCTTCCATATCATCATGCTCGATACGAGCTAAGATTCCCCTGTCACCTAACAAACCACCAAATTCACCTTCAACAACCTTATCATTTTGCCTCTTTACATCATGGAAAAAAGATTCTAACTCTTCCTGAGATATACCAATGTCTTGGGACAACTTATGGTTTTCTAGTCTTTCTTGCTGGTATTTAATAAATTGCTCAGAATTTATTTGCTTCTCAGCGGACACGTAATAAGGTTGATCAGTGGCAAAATCCCAATAAGCTCTTTTCGCTTGCTGATATGACAGGAACCGTTTTTTCAGCTTACTTTCATTAGAAGTGATGTAGCTCTTTAGCTTTTGATTGTTAGTATTCGCGTTGAAATACCTTTCACCCACTTCAATTAGCAGTTTAATTTGAGATGCTGCAAAATATTTAGCTTGATTATTGTCTTGCTTGAACCATTCCGCTTCTATGTTATTCAAGCTAATTCCACAACTTGATAGTTCGGTCATCACACCAATCGGATCTTCTAACAGTAAGATTGCAGAATCTTCTTTGTACTCATAATTAATTTGAGACAGTAATTTTTGTGAGTCATATTGTGTGGGCTTTTCTTTAAGCCAGCACCATTGGTAATCACTTTCGTATTCACTTTGATTTGGTTCACAGTCAGCCAAGTTATCTTTTAGTGCATTGGTAGGCAAAAGATGTTGGGAACCTTTTGTGCAGTCAAAAGTCCCTAAACTACAGCTTTGCATCATCTGTGAACGTAAAGAGCTGGAGTTCAGTAATTGAGATTGAAGTTTGGGGGAGATCTTAGTTGGGCTATATAGAACCTCTAGTTTGCCTTTTCTGTTAACAAATAGTCCTTTTTCTGATTCAAGGTAAACATATTCTTGTCCTGACTTATCAGATTCCAACTTTTGCTGTTCTAGCTTTATTACTTCACCATTCTCTAAGATTTTATATACATAAATTATGTCTTGGCGTTTGCTATGAATGACGTACAAGTAACCACTATCGATTGTGCGAATACCAATAGGACGAAAAGAAATCTTCGATGCTAACTTGCTCGATATCGCACTATGAAGGGGCTTTGATTCCACTAATGCATATCTTGTTGGAATTAGCTGTATTTTACTTTTCTTAAGAGGACAAGTACCCGCAGGGTCTTGAGCATCTTTTGTCTGACCAGTTTTAGCGTCATCATTTGGGTTGCTCATACTTGTTTCTCCTGATCGTATTGCTGTTGTGAGTATTGGTAAGCAAGGTTGGCCGCTGCTTCTACTCTTTGAGATGGTGTTTGTAGTGAAGGTTGCTCTAACAGCTCATGTATATCGGGATGTTGAGCGGTGTCTAAGAAGTTTTCTTCACCTAAGAAGCCGATAATATTGATATACATAAGAAGATCGCGTTCTGTAGTAAATCCTTGGCTGTAGGCAGAATCTGCGTGATAGCGAATCCAAGATTCAGAATTTTTATGGAGTTCAAATTCATGAGAGAACCACTTCATCATGTGGTTTTCTAATTTTTCTATTGTATTGTCCCAAGAGATATCTCCGAGCAAACGCCATTGCTCATCAGATACTTTTAGCTCTTTTTCATAGGGAGGGAGTTCAGAAAAGGGAGATTCCAGATATTGCCACCCTCTACGAGTTGCTATCCATACTTTAGCAGTATGAACCCAAAATTGAGGGGATTGAGTTGAGTAAAATACCCATGCACATTCAGCATTTGCCATTTTTATATAAATTCTACTGCCATAAGGTGATTCGGCGGTGATGATGTTCCTGAAATTCTCACATATTTCTGCAAGTGGGCTAACTGATGAAATAAAGTAACCAGCCAGAGGTTTGTTTAATTTGAAAAACCACTCTTTGACGTATTTTGTGGCTTCAATGACGTAGGGAGAAACGCTAAGTAACTCATTATGCGGAGGTTGCATATATATAGGTTCAAGCTCGATTTGACCTTCTAGTCTATATAAAGCTCTTGCTAGTTCATCAACTTGTGCGCCATCTACTACAAGATATAGCCGCTCTTTTTTTGCTAAATCAAACCTCATATTTGAGCCATTAAAGGTGCTAAGTAGATCATTCATTGTTAGGCTCTTCTTCACATACTTCGCAAACAGGATCTGGACCTTTAAGAGCAGAAATTTGACGGCTTTTTAATAGTGGGCTCATAGACTCTTCACTGGCTGATATTTCGGATAAAGACAACTCCTCTGGCGCAGCCAGCGCTTCTAACCCCATTGGAAGTGCTGCTTCTATGCCGCCGTAACCACTGCCACTGCCTGCGCTGCCGCCTGAGTTCATGTTGATGGCTGGGCCTACAAGGTGTACGCCTGCTGCATCAACTCTCACAAAAGCGCCGCCGGCTTTTATGGTGATTTCACTACCTGCATCTAACACGACTTTGTTGCCACCTTTTAGGTGGACTTCCTCACTGGAATCTATTGCGGTTGTTGCTGCAACTTTTTGATGCAGTGAACCATTGATGTTTACCGTGGCATCTGCGCCGACTTTGCTGCGGCTTTCAGCACCAATCGTGGCGTGCTGATCATTTTTTACCTGGGTAAAGCTGTCATTCTCCACCGTCAGGTGTTTATCGTGCTTAATGTGTGTGGTGTGGTCATTCTTGATTTCTGCATC